>JASJED010000028.1 GCA_030065585.1 Desulfobacterales bacterium | reverse complement strand
ATGCCGCTCTGGAGGGCTATGCCGGCATCCCGGAGCTGCCGGATAATTTCAGTGATACGCGCCGTGAGACGGAAAACCGGCTCAAAATCGCCGCCCGTGACCGGCAGCGTGCGCAAACCATGATCGAGGCGCTTGGCCAGCAGGTAAACGCTTTCGAGGTGCCCGAGCAGCTGCTGGCGCACGCGGCACTGGTGGAAGCGCTGCAGCAGGATCTGGGGAGTTTCAATAAAGCCCGGCAGGATCGCCCGCGCTTGGAGGCACGCATGCACCTGCTTTACCGACAGGCCGCCAGCAGCATGCCAGCTGCGGACCGCGACGCCCCGCAGGCCTCTGCTGAGACCCTTGATCTTTCACCCGTTTTGGTCAGCGAAATCCAGGAGCTGGTTCAACGCCACGAGCGCTTGCAAACCCGCTTGGATACGACGCGGGAAGGATTGCGTCATCTGGAAACGGAGATCACGCTCCTCGAAAAACAGCGGGAGGCGATGACGGCCCCCGGTAACGTTGAGGAGCTGAAAGTCGCCCTGCAGACCGCCCAGGATGCCGGCCCCCTTGAAAAACAACTGGCCACCGCCCGCAGCGAAATTGCCGCCGACTTGAAAAACCTCAGGCAGGCGCTTAAGCGTCAGGACCTGTGGTGCGGCAATCTGGAAGAACTCGACGATCTGCCAACGCCTTCGGAAGAGCGTATCACGCAGTTCGAAGCGCGGTTTGATGCGCTGGCCGGCCAGCTTGCCAGACAGCAGGCGGAAAATAAACAGAACGCGGAGGAACTGGCCCGCAACGCAATCGAACTGCGGGCCATGATCTTTGCCCAGGACGTGCCCACGGAAGAGGATCTCGCCGCCGCACGCGCACGCCGCGACAGGGGATGGCGGCTCGTAAGGCGCCGTTTGGAAGACCGCCCGCCAGCCAGGGAAGATGAACAACAGTTCGTCGCTGGTACCGAAGGCCCGGCCCCCTTGCCCGAAGCCTTTGAAACCAGCATGCAGCGCGCCGATGCGATTGCCGATCGTCTCAGGCGTGAGGCCGAGCAGGTCAGTCGCAAAAGCCTGCTCGAGGCCCGCCAGAAGCATTACGCCCAGGAGCGGCAGACGATTGAAACCGCCATCCAGGCCACCCGCAAGGCCCAAACCGACCTGGACGACGAATGGCGTCAAATCTGGGACACCGCGGGTATTCAACCGGCTTCACCGGGCGAAATGCGCTCCTGGCTGATCGCCATCCAGACCATCCAGGACAAGTTTGACCGACTCCGCTCGCAACAGGCCCATGCCGAGCGGACCTCCGCCGAAATTGACAACCTGAGGGCCCGCCTAGTCCAGGCCATGGTCAACGCCGGAAAAACGGCCGCCCCATCCGATTCACTGGCCGATCTGTACGCCAAGGCGCGGTCGCATGTCATCCACCAGGAACAACGCCAGGCCCGCATCGATGCGATCGCCCAGGCGCTCTTGAAAAATGGCCAAACCCGTCAAACCCTGCAGGCTGCCATGACCGGCCTGGAAGCCGATCACCAGGCATGGCAAAGCCTGTGGGGGCAGAAAGTCGCCCGCCTGGGAATCGAAGCAGATACCCGCCCGCAGGCTGCGCTCGCCATCATCGAGCGCCTGCGTGAAGCCCGGGCCCAACGCGATGAGGCCGATATCCTGCGCAAACGAATTCAGGGAATCGACCGCGATGCCGAGGATTTTCGATCCCGGGTCGATGATCTGGTCGATCCTCTGGCCCCCGATCTAAAGGACCAACCCCGGGATCGGGCCGCCCAGCTGCTCAACGCCCGCCTGAACACGGCGCGGGAATCGCAGTCGGCGCGTCAAAGCCTCGCACAGCAACTTGCCAAAGCCCGCAGCGATCAGGAAAGCGCACAGAAACAACACGATGACGCCGAGACCCTGATTCAGGCGCTCTGCCGGGAGGCCGGCTGTCAACAGCCCGAAGCGCTGCCGGAGGTGGAACGCCGCGCCGTGAAACGCCGGCAGCTCACGGCGGAGCGCGAAGCCCTCGACAACCGCATACGCCGCCTGGGTGCCGGCGCCACGGTCGAGGCTTTTAGCGAAGCGGCCAGCGCCGAGCATGCGGATCGCATCCCATCGGATTTGGAGCAGCTTTCGCGCGACATCGAGCGTCTGGAACAGGAACGCACCGCCCTGCACCAAACCATCGGCACCGAGCAAGCCGAGCTCAGGCACATGGACGGCCGCGCCGCCGCCGCGGCGCACGCCGAGGAAGCCGAAGGCCTGCTGGCACGCTTGGACGCCGATGTGGAAAAATACGCCCGCCTCAAATTGGCGTCCGCGATTCTGGCCCGAACCATCGAACGGTACCGGGAAAAGCACCAGGGCCCCCTGATCAGACGGGCCAGCGACCTGTTCGCCCGGATGACGACGGGCGCTTTCAGCGGCCTGCGCGCGGAATACGACGAACACGGCAACCCGGTACTTGTAGGGCTGCGCGTAGACAGCGAAGAGCAGGTTACGGTCGAGGCCCTGAGCGATGGCACCGCCGATCAACTTTACCTGGCCTTGCGACTTGCCAGCATCGAGCAATACTTCGGCCACAGCGAAGCACTACCCTTTGTGGTGGATGACATTCTATTGCGCTTCGACGATGCCCGCGCGGTGGCCACCCTGGAAGTTCTGGCGGAGCTTACCGAACGCACCCAGGTGATTTTCTTCACGCACCACCGGCATATGCTGGATCTGGCCCGCCGCACGATCCCTGATGCGGTGCTGCAGGTGCATCGGCTGTAAAGTTACACCGCGCGCCGATGCCGACCGCCAATTGACAGCACTTTAAGCCGTCCTTAAACCTTGAGCGTAAGCCACCGGAGATGAGCGCTGGTGACCCATAGCGACCTTCACCATAGCAAGGGAGAAAGCACATGAGCCATGCCATCGTCATGCATACCACCGGAGGCCCTGAAGTTCTTCGATGGGAACCTTTCGACCCGGGTGATCCGGGACGCGGCGAGGTGAGGGTTAAACATGAAGCCGTGGGGCTCAATTACATCGATGTCTACCACCGCACCGGCCTATATCCGGTGGGTGAGTTGCCCGCCATCCCTGGCATGGAGGGCGCCGGAATCGTCGATGCGGTCGGTGCGGACGTGGAGGCCTTCACGCCCGGCGATCGCGTGGCCTATGCCGGTCTACCTCCCGGTGCCTACGCGGAAAGCCGCCTGATCCCTGCCCATCGCCTGGTGCGCTTGCCCAATGCCATCAACGCCTCGCAGGCCGCTGGCATGATGCTCCAGGGCATGACCGCCCGCTACTTGCTCTATGGCTGTTACCCGGTCAAAAAAGGCGATACCATTTTGATCCACGCCGCCGCCGGCGGCGTCGGACTGATGGTCTGCCAGTGGGCGCACCATCTGGGGGCCCGGGTGATCGGAACCGTGGGAACGGAAGCCAAGGCCGAACTGGCCCGTGCCAGCGGGTGTGACCACCCGGTGCTTTACCAAAGCGAGGATTTCGTTGAGCGCGTCCGGGAGATCACGGAGGGCCGGGGTGTCGACGTCGTCTACGACTCGGTCGGTCAGGCCACTTTCATGCAATCCCTGGATTGCCTCCGCCCCATGGGCATGCTGGTGTCTTTCGGTCAGGCGTCCGGGCCGGTCGGCCCCATCGATCCCGGCCTTTTGGCCGCCAAGGGATCCCTGTTCCTGACCCGGCCCAGCCTGATGACCTATACCGCCGAACGCCAGGACCTGCTGGCGCATGCTGCCGATCTTTTCGAAGTTGTGCAGCAGGGAGCCGTGCGTGTGGACATCCGGCAAACCTATGCCCTGGCGGAAGCCGCCCAAGCGCACCGCGATCTGGAAGCCCGCAACACCACGGGCACCACGATCCTGACGGTGGGCTGATGGCCACCGCCGGGCGTGATCGCGCTAACGCGTGACTTTCAGGGGCTATCAAGGGTTGGGGGCAAAGAAATGGTTGCTAGGTGTCGGGTTTCAGTGTTCAGGTTTCAGGCGGTTGGCTCGGGTTCTACCCTGTTTTCCCTGACACCTGACACCCGAAACCTGAAACCTTGTATGTAAGTGACGGGGAGCCCTTGCAGAGGTGTCAGTGTTCAGTTGTTAGTAAAGGGTTCGACTTCGGCTCGATGGCCGCCTGACACCTGACACCCGAAACCTGAAACCTGAAACCTGAAACCACCTATAGGGGTTCTAATTGAAAATATTCTTGAGGCTGCGCATCACCCGCTGATCGAGCCGTTTATTGATCTCGGTCTTCAAGGCCAGCAGTTGCTTGTGCCGGGGATCGACTTTGAGGCCGGTATCGATAAAACGCCGCGCATCGTCGTAACGGAAACGGTTCATCTCTTTTTCTGCCAGAGCGGCGTAGCGATCGGCGATTTTGCGCCGCCCCCGGCGGGCTTCGGCATTGTCGGGGTCAATCTTCTGCACTTCCCGAAAATAATAAAGGGCATTGTCCCGCGGTGGTTTGGTCAAACGCAGGCTGGCAATCCGATCGTTGGCCTTGATCAGCAGACTCTGGATTTTTTTCTGGCGCGCTTGCTCGGTTTGGAGATTGATCTTCTCGCGCAGAACCCACAAGCGGCGGTTGGCGGCATCCACCCCCAAACCGGTTTTGATGTAGCCCATGGCTTTATCGGGATTGCCGCGCTTCAACTCCTTGTCGGCCAGATCGGCATAACGCCCCCCTATTTTCTTCAACCCCTTGAGGGCCTCGGCATTGTCCGGGTCCAGTTTCAGAACCCGGCGATATGCATCATAGGCATTGCGGCCGGCAGGGGATGTGAGATTCCAGGCCCGCAGATACTGATCGGCCTTTTGCAATCCTTGGGCGATACGCGGATCGGGCGCTTGGGAAACCGGGGCGTCCCCTGTCTCTTTACCCTCCTTGGTATCGGATGGAATGGACTTGACGACCGCTGTGCGGGATGGTTCCGCAGTGTTCCGGGGGGCCGCATCGATGGGGACGTGCACGACGACGGGCCCGTCTTTTTCTTGGGTAAAAGGACGATAGAAGTGCCAGTAGCCGGCCCCCGCGACCATGGCCAGCACAAGGACCAACCCGACCCACAGCCAGCGTTTGGGTCGACGGGCCGCTGCATCGCGGTCGAGGATCATGGTTTCCTGATAGGCGGGGGGACGATCGCCGGCGGCGTCCAGGGCTGAATCCGTCGGCATGACCCGCCGCAGGGCACGGGTCATCGAAGCTTCTTCGGAGGCGAAATCGCCTTCGAAAAGGCTTTTCATGTACTGGGCCAGTTTCTGGTCGCTGGGCCGGAAATTGAGGTGGTAGATACAGTCTTCCAGATCCGACAGCATCTCGCCGCATGAGGCATAGCGCGTCCGGGTATCCCGGGCAAGCGCCATATCAAGCATCAATACCACACATTCCGGAAGATCACGGACGATTCGCTCCGGGCGAACATATTGCGCTTCCCGGGCCCGGGAGAGAATCTCCATGGCATCGCCCTCGTACATGAATCGTCCAGTCACCATTTCGTAAATCAGGATGCCTACTGAAAAAATGTCGGCCCGGTGGTCGACTTCGCGGCCTTCCGCCTGCTCGGGTGACATGTAAGCCACTTTGCCCTTGATGACACCCGAGCGCGTGCTGGTAATGCGACTGGCGGCTTTGGCGATACCGAAATCGATAATTTTCACCTGGCCGTCGTAGGTGATGAAAATGTTCTGCGGGCTGACATCGCGGTGAATGATGTTCAGGAGGTTGCCCTGGAGATCCTTCATATTGTGGGCGTAATCCAACCCGGAGCTAATCCGGGAGGCGATATGGAGGGCGTTCTCCAGCGACAGGGGCATGTTGCGGGCTTCGGCCGTGGCGAGCACCGTCTTGAGATCCTTGCCAAACAAATATTCCATGGCAATGAAATAGGATTCTTCCAGACGACCGAAGTCATAGATCTGCGCAATGTTGGGATGCTGAAGCAGGGCGGCCAGGCGGGCTTCATCGATGAAATAATTGACGGCGTCCTGCTCGGCGGCCAGATGGGGAAGGATTTTCTTGACGGCCACCGCTTTTTCAAATCCCTCGTCACCCGATATTTTGCCGCGGTAGAGTTCGGCCATCCCCCCGACCGCGATGCGATCGGTCAGCCAATATTTCCCAAATTGTGTTGGTTCAGAAGCGTTCATGTATTTATCGATTTAAACCCGGCTGCCGGCTGCGTCGGCGAGCACCCGGCAGCGGGTCGGAAATCACCGTATTCCATTAGGTTTCTTGAAAATAGCGAATTCAGCCTAACCTGATAAATTTATCAAAGCATCTGTTAAAACACAACTCTCGTGATACAAATCTTCGCGGCTGCCGGCCGGCGATCGTCTTTGGCCCCAGCGCAACTTGCGCTATCTTCGAGTGAAGGTTGGCGACGGAGCCGAAAACATTGGGTTTTTTCAATTTTTCGGATGGTAGGGGGTTGACAAGTACAGAATGAATTTGTAGTAAAAACTATTGTTTGCACCGATTGACGGGGTTCATCTTCAAGATCTTGGGCGGCAGTCATGAAACCAACCCGTTCAAAGCCGAAAAAAACTGGCGCGAAGCAAAGCTCCGACGAAGCCTTCGAACGTGGTTTTCGTCGGCGCGACAACAAAGAGGCCAGGATTTACAGGCGGACCCCCTGCTCCGAGGACACCCATTTCTCCGCCAACCGGGAATTGTTCCGCGGGACGATAAAAAACATGAGCCAGGGGGGCATATACGTCCAAACCAAAGAACGCTTCGTGGTCGGACAGGAGGTGGTGGTGGCCGGGCCTTTCGGTAAAAACAATGAAGACATCAAACGTTATGGCAAAATCGTGTGGCACGACAAGCGAGGCATTGCCATTCAATTCATCCGACGCCGTCCGTTTCCCCCCCGGTAACGGTTTCCAATACCCCCGCAGCGCGGTTGGTTGCCGTGGGGAAAAAAACAGACCGCCCATTTTCCAATCAGGACCGACTTGGGATCGCTCCCGATGTTGCCTCTCCACCAAGACGGCCTGCTAACCCGGGTATCACGTTACAAGCGGATTACTTCAACGAGGCTTCCACCGTTGCCACCGACTTGGGGATTGTGGGCCCCAGCACCCGGCCGGCGCTCTCCGTGACCAGGATATCGTCCTCGATACGAATGCCGCCGAGACCCTCATAGGCGGCCAGTTTTTCGTAGTTGATAAACGCCTCGGCACGCCCCTCGCTACGCCATCGTGCAATCAGGCGGGCGTTGAAATAGATGCCCGGCTCCACGGTGACGACAAATCCGGGGGCCAGTTTACGGCCCATGCGCAGGGCTGCCAATCCGAACTGCGCCGGACGGCGGGTATCATCGTCATAACCGACCCGGTCTTCACCCAGCGCTTCCATATCATGGGCATCCAGGCCCAGCATGTGCCCCAGACCATGGGGGAAGAAGAGGGCATGGGCCCCCTCGGCCACGGCCTCATCGACAGCACCCTGCATGAGGCCGACTTCCTGCAAACCATGGCAGATGACCTCCGCGGCCAGCAGGTGGATATCGAGAAAGCGTTTACCGGGGGCGATCGCGGCAATCGCGGTTTTCTGGGCTTTTAAGACGATTTCGTATAATTCACGCTGGCGGGTGTCGAAATGTCCGCGAATCGGCAGGGTTCGCGTCATATCCGAAGCATACCCCCGGGGTGACTCGGCCCCGATGTCCACGATCAGCAGGCCATCGTCCCCCAGCAGCTCAGGGCCGACACCCCCATGCAGGATGTCGCCGTGTTGGGTTACGATCGGCGCAAACGCAAAGCGGCTTTCACGGGAGGCCACCACCGCCGCCATCCGACCGACGATCTCCATGGGCGCCTGACTGCCAAGGGGGGCTGCGGTGACTGCCTGATACATGCCGCGGCAAATACCGAGGGCGATCTCGATTTCCGCAATCTCCTGGTCACTTTTAACCGATCGCTGGGCCACCACCGCACGTATCAGGTCCGAAGAGGCCTGCGGCGCAACCTGATCGGGTGAAATCTCCAGAAGCCGACTGAACAGCAAAACCTGATCGGCCCGGTAGGGCGGCAGGTAATGGATCGAACGCCCCTGTCGGCGGGCGGTTTGCAGTTGCGCCTCGAGATCGGCCAGCGGCCGGCATCCATCGAAGGCCGCCTTTTGGGCCCAATGCTCCAGCGGCGGTGAAGGCCCGCACCAGAGGACTTCGTCTTCGTCGGCTTCGCGGCCGAAAAGCAGCGATCGGTTCGCATCGCAATCCACCAGCATCGCAAGCCCGGGAACGTCCGGGCCGCCGAAATAGAGAAAGGTGCTGTCCTGCCGGAAGGGGTAGACGTTGTCCGCGAAATTAATCGGGCTGGCCGGGTGCCCGGGAAGGAACACCAGCCCGGACGGCACCTGCTGAGCCAGGCGCGCACGACGGGTTCGATAAACCTCCTTGGGAAACATATCGTCTCGCTCGCTTTGAAAAAAGGTTGGTCTGATAGCGGGGAACATTCGGCCCCGCGATTGACTTGGGGATTGCTGGGCGCCTCATAGGCCATGGCCGTCCTGGCCGCTTACATCGGCCTTTGGACCCCAAGCGGCATGGGATCTGCCCGCGGTCCCGTTTGGTGCTTAGGTCTGCGCGGAAGCGGTCGGAATCGTCACCACCGGAACCGGTGAGTTCTTGACGACCTTCTCCGCCACGCTACCGAAGGCGAATTGGCCTTCCGTCCCCCGCGAGGCCATGACGACCATATCCATCTTTTCGTTCTCGATCAAATTGAGGATTTCACGCGCCGGTTCGCCCACCGCCACATGCCGCACGTAAAGTGGACAGCCCTCCAGATGATCGCTGCAAAGCTGCTGCAGGCGCTTTTTGGCGGTCTTTTCTTCCCATTTCAAAATCTTGTCGATATGATCGGTCTCGAATTCCCCGTACCAGCGGTGGGCCGTCAGGTCCTCGATGACGTAAAGGACATGGATCTCGGCTTGATAGCGTTCCGTCAATGAATTGACGTAAGGCAGGGCGGTTTGGGCCCGTCCCGACATATCGGTGGGCCAAAGGATCTTCTTGATCGGCATGATAGACCTCCTCTGCTGCGTTGCGGTATGTTGCGGCCACCAAAGAAATCCTGCGCCTGAATGGGCTAAACATAGTCCTGCCTGTTCGTACCGCAAGTCCCCTCGGACGAAGGCGGCCGTTTCAGTCATCCGCGGTGGGGATCAAATCGCTTACCCGGATGCCGTCCGGTCGGATTTCCCAACGAACATCCCAGCACGCGAGCCGCATGCCATAGAACGTTCGGGGGGCGCGCCGCTTATCGTAGGCCGGGCGAGGGTCCAGGCTTAAAACCTGATCGATGAGACGCCGCAACGCGCCCCGTTGATCAGGCGGCAGCGACATCAGTACAGCCTCGGCCGCCGCGCTGAAATAGACCCTGAAAAGAGGGACCGGCGGATCGGGCGCCAAACCGGCCAGCGCCTCCGGGAGGGCATCGGCATAAGGCAGATAGGGTTTGACATCGATCACCGGCGTCTGGTCGAGAATATCCACCCCTTTGAGCAACAGTCGCCCGTGTCCCCGGGAGATTTCCAAACGCTCCAGCTCGCAGACGGAAAGACCGATGGGATTGGGCCGGTAATGGGAGCGCGAACCAAAAACCCCTACACGGCGGTTGCCGCCCAGCCGCGGCGGCCGGACCTTGCTTTTATGCGGATGGGCCAGCGCCGCATGGAATACGTAAAGAATCCAGACATGCGAGTAGCCCTCCAGGCCCTGCAGGTTTTCGACCCGACTGTAGGGCAACCTCAATTCCAGCACGGCGCGCGCATCCGGCGCCAGCCCCGGCTGGCGAGGGATGCCAAATTTCTCCTTGAAACAGGAGTGAATGATGCCGATGGTCTCAAACGTGAAGATCATGGCCAACGGATAGCACAGATCCGTGGTGAATCAAATCCATCGCCACGCCCTTGATTTCGGTGCCGGATTCATTATGCTTGAAGCTACGCCGCCATTATCATAACCAATACCCGACATGGCGGCCACATACCTTGCGAACCCTAACAATTCAAATGGGCACCCGATGGCCGCGACCAGGGACAACCGCCGTTGGCTTTCCGAACCCGTTTCGGCAACCAAGGCACAACTAACGATCGGCGGCCGGGCCGCGCACCCCCATACACCCGCAGCCGGCCACGGATTGGGTAAAGCCATGTTGAGACGCCCCGCACCGCCAACTGTCCGCCAATGCCTGCGGGAACACCGGTTGCAGCCGGATGGCGCCGGGCATCTATTGGAATGGATGCAGGTGCGCCCTCGCCAGGCGCGGGGCACCCTGTTTGCGCCGCCGTTGGTGGGCGGTGACGGCCTGTTGACCATCCGTTACCTGCGGCCCTTCAAGTCCCGCGGCTACAACGTGATGTCTTTCAACTACTCGGGCCATGGCCGCTCCAGCCGCCCCTTTTCCATCCGTCAGAGTTTCCGCGACACGCAATGCCTCCTGGCGCTGGCCCGACGCCGGCCGGAGCACTTTCCGCGGCCGCTGCACGGTGTGGGCATCTGCTATGCGGCCATACCGATGCTGCACACGCTTCATCACACGGGAGAACCCCTGCCGAAGCTTGTGCTGATCAACGCCATCCCGCAGTTGTTCTCACGCCACCTGCTGCATTCCTTCTGGGATTTCCGCCGTCGTCTGCAGGCTGACAACTGGGTCTCCGGGCATCTCGGGATCCAACTGCGCCGCTATGCCGAATTTCTCCTGCCGGGCATTACCATCAACCGAACCCAGTTCGGTCTGCTGGCCATGCGGCGCATTCGGTTGCTGCAGACCCTGATGGACTGGCTGGCATCCCGTCAGTTGCGGTCTGTGCGGCTTGCGCGTACCGAGGTGCTTTGTTTATATTCGCGTGATGATCACCTCTTGCGTGCCTTTCGCTATTTCGAAAATCCAAGGGATTATGAAGCCGCCATCCGGAAAATCTGTCCGGGAGCGCAGTTTGTCCGCCTGGCGGGCGATCATTTCCTGTCGACCCCCCATGACAGGCGGCAGGCCCTCGGGGCCATGACGACTTTTTTCGATGGGCACGACCGTGAGGCCGCCCACAGGGCCGCCGCCTAATGGTCGCGCCGGCGGCCAGAGAGACCCACCAGATGGACCCCATGGTATGAGGAGTTCTCGATAAATGCAGATGGACTTCAGCTGGCAGGGGTTGACCCTGCCCGGCAGCGGCCGGGACTATTTTGGCATCGACCCGTTGCCGCGCTTCAATCCGGGTCTTAGCGACTTTGATCCGGCCAATGCTTTCTGGCTCAGTGAAATGTGCCGCCTCATCTACCGCCGCAACCCGGATGAAGACCCGGCACAGCTTGGCGCGCTGACGCGTCATGACGTTCTGGCCAAAGTGGCCTGCAAGGAAATCCTTTTCATCCACCGTCGTGAAACCCAGTGCGCCCTGATCCAATCCACCCGCGCGGCGGCGCCCTTCAGCGTGCTGGTCTTCCGCGGCACCACCGGCTTTCGCAACTGGCTGCTTGATCTGGACGTTCGTCCGGAAAAATGGAATGCGCATGCCACGGTGCATCGTGGTTTTTGCGAGGCGCTCGAGCAAATCTGGAATGTCTTGCGGCCCGCCCTGGAAAGTCTCGCCGCCCCCTGTTTTTTTACGGGTCACAGTATGGGAGGAGCCCTGGCGCAGCTGGCGGCCGCCCGCTTTCGGCCGCAGGCCGTCTATTGTTTCGGGACACCGCGCGTGGGCGACCGGGGCTTTGTCGAAATGATGCGCACCATCCCGGTTTTCAGAATCGTCAATAGTCAGGATATTGTGGCCGCGCTGCCGCCCGCCAGTCAGATCTTATCGTTTCAACCGGCCGGCCGCCTGGTTTTTATCTGCGCCCGGGGCCGTCTGCACCAAATCGATGACGAGGCGGTGCTCGATTTGACCGCTGAAACCGAAGCGGTTTCAGCGTCGTCCTCAAATGAAACCCGCTGGTACGATCCCCCCCGTTTTCTGGCCGATCATGCCCCCATCAATTACTCGACGCGCCTCGGGCATTATCTTCAGACAAACCATGCCGATATCGACAATCCGGAGCAATCGCGGGTTTTCGCAGACCGGACGTGACCGCTCAGCGGTTTGACGGGGTTACCTCCGGGTTTTGCGCACGCCATTCCTCGATATACTTCTTGACCGTACGGCGATCGAGTCCGGTGCGGCGGGCGACCGCTTCATAGGTGCCAAAACGGCCGTAGAGATGAAAGCAATAGCCGGTCATCAAAGCGTGCGCATCCATCGAACCGTTCTCGATCCCTTCACGCAAACGCACCGCCACGGATTCCGCGGCGGCATCACCCTGATGCCCACTGTATTCACGTTTCAAAATCACCCGGCGCACGCACTGTTCAAGCTCGCGCACGTTTCCCGGCCAGGGGTAGTCGGCCCCCAGACGCGAGTCGATCACTTCACGCACCATGGCCACCAGTTCCGGTGAGGCCTTGCCGACCATGCGCGTGACCGTGAATCCCAGCAGATCGTCCATTTCCCCGGGGTCCTCCCGGATGCGCTGCCGCAGCGGCGGCACGGTGATGATATCCGAGCAGAGGCGGTAGTAAAAATCGTCGCGAAAGATCTTCTTGGTGTTAATTTCCCCCAGGGAGCGGTTGGTGGCGGCAATCACGCGCCCCTCGAAACGACCTTCCTGGTGGCTGCCCACCGGTGAGAATTTGCGATCCTGGAGCACCTGGAGCAGTTTGATCTGAATCGGAATCGACAGCTCGCCGATTTCGTCGAGCAGGATGGCGCCGAACGGGCTGCAATGATCGAAGACCCCGCGGTGATCCTTGACGGCCCCGGTAAACGCCCCCTTCTTATGCCCGAAAAGCTCGGACTCCACCAGGGTATCGGGAAACTGCGACAGATTCAGCGAAACAAACGAGCGCGTGAAACTCTCGACAAAAACACCGTTGCGCGGATTGAAGGGGATAAAGCCCGAACGGCCGATGGCCATGGCCGCTGTGCCCTTGCCGGTGCCGGTTTCCCCCAGAAGAAGGGTTGAAAAATCCTCCATCTGATTCCACAGGTAGCGGTCGTAGAGTTCGATGTTGTGCGTGAAGACGTTGTGCCAAAGATCCTGCCGTAATTTTTTCATGCAGGGACTTCTACCCACCAGGGTCCGATACAGAAAAAAATAGGCCCGCCGCAGCTGGTAGCAGAGGGCAAAATAACGCAGGGCATCCTCCTGGCTGAATCCCCTTTGCTGAAGAAGGCTCAGCGCTTGATCCGCAAATGGCACTTTGATGGGGGTATCGCCGGCCGCGATCTGGTCACGAATATGTTGATCAAAGCTTACCCGGAAATCATAAAAAAAATCGAAGAGCAGCCCGGCCCGAACCAGTCCGCGGTCTTCGCTGCCATAGCGGTTGAAGTCGACACGCCCCTCGCGCTCCAAAATGGCGATTTGCGCTTTGACCCGCTGGATGGCCCGCTCGATGCGCTTCTGCAGGGGCGCGCCCGACGCGCCGGCGATTTGGGTCTCCAGCGCGATGCGATCGTCGCTGAAAGGGCTCGCCAGACCGGCCTGATAGACATTCAAGAAAAAGGCCCGCTCGGCGGCTTGCAATCGAAGAGATTCGGTCATTGTGACACCTCTTGCTCGCCATCGAAACCCGGGGGCTCAGGGCAAGGGCGGGGATGATCGGAAGCGCCCCCCTGCCGGGGTGATGGACGAGTCAGGTTCATTCGCGCGGCTCAAGGTTCGGGTTTCAAGGCTTCAGAAAAACAGGTGGTTTCAAGGTGTCAGTGTTCAGGTGTCAGTCTTAAGGTTCTGGGTTCTAGGTTCAGAGGTTCTGGGTTAAAATCGATCGTATCCGATCAACCCGGAACCGGGAACCCTGAACGGGGAACCTTTACCCCCCTGAAACCCGAAACCTTGTATATAAATGACGAGGGCCCTTGCAGAGGTGTCCGTGTTCAGGTTTCGGGTGTCAGGGATCAGGCGGTCATTGAGCCTAAGTCGAGCCCTTTTCTGACACCTGAACACTGACACCTGACACCTGACACCTGACACCTAAATCCACCTATGGAAGAGTTGACACCGCCCTTTGAGGTACTTAGCAGTGCCCCATCATCCATACATTCCATGCCCAACCTATGTACATATAATGCATTCAAACGCAATACAAAGTGCCGTCTCCGTTTTAGAAAAATCCAGAAACGGATATGTTGCCAAGTCAACGCCGGCCACCGGCGATCCCCGACTTGATGCCCTCTACGGCAAGGGGGTCTATGTGCTTCATCTGCGCATCGAAAAGGAAGCACGCGCGAATGTCGGGCGCCTGGGGCGGATCGTCTTCGCCGCCGGGTATTATGCCTATGTGGGCCGCGCCTTCGGCCCGGGGGGCCTGTTCGCCCGACTGACCCACCATCTGCGGCCGTCGACTTCGCCCCATTGGCACATTGATTTCCTGCGACCGCATGGTGTGGTGGACAAGATCTGGTGGAGTCGCACGGCGCCGGCCTGCGAGCATTCATGGGCGCGGGGTTTGATGCGGCTGCGCGGTGCCAGCGCGTCCGTTCGTGGTTTTGGCAGTTCGGATTGCCGCTGCGACTCGCATCTGATTCATTTGACTCGCCGTCCGCGCCGGGCGGCTTTCCGACGCCATCTGCACCGTCTGGCCGCCGATTGCGCCCCGCCCATCCGCTGTCTGAGGATCGAAGGTTGACGGTCTCGTAAAAAGAATTGTTTTTGTCGCCGGCCCCGGATCAGGTCCGGGATGGCAAACCAGGCAGCCATATCATGCCAGGCGCGCGGATTCTGGCTTGCGCCCGAATGACGCACCCCGAACAAATGCGACTTTTGGCGAGGTCTTCGTGAGTATGTCGGCGCGAGAACGACGACCTGAGCCGAAAGATGCCTTTTAAGGATCGGCCCTATTGATTCCGGGCCGGCAGGGATTCGATGAAGGTTTTAAGCGTCTCGGGCAGGGTATCGAAGAGAACGCCGGCCTCGAACTTGTCGCCTTTCTGGATCACATTGCGGATCTGCCCCTCCACGATATAGCCGTGCGGCGCTTCGGGCGCGCGAATCCGCAGAAGGACGCGGTCGGAAGGCTCGAGGCGAACGGCGGCGGCCGTATCCGCAATGACGCGGCAGCCCTTGTAATTGATGTCGGAAATCTTTAACGCCAGGGTTTTGCGCACGTCCACCCGGGCCGGCAGGGTAATGTGAAGACGCCGTTGCGAACGGCGTTCGATGTTGAGGACTTCCTTGGGTGTTTGCAGCGACAGTGAGGCCAACGGCTTCGCCACGATCTTCTCGAAGCGCGTATTGAACATATGGTAAATATCGTCCGCAAGGTAGTAAACCGAAACGATCATACCGGTCTGCAAACGCTCCGGCGCAAACCCCATGGGACCGTCGAAACTGATCAGAATATGGCCATCGTCTTCAGCGCCGATGAATTCGCTTTCAAACGCCTGATCGATTTCTTCGACGCGAACCTGAAGGGCCGCTCCCTCTTCGATGGCATAGCCGTGAGCCAGTTCTACGGTTTTCATCCTGGTCTTTCCTCTATTTGAATTGGCATTTGAAGAACTTGGGGCCACCTTATTTAAGACTTCCGCAAGGCCGGCCCGATTGTCTCGCCCATAGATGACACATTCGATTCTTGATTTAAAATCTTCCGGCCCCTGCCGGGTTGCGCAGCCGCTCCTGCAGGGCGGTGCAGCGCAGACGCGGGGTCTCGTTTTTGACGGCCAGCGCCAAGGCCTTGCGGGTACCCACCAAAACCACCAGCCGTCGTCCACGGGTCACGGCGGTGTAGAGCAAATTGCGCTGGAGCAGAATATAATGCTGCGTCAGCAGCGGCACAACCACGGCGGCGAATTCCGATCCTTGTGACTTGTGGATCGACACGGCATAGGCCAGCACGATTTCATCCAGTTCCTCGGCGGCGTAGGCGACCTCCCGCCCGTCAAAATCGACGGCCAACGCCGGCGGCGACGTCTCGATACGGGTTATCCGACCGATGTCACCGTTATAGACATCCTTGTCGTAGTTGTTGCGCACCTGCATCACCTTGTCGTTCAGGCCCAGACGATCCCTCCCCCGCGTTAACTGCCGCTCGGAAGGATTGAGCGCCGTCTGGAGAGCCCGATTCAAATTGGAGGCCCCCACCACCCCGCGATGCATCGGGCTGAGCACTTGAATATCACGCACCGGATCCAGACCGAATCGTGCTGGGATGCGCTCGGTGACCAGGTGTAGAATCGTCTCCAGGGCCTGTTCGGGCGCCTCGCGCTCGATAAAGAAAAAATCGCTATCCTTCCGGCCGTTTTCCCGGGGCGGCATCTTGCCGGCGTTGATGCGGTGGGCATTGACGATGATCTCGCTGGTGCGCGCCTGGCGATAGATCTCCGTCAGGGTCACCACCGGAAAACACTTCGAGGCAATAACATCCCGCAGGACGTTGCCGGGCCCCACGGAAGGCAACTGATCGATATCGCCCACCAGGATCAGCCGGGCCCCGTCAGGAATCGCCCGCAGCAGGTGGTACATGAGCCGAATATCGATCATCGAGGCCTCGTCCACGATGAGCACGTCGGTTGATAGTGGTCGATCCGGGTTGCGCTGGAAACCACCCTTCTGAAAACTGTATTCAAGTAGACGATGGATCGTGGTGGCCCGGTGTCCCGTGGCTTCGGCCATGCGTTTGGCCGCCCGTCCGGTGGGAGCGGCCAGATGGATCCGGACCGCCCCGCGGTCATGGATGGCCAAAATGGCCCTGATGATCGTGGTTTTACCGGTACCGGGCCCACCGGTGATCACCATGACGCTGGTGTGCCAGGACTGTTCGACCGCACGACGCTGGAGGGCGGCCAGACGGAGGCCCAGGTGCGGCTCGACCCAGGCCAGGGCCCGGGCGGGATCCATGGGGCGTTGCCCGCTCGGGGCATGACGCAGCCGCAGCAGATCACCGGCCACCGATACCTCGCAGTGGTGCAGCGCCGCCAGATAGACACGCGCCGGGGACGCGGCCGACTTACGGTCCACGACCAGGCGCCGGCGGGCCACCAGTCGATCGACGGCCGCCGTCATCAGGTTGGCATCGACGCCCAGCAGTTCGGTAAGGTGCTGCTCAAGTTCGGATCGAGGGCGGTAGACATGCCCCTCATCGGCACTTTCCTTCAGAAGATGCAGCAGCCCGGCTTCCACCCGCGCCGGCGCGGCGGGATCGAAATCGAGTTGGCGGGCCATGCGATCGGCGGTCTTGAAGCCAATCCCCTGGATGTCGTCGGCCAAGCGGTAGGGATTGCTGCGCAGCACTGCCACGGCGTCTTGTCCGTAGTGGCTTAATATCTTAGCGGCATGACCGGTGGGCAATTCGTGCGCCTGAAGGAAAAGCATGATCTCGCGTAAATCCCGGTGCTCCGTCCAGGCCGCCTCAATCTGGGCCAGGCGTTTGGCGCCAATGCCTTTGACATCCCTCAACCGCTGAATGTCGTCCTCGATGACGGCCAGGGTCTGGCGGCCGAAGCGCGCGACGATCCGTGCGGCCATTTCCGGGCCGATGCCCTTGATATGTCCCGATCCCAGGTAGTTGCGAATACTCTTTTCCGTCGTGGGGTAACCGATTTTAAAGGACACCACACGGAACTGGCGCCCAAAGGTGGGGTGCTGCTGCCAGTCCCCCTCAAGGTGCAACACATCACCCGGACGCGGGTTCATGAGGGGCCCGACCACGGTCACGGAAACCTCGCGATCTTCTCTGATCAGGCGCGCCACCGTGAAGCCGGATTCCTCGTTGTAATAGGTAACCTTGTCCAGTTGGCCGGTTAACGCTGCCATGCCCGCTCCCGGTTCAGACCCAGTCCGGCAAGCGCAGATCGGCCAGGTTGCGGCGTGTGGGGATGAAGCATTTAATGTCGAGCACCGGTGTATCGTCGAAGGCGTCGATGCGGTCTAGATAGATGCGGTGGTCCTGAATTGAAAGGATCCGGCACAAAGACATGCCGATCAGGTTCGGGCGCAGGGGTGAATGGGTGGCGAAGACCCCGGTCAGCGGATTTTGCGGATCGCGGCAGGGGTGGACCTTGAGTACCGCGCGCCCCTCGGGGTTGTCGTTGGCGTGAAACCAGAAGAAAACATGGATGTGCGAGAAGTCTTCCAAGCCCGCCATGGCCGGCAAGTAGTTCGGGTGCACCTCGATCCAGACCGTTTCCTCCTCGCGGCGGATGGCGCCGATCGGCTGGACTTCAAAAGAGGCCGGCATTCTTTTCTCCATGATTTTAGCGATTTGCTGTAGTTGCGCCAAACGGCGCTATCTTGGGGGAACCCGGATAAATTTGCAAGATTTATCTCGCGGTCACCCGCAGCCGTGGCTGATTGCTAACCCTATCAGGTCCCTTGATCCCGGGGTGTGAATCGGATAACTCCTATCGGGCACACCTGTACCGGGGAAACGGCATGCATCGCCCGGCCGCATCACGTTGGCCCCGGCAACGGTGCCGTCCCAAGCATCAAGAACCTTAAAAAAGGAATCGTCCCATGGCCTCAATCGATCTGCGCTCCGATACCGTCACGCAGCCCACCGACGCGATGCGGCGCGCCATGGCCGCCGCGGTACTCGGCGACGACGTCTTTGGCGAAGACCCGACGGTGGGCCGGCTGGAGGATCTGGCCGCGGAACTAACCGGCAAGCAAGCCGCCCTCTTTCTCCCCAGCGGCACCATGGCCAATCTGGTGAGTCTGTTGACCCACTGCGGGCGGGGCGACGAAATCATTTTAGGCGACCAGGCCCATATCTTCTACTACGAGCAGGGCGGCAGCGCCCAAGTGGGCGGCATCCACCCGCGCACGGTGCCCAACCAGCCGAACGGCACCCTCGATCTGGAGGCTGTGCGCCACGCCATTCGGCCGGACGACGCCCACTTTCCGCGCACCCGCCTGATCGCGCTCGAAAACACCCACAACCGCTGCAGCGGCAGCCCACTTCCGCCAGCCTACCTTGAGCAGGCCGCGGCCCTGGCGGCCGATTACGGCCTCAAGATCCACGTGGACGGTGCCCGGATCTTCAATGCCGCCGAGGCCCTCGGCGTGCCGGTCGAACGTCTGGCGGCAACCGCCGACTCCCTGTCGTTTTGCCTGAGCAAGGGGCTGTCCGCCCCGGTGGGTTCCCTGGTCTGTGGGGACCGCGATTTCATCACCCGGGCCCGCCGGCAGCGCAAGGTGCTGGGCGGCGGGATGCGCCAGGCCGGTGTCCTGGCGGCCGCCGGGATCGTGGCCCTGGAGACGATGACCGCGCGCCTGGCCGAAGATCATGCCAATGCCCGCCACCTGGCACAGGGGTTAAGTGACCTGCCCGGTATTCAGCTCGACCCCGACGGCGTTCAAACCAATATCGTCTATATCAACTTCGCGGCCGCCGCTCCGCCGGCTGTGGAAATCGTTGACCGGCTGAACCTCGAGGGCGTCAGGGTGCTGGCCACCGGCCCCGCCCAGATCCGGGCCGTGACCCATTATGGTATTTCCGGCAATGACATCGCCCGGGCCGTGGCGGCGTTTCAGGTTGTGATGAAGGCCTCCGGTCGATAGCAGGCTGTAGAGAAACGTCATGCGCGCAGGCCAGACAAGGCAAAATCCGACGAATTGGATTGCCTTTTACCTTGAGTGTGAATAGGAATTGGTGACGGTAAGCAAAGGGCGCAACGCTGCGGTCAAACCCCGCTTCGGCCAACGGAAGGTTCGTATCGGCAGTTGCTCATGGCATGCCGGCCAGGAAATTCGGCGGCGTCCGACCTTCATGCGTAAGGCGGGATCGATCAGTGCGGGGAAGCTTGGTGCGCTTTCTTCGCCGGCGCCTGACCGGTCGGCATATCGAGCACCCATTCGCCGTCCTGCATCACCAGCGGTATGACCGCCTGGACGGCGATGTCGCCGGTAACTTCCACCTTGGCCTTGTTGTCGTCCTGCGCTACGACCTTGTAGACCACTTTGGACGTGTCCAGCTCAAAACCTTCGTGGTGAATCTTCACCTGCGTGTCGACGATCTTGCGGGCCGCCTCTTCGGGTTTCTGTTCGGCACAGCCCAAGGTCAACAGCAGTCCAACAGCTACCAATACACAGATTACCTTTCGCATCGTTGCTCCTTTAGTGATCGTTTGCGACTTGCGAATTTCTCGCTTATAGCAGTTCGGCACCTGGATGGCCACAAGGATCGTCAGACCAGGTCGGGATGATGACGGGCAAAGGTGCGCCAATCCTTATCCCGCTTATGGGCGACCCGCCGCCAGAACGCGGGGTCGTCCTGCAGGGCTTCACGCAGGGGCTTGCCGGTATAAAGCTGAATGAAACGACAACGATCGGTGCGCGTGAGCCCCGCCCGAAAGCTTGAAAAATAGATCCCGGCGATGTCTTTGATACGCCAGCGTCGCGGCAGCCGCCGACGGCGCCGGACGCGGTGCAGATCGATCAGGTAAAGTTGGGGCGCTTTACCATTCGGCGGGCGGCCCCCGGCGTTTTGTCGCAGCAGCAGATGGCAAAGATAGAAATCGCGATGGTTGAAGCCGTTGCCGTGAAGGCGGCGGGCAATACGTGCCACGGCCGCGATCAGGGCGCGTTTGCGCGCCGGTGGCGGCGGCTGGCGGCCCCAAGACTTGCAATAGTCTTCCAGATTGATGGTGTCCTCCAGGGCCTCGGTGATCAGAAACGACCGGCGCCGCGCCGGGCTCCAGCCCCGGCGCCCGTAGGCCACCCTTTTCATCGTGGGCACCCCGGCGGTTTCGAGATCGCCGATGGCGCGCCATTCGTTGCCGGCATCCGTTACCGGCCAGCGCAGCTGCCCCAGATAGCGCAACAGCAGCCCCCAGCCCACGCCGCGGTGCAGCTTGGCGAAGTAATGGCGCCCCTGTCGGGTGAAACGCAGGGTGGTGCGCCCCTGGCGCGATTTGAAGACTTCACCCTTTAGCCCCATGATGGCCTCGAAGGGATCCTGGCCGCCCCACCCTTGTCGCCAGGCCTCCGGCAGCTTCAAGATCATGGCAGCACCGTTTCGATCAGATCGACCGCCCGCTGCGCCCGGCTGAAGACGTCGGTTTGCTGAACATAGCGGATACCGTTTAAGCCCCATTCCCGGCGCCGGGGTGACGTCAGCATGTCCACGACCAGGCGGTTGAAGGTCGTCTGTTGGAAAGGCGAGGGCACGAGCCGGCCGCCGTCGGAGCGCGTCACATGCTCGCTGAAACCGCAAACGTCGCTGGCCAGCACCGGCAGCCCCGCGGCCAGAGCCTCCACCAGGATCGCGCCGGCCGTCTCGCGGTAAGCCGGGTGGACCAGCAGATCGGCAGCGAACAGAAAGCGGGGTATATCGGTGCGGCCGTGGAAAAACATCAACTGACGGGTAACGCCCAAACGCCGGGCCAGGCGCTGGAACGGTCTGAAATTGTCGTGGCCGATGATGATCAGGGTGGTCTGGTCGCGAAGACGGGACGGCAGTGCGGCCACCGCCCGCAAGGTGCGGTCGACGCCCTTGGCGCGAAAGCCCGATCCGACCATCAATAGAACGCGGTGGTGCAAGGGAATCTTCAGTTCCGCGCGCAGTTGGGTGCCGGTGGCGGCCGATTCGGGCGTCGCCATCCGGTCCCGCGCAATGCCGGGCGGCAGAAGATGTAAACGCTCGGGCTGTGTTCGGTAATGCTTCCGGTAATAGCCGGCCTCCTGCGCTGATAAGAGAAGCACATGGGTTCGGGCGTGGGGTTGGAAGACCGCCGCCTCCAATGCCAGATAGGTGCGGCAGCGGCCGGTCAGACGGTAGAGCGGGTGGCGTCGGCGCGCGACTTCCGCAAAACACGAATCACCGCCGTAATAGATATCCAGCCCCGGCATTTTGCTGAAACCAACGACGCCGTCGTAAGCTTGCCGGGTGACATGACGGGTCAGAGCGGCGCCCAGGGCAACGCGCCGCCGGTGATTGGTCAAACCGCTAACCTTGAGCACCTCGACCTCGAGTCCGTCGGGCACGGCACCGTCCCAAGCAAGTGTGAAGATACGCACCCCATGGCCGCGCCGCAGACATTCCTCGGCAATCTGCAGGCAACTGCGCTGCAAACCGCCGTGGGGGAAATACTTGATCAGGCAAAAGGCCAGGCGCACGGCCGCTCCTTTGCGCGCCGTTCTCCCGGCCCCGCGAAAGTTCGGCCGCCCCCGCCGGTGGCGTCCGGTTCGCTTTTCATCACAGGCGGCCGCGCTTTCCGATCAGTGTTTGAAACTGCGCTGCCCGGTGAACACCATGGTCACACCCGCGGCGTTGCAGGCCTCGATCACATTCCAGTCGTTCATGGCACCCCCGGGCTGGACCACGGCCCGGATGCCCTCGCGGATGCCCACATCGACGCCGTCGCGGAAGGGAAAGAAGGCGTCGCTCACCATGGACGCACCGGGCAGGCCACCCTTTTCGGCCTGCACCCGTGCTTCGATGGCCTTTTGCTTCGCTTCGTCCTCGAGTTCGTTGAAAGCGATCCCCAGTTCCTCGAAGCAGTAGCGATCCGCCAATTTGCGGTAGGCCTTGTCACGGGCGATCTCGGCAACGCCGACCCGGTCCTGCTCGCCGGTACCGATCCCCACGGTGCAGCGGTCTTTCACGTAGATCACCGAGTTGGAGGTGATCCCCGACTCCACCAGCCAGCCGAAGAGAAGATCTTCCCGTTCGGACGGGGTGGGTTCCCGTTCGATCTGGTAGGTTTGGCCCTGGTATTCGGTGGTGGCCAGCATCAGATCGGCGGGTTGCAGGGTCACCGGCGCAAACGACCACTGGGCGATGACCCCGCCGTCGATCAG
>JASJED010000260.1 GCA_030065585.1 Desulfobacterales bacterium | reverse complement strand
GTCTACAACCGCAACGCCGATCGCCTGAAGCGTTTTGAGACGCGGCAGCGTCACGTCGAAGACACTCCGATCGATCCGGGCGCTGCCGAGATTGCCGTTTTTGGAATGGGACGCATCGGTACGAGCACCTATGATACAATGGTGGAACACTACGGCGACGTTGTGATCGGGGTCGATTTCGCCCACGATACCGTCGAGGTCCATCGCGCGGCCGGGCGCAACGTGATCCTGGGCGATCCCACTGACCGTGACTTCTGGGAGCGGACGGCGCCCGACGGGCAGGAGAGCGAAGACAAGATCAAGATGGTCTTGCTGGCCATGCCCAAGCACGCCGCCAGCCTGGCGGCGGCCAAGTTTCTCCGCAGCTATGGATATAAAGACTTGATCGTGACGACGGCCCATTACGAGGACGAAATTCCCGAGTTGGAAGAGGCGGGCGCCGATCGCGCTTTTGATTTCCGTACCGAAGTCGGCATCGGTCTGGCCGAACAAGCCCAGGAGCTTCTGATAGAACGCGTGCTTATCGAACAGCGTGATAGTTAGCGCTGTGGTTGAAGGTGCGGCATGGGGCTTCGGCTCCATCCCGTGAAAGGCCATGAAACAGCCCGTGCTGCTACGGGATACGGCGTGTTTGCGAAAAAGGACTAAGGGGAAATCGAATGCGGTCCGAAAGGCATATGGCCTTGTGATAAAGGGATTGACGGCATACTCTCGGGGAGTTCCAGCGGGCGCGGCGATGGTCGATTTAGTCATCCTCCTTGTCAAACCATTTCCAAAAAGCATCGGAACCGAAAGGCTCCGGGGGAATTTCCGGTGGCGCATCGTCATCCGGCGATTCGTCTTCTTCCAGTAAATTCTGGAATAATTCCAGCGGAAAGGATGAGGTCGTCTTTTCGGGATCGGTGCCCTCGGGCGTAATCGGTGTGAGCTTCCAGGCGACATCCCCGTAACCCGCATCACGAAAGGCGTTGGCGATGCGCAACAAACCGGCTTCATCCAGAAGCTTGGCATCGATCACTCTTGAATACTTGATCTGGAGTCGATGGCGGCCATCGGGCGCGTCGGCCTTACCGTAAATTCGCCGGTATTCACGATCACTGTCCGCGCCTAAATGCTCACGGATAAAGGGTTGAATATCGGCGTAGCTTACGCCCGGGGCCAGCAGCGCCAATATGGAAACCCGTACTTTGTCGTCCATCCGGTGCCCCCCGAGTTCGAATCGATCCCTTGGGCTGATTAGCTGATATTCTTTAATAATTCCCGTACCGCTATCAATTCGTGCCTATACATAGGTCCTAACGGGAGGTCGGTTCATTGTCAAGACAAACTGACCACTTTTTGACATTTTTATTTACATTTAAATACACACTTGCATTAAATAGTTTTATACTCTTCTGCAGGATAGCAACGTCGTAGACATCATTGCCAACAACGTAACGCCAAGTTTATGGTGGTTATCGCTTATGTTGAAGCGAATCATAGGACGGGACGGTCCGGCAATGCGAAGGAATGCGGGTGGTGGGAAGGATGGGTTTGGGGATGAAGCCGGTGATGGTTATCCGCATCGGACATGGCCATTAGAAGGGTCGAGCAGAAGCAGAGCGCCGGGTTTTCAGGGCGCGCCATCGAAACAGCGCTGGTGCAGCACCATTTCCCGGCGCACCGTCTTAAGCGCGCCACCGCATTTGATCCGGCAGTACGCACATTGCGGCGCCTGTTTGAAAACCGCCTTGAAATAGGGTCCGTCGAGGATTTCGGCCAGGGGGCGTGTCTTGAAATTGATCGCCTCCCGGTATTTTTCGATCAGCGGGACGATGAAGCCGAATCGGTGATTGTGGGCGGTGATGTACATGGTGTGGGCCTGGCAGCAGGGATGCACCGTGCCGTCGGCGGCGATGTAGATCGCGCCCTTGGCGAGCGGCTTGCACCGGGCCCGATCATCGGGCGCGGCATGTTCCCGGAAAAGGTCCCGTTTGATCGTGATCTCGAAGGCATCCGGCGGGCGTAATGCATCGTCGTAGTCGCGGGAGGCGATGGCGTAAAAGCGTCGGCATCCGATTTTGTTGGCCAAATCGCAGGCCGCTTCGATCTGGTGCTGATTATGTTGAAAAACGATAAATTTCCAGTAGGCCGTTCCGCCGCCGGCGACAAAGGCCGACAAGTTGCGCAGCACCCTGTGATATTCGGTCCCCACCCGGTGGCGGGCGTGCGTATCGGCCAGCCCGTCGATACAGAAGCCCAGGGCCCCCTCACCGTAGGCGCGCCCCAGTTCAAACCACCAGGCCTCGTCCTGAAAGCCGCCGTTGGTATCGCCCCCCATGACGATGCCTGGGTTGAGGGCACGCACATGGCCGACGATTTCGACAAAATCGTGATTGGTGCATAAATCACCGAAATTGCCCCCGTAGTTGATCCACTTTAATTGCCGCAACATTTCGGGCGGCAGGCGTTTGAATTCCGCAAGGCTTATCTGGTGACCGCCATAAGGGCGAACTTTCTGCTGACGGCTGCAAAAAGGGCAGCGGGCATTGCAGCGCGACGAGGGCTCCAGGTTCAACCCTTTGATTTTATCGAGGGTCAGCATGTTGCTTCGGTCCTCAAACGCATGGCGCGATTTTTTTTCTACCGGATGACATTCAATGGGTGCCCGAAGGGGGATCATACGCTCTCCGGGATTCGGTATCCAATCCCTTTCGATCCGCACCGAACATCGGTCACAGGATCGGATTGACGGCCGCCCCACGATGTTTTACACAAACATGATAGGAGTACCGGTCGGCGATTATCCCATCATCCGCAGTGAGGCACAATCAGAAAAAGCGACAACTGCCAGTGAATGGCCCTCGCTGCCTGGAGCAGGCCACAAAAGCCCGACGACCAGACATCCCCAACCCGTCATGGACGCTGCCGCATGGTCCCGAAAATCATCCTCGACATCGACAATGCCATGACCATGCCGGCCCAGGATACTGACGATGCCCTGGCGCTGGCCTTGGCCTTGGTGTCGCCGGAACTTGAACTGGTGGGCATCACCACCTGTGCCGGCAACTGCCGCACGCCCCAGTCCACCCGCAACACGCTTCACCTGCTGGAGGCTGCCGACGCCTACCAGGTCCCGGTGGCCCAGGGGCGATCCGCGCCGTTTATCCGCAACCGCGAGCCCCACTTTGGCTACCTCGAACAAAAGGCCGCCGGACCTCAGGCGCATTACTGGGCGCATCTGCCCGTCTTGCCGGGACCCGATCGGAGACCTTTGGCGGAACCGGCGCATGAATTCATCCTTCGGACGCTTACGCGGTTTCCGGGAGAGATCATTTACATTGCGCTGGGCGCTTTCACGAATCTGGCCTTGGCCCTGCTCGTCGAGCCCGGACTGGCCGGTATCATCCGGCAGGTGGTGCATATGGGCGGTGCTTTCCAGCCCTCCACGGGAGAGCCCTTTGTCTGGTCGACACCCGACATACCGGACGACATCTGGCAGACCACGCTGCGCTTCAATACCGCCTTCGATCCCGAGGCCTCCGCGGTGGTTTTCCGTTCCGGGGTTGCGTTAACCTTCGTTCCGGCCAACGTGACCAGCCGGGTATTTCAGCGCCCGAACCACCTGGAGCGACTGCAGCAAATCCCCGCGCCCTTCCAGCAGTTTCTCCACACCTATGCCCGCCCCTGGGTGGACTGGTCGATCGCCGAGCGCCAATTGCCCGGGGCCCACATGCACGATCCCCTGACCGTTGCCAGCGTCATCGATCCCACCCTCTGCCGTTGGGAAACCTTTTATTTGGACGACAAAATCTTCTTGAGCGGGGAAGACCCCTGGCTCGTGCCGCATCCTCCCGGCACGCCGGTGCAAGTGGCCACCCATGTCGATACGGCACGCTTCGAAGCCTTTCTGGCCGAACGACTGTGTCGGCCGGTCCTGGCCCCCTATCGCCGGCCGAGATGACGTCAGCGGGGGCTTCATCAATCGAAAAATATCCGCTTTGATAATGATTTCAGGCACAACGGCATTTCGATTCCCCAGGTCCAGCTTGACAGATGCCTGTTTTTTTTAATATTTTAGGCAACTACCGATAAGGATGTCACAGTTGGTCTGCAGGAGTGCAATGTCAAACCCAGCGCCAGGCGACCCATTGCCAAAAAAACATCATTTTTCGGCCAAGATCGCCACCATTTTGGTTTTCAGCCGGCCGTTCCTGGTTTTCGGCGGCATGATCTGCGCCATCGCGGTCATGTGGAAACTAAACCCGGTCATCTATACCATCGGGGTTTGCCTGCTGCTGCTCTCCATGACCTTCGACCTGGTGGACGGCTGGTTCGCCGCCCGCTTCGTGCCCAATGCGCCGCTGGCGCCGCTGGCCGACCGTCTCATGGACAAGCTGGTCTATTCGATCATCTTTCCGGTGATAGCCGTGGGCATGATGTGGCGCCTGATCGTGATCACCCCCGATCCCACCCGCGGGGAACTCCTGCATGCCGTCTTCGTGCTGCTGCTCTGCGTCACGGTATTGATACGGGATAATTTCGCGGCCTTCATGCGGGGCTTTGCCATCCGGCAGGGGGTCGAGCCGGCAATGACCGAATACAACCGCATGCGCACGATTGTGGCCGCTCCGGTCAGCGCCCTGCTCTACGCCTACGCCTTTCACGTTCCCGAAGGGCCGCCCTCGTGGGTCTATTTTAAAATTTCGTGGTTGGCCAACTTTCCGCTGCGCGGCCTGTTTTTTATCGAAATTCTTTTCCTGGTCATCAATTTCGGCTCGATTGCCGGCTACTGCCGCAAATACGGCCGGGCCTGCCTGGATGAATTGTGCATGGGCAACGAAGGTCTGCGGCGGCGCATTCTGGCTTTTTTCCCCAACGCGCTTACGGTCATGAACGCCATGATGGGACTGATCGCCGTGTTTTTCGCTTACCAGGGGCGCGTGCGCGAATCCTACCTGATGCTGGCTGGCGCCGCCACCTTCGACAAACTGGACGGCATGGTCGCCCGGCGCCTCGGGCTTACCGAACCGCTGCCCGAAGAGGAGGGCAAGCGCAAGATCAATCTGGGAAACCTGATGGACGATTTTGCCGACGCTGTGAGTTTCTGTATCGTTCCCGGATGGATCTTCTACGTGGTCATGACCGATTACGCCAGCGGAAGACCGGCCACACTGCCCATCGGGCTGGTGAGCGTGGTCTATGTCCTGATGGGATTTGCCCGTCTGATCTATTTCACCGTGGATAAGAAGCCGATACCCGGTTTTTTCAAGGGACTGCCCACGCCGGCCGCCGCCCTCCTGGTGGTCACCCCGCTGATCATGCTCGCCCAGGTCGCCTCCCAAGACACCCGCTGGGTTTTATTCTGGGGCTACTTCGCCTTCGGCCTGATGCTCTGCACCGCACTGCTGATGAACTTCTATTTCATCCGCTACTTGCACATGGGTCGCTACATGAGCCGCAATCCCTGGATGACCCGCCTGGCGCTGCTGGTCATGTTGAGCGTGGTCACGCCCTATTTCGGCGTGATCTGTCTGGTCTTCATGATCTTGTACGTTCTCTCCCCCCTAGTGACCTGGCGCATCGATCCCGACGAGGCTGCCCGTGAAACCCGGGCGGAAACCCTTCATTCGGGATGATGCCGCCCGATTCCCCAAGCATGAACGTTTGAAGGCTGGTCGGATCGTGTACCCCGAGCCAGATGGTGAATTCAAATATTAGAATGGAGGTCGGAATGGATCCTTGCCCCTGCGGCAACGAACGTGATTACGGCGATTGCTGCCAGCCGCTGATCGAAGGTCGGCAGCAAGCCGAAACCGCCGAGGCCTTGATGCGGGCGCGCTACAGCGCCTACGTCAAAACCGCGGTGGATTTCATCATCGATACCACCCACGCTTCCCAGCGCAGCAACTACACGGTCGAAGGCATCCGTAAATGGTCTCGCAACAGCGAATGGCAGGGATTGACCATCCTCCACACCGAGGGAGGCGGTCCGCAGGAGGAAGAAGGCGTGGTGGAATTCGTGGCGCGCTATATCGAGAAGGGCAAGCCCAACAGGCATCACGAAATTGCCCAGTTTCGCCGCCAGGAGGGCCAATGGACCTTTGTGGACGGCCAGGCGCCCAAACCCCAAACGGTGAAACGGCAGGAGCCCAAGGTCGGCCGCAACGCGCCCTGCCCCTGCGGCAGCGGCAAAAAATACAAGCGCTGCTGCGGGGCGTGATGGCCGATCTAACGTCATTCGTCTGCGCGCACACGCAGACGGGCACCGCCGTCAGGATGCCCCGGGACCGGAAAAGGAGCCGCCACCATGTTTGCTGAACTGATTCGCAGCCGACGCAGCATGCGCCATTTTCAAGACCGTCCGGTGGAAAAGCCGAAAATAGACTAAAGCCATCTGATTTCGTGTCGATAAGATGTTTAAGGGCATCGTCGGGCATCTTGGCTGACCAACAGACGCAGTCGGATGTCCGCACGAATCTTCATAACCTTCCTTCGTCCCACCGGGGTGGCCTCGGCCGCCCCGGTTTTCTTTCCAACACGCGAGCCAACTAAATCACGATTGAGCGCTAAAGTTTTATTCGAAATTCCCCATAAGGGATAACAGGACCCTGTGTTGGGATGGTTCCTGCTGCGGCCGGGCGCATCGCCATCATCTGCAGCCGAAAGGAACGCGGAAATATCGCCAGCACTCGAGACAAAAGCATCAACAGCCGCCATAACCGACAAACGGGTGCCTGGCAGAAACGTCAATAAGTAAAGGATGAAGGGCATATGGAAACCGGCGTCACATTCGAGAGCGTTCTGCGCAAGAGCAACAAGCTGCCGACTCTTCCGGGAATTGCCATCAAAATTCTGGAAGCCGTTCAAAAGGAAAGGCCGGATCTTCAGGAAATCGCCGAGGTTCTATCCACCGATCCGCCGCTGAGCGGTGAAGTCCTGAAATTGATCAACTCACCCTTTTTCGGCCTGACGCGCAAAGTCACATCGGTCTCCCACGCCGTCAGCATGCTGGGCATGAATGTGGTCAAGAACATGGCGTTGAGTTTCGCGCTGGTTAAGAATTTTTCGAGCAATGGGCAAGGTGATTTCGACTACCTGCGCTTCTGGAAGTATTCCCTGACCACGGCGATTGCCGCCCGCATGATTGCCGAGGATGTTTCCGCGGAAACCCCGGAAGACGCCTTTTTCCTGGGGCTGCTGCACGACATGGGCAATCTGGCGCTGGCCCGCTGCTTGCCCGATCAGTACAATCTCGTGGTCCAGGAAGCCCAAGCCGGTCAATGCTGCAATTTCCAAGTCGAAAACCAGGTGCTGGGATTCGATCACATGGATCTCGGGCGCCATCTGGTGCGCAGTTGGGGGTTGCCGTCCAAGTTCTGGCAGCCGATTGGATGCCACCACTGCCCCGAAAAACTCGATAAAGCCGACAAGGACGTCCAGACCCTGACGCACATTCTCAATCTGGCCACCCTCTACGCCGAGATGTTTCAGTCCGATAACACGCCCACCCATCTAGCGATGATCGACCACTTCACCAATGCGTACGGCTTTGCCGAAGCGCTGAACGTCGATCGCCTGGCAGTGTCGATTTCGGAGGAAACCCAACGCTTTTTCCCCTATTTCGAAATCGACTTCGAGGACGATGCCAGCTACCTCGAAACGATCGAAAGGGCCCGAGCGGAATTGATCAACGTCTCCACCGACTTCGTCGACCAACTCGTGGCCCAGCAGCGCCAGATCGACACGTTGCGGCGCCAGGCCACCCACGACGGCATGACCCAGTTGATGAACTACCAGTATTTCCAGGAAACCCTGAATCGGGAAATCGCCCGGTCACGGCGCAGTCAGTCGCCCCTCACCCTGGTCATGGCCGACATCGACCATTTCAAGTCCGTCAATGACACCTACGGGCATCTGGCCGGCGACCAGGCCATCAAGACCGTGGCCGACTGCCTGCGAGCCAACCTGCGGGAGACCGATCATATCGCCCGCTACGGCGGCGAGGAATTCGCCATCGTGCTCTACAACATCCCCCCCGATGAAGCGTTGAGCGTCATCGAACGTGTGCGTCAGACCATCGGTGATCAAACCATCTATTTCGATGGCCAGTCCTTCAACATCACGATGAGTTTCGGGATCGCCTCCATGCAGCCGGAAGAGTCGCTCGATCGCGAAGCCCTGATCGATAAAGCGGACAAAGCCCTTTACCGGGCCAAATCCGGCGGCCGGAACTGTTGCCGGGTCTCTAAGCGCTGATCGTCGGGCAGAACCACCGCATCCCGGCAGTTTGTTAAAGTTACTCTGTACCAGTCCTTGGGGTCCTCCCGTCCGGGGGCGGCT
>JASJED010000259.1 GCA_030065585.1 Desulfobacterales bacterium | reverse complement strand
TTTTCCAATGCGATCTTTTCTCCCCTTTCAACCGATTGGCCCACAACCGTTGAGGATATGCCCAACTTCTTGGACAGAGTTACCATGGTCATACCGCATTGCCCCCAGGTGATCTAATAACCGCTGCAAATCCGTGTCGTCAAAAAAGATTTTGCGGCGAGCGATCCCGCGCACAATAATATGATGCAGTGCGCCGGGAGTGTTGATGCGGGATTTTCGGGGGCATTATCCATGAGAATAAGGATCATGATACCGTGAAAATATGTAAATGTTGCGTACCCTCTATAATGCCCGACCATTCAATTTTGTCCGTTTTGGTTGTCGACCCCATGATGAATTTCTTTCCCGAACCTGCGCATTAAAAACTGATTCATCTCATCTTCGGTTTTTTTGGCTTACGTGCTTTTGCACGTTCCAGAAAAGACGGCTCAACCTGTTTGGGTGCGCCGGTGACGATATCCTCGAACCCGGCCATAAATCCCTTCTTGCGAAAGTGCCTTTTGCGCACATCGGCAACCACCACCTGCCAGGCGGCATCAAGGCCGGCTTTTAAGTAGCATTTTTTGGCGTGCTCGATATGTTCAATCGCTGCATCGTAATATTTACTCTTGCCGGCATTGACGATTCGCATACAGAGCGCACAGTACACTCTGGCGGATACATCAGGGTGAGAGCGCTCCAGCTTCCTCGCCAGCGGCTCGGTCCGGTAGTGGCTGAGATCTTCCAACTTGTCATCCTGGTTCGGAGCGGATTCGAACTTGGCGCGAATCTGCTGGATGAATGCCGCCATCCCCTTCTTGTCAAGCACTTTCACAACCCCACGCTCAAGGTCGTGACAGAATCCATAGGGGTCGTCTTCCATCCAGGATATCAACGATATTGCGGTCTCGTCCGGATCAAAATTTGCACCCTGACGCGCTTCGATCCAACCTTGAAACAGGTCCTCAACCAGCATGCCGAAATTACCGCTCGAGTCGTCGATCTCATCGGCTTTTTCATGGCAAGCTGCGATGAAAATCTCGTACAGACGCGCTGCCCGTGCCGGTTCTTTCCTGTTGATTTTACCGATGTCATCGGCAACACCCTGAACATCCTCCATGAACGACCAGGCGGCATTATAGGAAATGAAACGGCCGGGAGACAGTGCCGCTTCGATGCTTTTCTCGAACGGGTCGATCTGTTTTCGCTTTCCGGGGCTCATGGTCCTTTTATAATTGTCATTCGTTTTCACGATCCTCCCAGGCGGTTTTTCCTTTCACCTCATCGATGAGGAACCGCACGCCCTGGTTGTCCGACGGGTTCAACCAGAGCATCTTTTGAAAGTTGCTATCCGCCTCGTCAAAGCGCCCAAGACGCCAGAGACACAATCCATAGCCGTGCATACAGCGCAGAAACGGACGGTTGTCGATCAGGCTCCAGGCTAAGACGCCGGTAAAGTCGTCACCCAAAGACCGCTCGCCGATGCGCAGGCCGACTTCGTAATGTCGGACAGCATCTTGGGGATGGTGGTCAAAGACGAAATTGCCCAGATGCGAATGGGCATCGAGGCAGCGCAGGTCCGCCTGGCACAGCTGCATCAAAATCTTTTCCGCCTCTGCCCGCTCGCCGGCATCTTTGAGGTCGTTGGACCGGGTGATAGGGTCATTGAAAGGATCATCAGGGTCCTCGCCGGGCAGCACCTGCTCCATTTCGAACATGGGGCGGGGGCCGTGAGCGATGATCGGTTTGGCCCAATCCTCGATGGGTTCGCCTTCTTCTCCCCAGTACTCTTCCTTGGGGTCCCATATGCCCATCTCTGCAAGCCCCAGTGGCATCAGATCGATGGCCTTCACGTCGATCCGGGTCGATTGAATATCGCCGGAAAGATACGGATGGCCGCCGTAACGCCACTGCTTTCGTGGCGTCACTGTGACGATGGCGCCGGGCACCACCTCCCAGAGACGGCTTGCGCGCAGAGTAATGATACGGTCGCTTCCCAGCAAACGGCACCGGGCGGCCCGCTCCTTGACAGATAGGGCGACCAATTCAACGGGTTTACTCAGGTCGATGTCATCGTCTGCTACCTTGTGCTGCCGTCCGCCTCGGGAAGGTTTCTTGGCTTCGGCAGGGTAAGGATCGAGGTTGAGCCACCTGCGGTAGGCGGCGATGTAACGCGCCCCTGTCGATGCCTGCGGCAACACGACCTCGGAGACCGCAATTACATATTCCGACCCGTCCTCACGGCGGCACTTGGCCGTCAGACCGCGCCGTTCATTGCCGTTGTAGTTCACCGCGATCACCGAAACCGGCTCCCCAATGACGAAACCGTCGGCCGGCAGGGCAACGTCATCCTCGAAGGCCTGCCGAAAGGCCCATAGCTGTGCATCATCGCCGTATGCATCGACGGTGATTTCTTCAATAAGTCTGTCCAAGGCTTCGAGTTCCTGACCCTCTTTGGGGCTTCGCGTACTCATCTTTTATTGATCCTTCCAGATACCGGCTTTCACCAGCCTTTGAATCAGCGCCTTGCGCCGCAGGTGGCCGTGCATGAATTTCTTCAGTTCCTTTTGGAATTGCTTTTTGGTCGCAAACAGGTCATAAGCTTCGGCGATGTCGACGAGTATGCGGCAGGCCTCGTCATACCCCCGTCCCGATCCGCGCTCGACGGGTTCACGAACCGACGCCCAGGCCTTGGCAAAATCACTGGACAGATTCTTCAAATACGCCTTGCGTTTCTCCCTTCGCTTGATTTCCCGTTGTGAAACTTCCGTCTCCTGCGCAGCCGGGCTGCCCATGCCGGCACCGGCCAGAAGGTCCGGGGCCACCTCCAGAAATTCAGCCAGCGCCTGCTGAGCTGCTGTCAGGTCTCCCAATCCGCTCACGGACAGCGGCTCCACCTCATCGTCATCCATCATCTCACCGGCCACCGCTGCCAGCCATCCGATGTAAAGACTGCGCAGGTCCCCGCGCAGCAGTTCATCCCGCACCGGGGCCAGACGCGCCATCCAGCCGCGACCGTCCTCCATGCCGAAGCGGTCGTAGTTTTCCGACTCCTCCAAACTCCAGGTAATAATCCAATGGGTCTTGGTGGGCTTGATATCCAACAGGTTAAGTGCGGCCGCAGCTTTGGCGGTCTCCCGGGTCAATGCCTCGATGGGCAGCCGCACCATGAAAATGGCCGTCATCCAGTTGGCCACATAGACATGGGCATCGAAATAGCGCTGCATCAGCTTGTCGGGGTTGCCCTTGAAGTCGCCCCAGTTATATTCGTTGGTGAAACTGACCGGCGTGATCGTGGCCCGCGTCGAGAGCGCCCGCAGCTCGGCCATTTCATCTTCCTTCAAAGGCCGGTCAATGGACAGAAATTCGTAGTATTGATATTCGCTCATGGCTTTAGTGTCATCCAATTAGTGCAGAAAGTTCAGGCGTTTCCGTTATATACAGTACGTTCATTTACTCCAGAGCCTAACCGTGAAAAGCTCTTCGTCCTCAATCAATTCCGGCGTGGTTCCATTGTGTTCTTGCATCCCTTTAACGATTTTTCGAGGCACTCCCATGCCCATGTGCTCGAGGTAGCCATAGTCTCTCATGACATCCTTGAGCAGTTGGTTGCGGGCTGAACGGCATCCGGTGACCATCCGCTGGGGGGTGATGCCATTGGGAAGGCGTCCCGGAGAAATCACCTCCAATCGGTCCTCATAGATGGACAGTTCCACTGTCGTACCGGACAATAGGTAATCTCGATGTACCAGGGCATTGACGATGGTTTCCCGAACCGCCTCTTCCGGAAATGTCCATGTCTGCTCGCGCCTTGATCCATCTGCAAGCGCAGCGGCGACTTGCGTGTTGCGTTTTACAAATTCCACTGCCTGTTCGACGAGCCCATTTTCAACAATCCCGTCTTTTCCTGTTAGCGCCGTCATCGGGCCGCGTATGGACAAACGTTCCTTGGCGGCATAATCTTTTTCTTTGCCGGGGTAGGCGACCGCGTCAATACCGGCTTGCGGCAGGAATCGCTTCGGGTTGGCGCAAAAAAGCAGCAAACCCGCCACAGTGGCCGGTTTTCGGTCGTCCTCTTCAATCAGAAACTCCGTATTGAGGAGCAGGTTTTGCCATGCATCAGCGTCATCCGCTTCGGGCGTATCTTGGGAACGGACGCGCTGGAAATAGTCGTGCAAACGGCGATAGTCAAAATCCTCGGCGGAAGATCCAGACACACCGCGCACTTCCAAACGAAAGGTGCCGCGCTGTTGAAACAACCTTTCAAGTTCCTCAGCACTGGCTTCGCGGCTCAGTGTTCCCACACGAATATAGTAGGTCCGGTGGTTATTGTGCCACACATGGTGAACCGCCCACCCGCGATCAACTTGTACAATTGCGACATCCTTTCCGGGTTCCACATCGCGGATGATCTCGTAATAGGGAATTAGCTCGGGGCGTATCTTATCCCTGCAGGTGGTCATTACCCACTCTTCCAAGCGATCCCTGGTGATTCCGGTAACGCTGCCGTCATCCTCAACACCCAGAATCACCCGCCCGCCCTGCAAGTTGGCAAATGCAACCAACTCCTTGGCCAATGCCCGGTTGTCGATGGTGTCACGCTTAAATTCGACGCCGGAGCTTTCGCCATTTATGATCTGTTCCAGCAGTTCTGTTTTAGTCATATCATCATCCCTTAAAATCCATACTTTAAGCGACGCATTTCAAAAGCGTCCTTCCCGCCCTCTAGAACCTCTTCGACCATCTCACGCACCGCCTTGGTATCGATAGAACCCATATGCGCTTCGGAGAGTTTGGCTTTTCCTTCCCCGGCTTCACCATAAGCTGTTAATCCAACAATCAGCTCGGCGTCCCCCAAGACGGGAATGTTGGCGTTATGGGTAGCAAAAATGAATTGCCGTCGGCGTTTTTCCTCACGCATTTTGGGTACGATACCATCGGAAATGAAACGGTTGTCCAGATCATCCTCAGGCTGGTCCACAATCAACGGTGCATTGGATTCCAGCAACAAGAGAAGAAGCACCGCAGTGGCCTTCTGGCCTGTGGAAAGATCCTCAAGCGTCTGCCACATAGGCGGCTGGTCGTCAGCGGCCACATTTAGTTTGATGGCCGTAGTCGGCGGCAATTCCAATTCCTCGATTTGCATGATGACATCGGGGTGGGCCTGGGCAATGCGCTCGGCCTGACTGGGCGGGATGCGGAATATCTTATAAAGCTCATCCGTGCCAAGTCTGCAAGCCGCCGTGAAAAGGGGAAGGGAGAAATCTACGCGTTTCGTCAACGTTTCAATCGTCTCGGATAGACGTCCGCCGATCTGCTCTCTTAGAAGCTGAAACAGAGGTTCTCTGTTGCCGCCTGCCGCCACATCAACCAAAACCCGTCCTTCAAGTTTTTTACTGACCTTTTTCGCGGCACGTTCGATGATCCGAAACTCTTCGGCCTTGACGTCTTCCCATTCGGAGAGCAGGTTGCGCCGTTCCGCTCCATGGGCGTTGGCGTCGCGATTCAAAAGGGTTTGCCTTTCCTTGAGGGGCCGCAGTTCCTCTATTTGTAGTCGCAGGTGGATGAATTCTTCACCATCGACCTTGGATTTCTGCAAGTCACGCAAAATGGCCTGATAGGCTTCCATAACCGACACCTTGCGCTTTTCCCATCGCTCGCGAATCTCAGCGAACCCGGTTTGTGCTTTTTCAATCGCCTGATTCATTTCTACTGAGATTTGCTTCATGTCACCGGCCAATTGGTTGAGGATCACGTTGGCCTCACTCAAAACTGCCTTTCCGGGTAGGTCTTGCAATGCTTTTTCAGAAATGAAAGCGCAATCAATAGGGAAGGATTGGCCGAGCACAGCCATAACGTCCCTAAACGGATCAATGCGCTCTTCCGCCGTTTTGAGCACCCTTTCTTCCCGCACCAAAAGGCTTTGTTCTTTCAGCTTTTCCTCAAGTCCGGCGTCCTGGAACCGCCTGAGCGTCTCTTCAAGAGCCGGCAGCGTTGCAAGGCGCTCCTCAATTTGGGCAAGCTCCTTTTGCGTTTCGAGCAGACGGGTACGTGAACGCTCCAAATGGCGGCGTACACTTCTTTTCCGCTTGGCGATGTCTGTGTCACGCTCAACGAACCGGCCTAAAAGGCGGGTGAGCTTGTCCCGGCTTTTGGTGAGTTCCGAGATTTCGTGTTGGCCGTAAATTTCTGTTTGGGGAACCACATCCGCGGGTGTCAAATTAAGGACGTTGCCGGCCTCGTCTTTAACCACCGGCGGATTGGGAATGGTTCGCTCAACAAGATAGTGGCGCTTGTCCGGATGATAGGAACGAACCAGCATGGATATTTTGGTTCCGCTTCTTAGTACCTGGCGAATGATGCCATTATGTGATTTGCTGACCTCTTCCCCCAAAGGCTCCATACCCAGCACATACCGGATGCTTTCGACTATGGTCGATTTACCGGTTCCCCGCCCCCCGATGAGTACATTCAAGTTTTCGTTCAAGTGGATGGCCGCGCCATCCAAAAAACCGCCTTGCCAGGTCATAACGATGAACTCGGTATGCTCTTCCGGCGATGGGTCGCTGGCCAGCCGTATTCTGGAAACCGGATCAAGGAAAGCCTGTCTCAATCCCTCCAGGGTGACGCTCGACATTTTGATCCAGCAGGAAGCGCCGGGCTTTTCCAAATCATCAGGGCTAGAAACATCCTGGGCGTTGATCACCGCAACCGGCCGATCGCGATGATAGTCCGGATTTTTGTTTTGGATGATTGGCCGAACGCTGTCCGGCGCATTACTAACCGGCCCCGGCAGGGCACAGGACAGGAGATGCGGCCAAGTCCATGCATTTATTCGCGGTTGACCCGATAACCGATGTAACAACCCGCCCTCACTTGCCACATGGGCCGCGATGCAGATGCTCCCCCAGTTGCTAAGAGATTCCTTCATGAACTCAATCGCATCGTATTTTCCGGTAGGAGACGCGCTTTCATCCCCATGGATACCGCAATCACCGAGGATGCGTTCCAAAGAGCGCTCATCCTTTTTGGGATCGAACAAGCACAGCAGATGCACACCATCCTTGCTCACCGCTTCGAAGCCAGGAAAGACAATGATTCCCGCAGCCTGCGCTGCCTGCCGGAGTGACTGCGAGGAACGCACGCGATAGTGATCGGTAATTCCAATGACTTCGATGCCGATTCGTCGGCACGTATCCACTATCGCTGTATTGTAATCCGCTTCATTGCTGAATGCCGTCGTTTTACTGTGGCGCACGAGGTACTCATAGGGATTGACCTGCAGCGCGCAGCGATAGAATCGAGCGCCGGAAGGCAGGTTTTGTGCATCTTCAATTGTATTTAAAGTACTCATGCTCAATCCTCTCGATCAAATTGGCGCGCCTGCGTCACGCTAAATGGCTATAATTTCAGCTTTCACTTTGTTCGGAATCTCAGCGGCTTGCGAAATAAGCACATACTTAAATGGTGTCAGATCAAAAGGCACTGTATCATTGCGGTTGCGTGGTTCGAAAAGGAAAATAAGGCGGTTCTTTTCATGGTGTTTGAGAGCGAAACCCGCCTCGACAAAAACATTGGGGCGCTGGCCGGTCAAATCGCAGATGATAATATCGGATGATCTAATGGCTTCGTACATACGGTTATGAAGCCGATTGTCCAAATACTCCAATACGAAGCAGAACCGCAAACAACTCCCCATCAGAAAGCGCCTCAGGCCCTAACTGAAGGAGTTTTTCTCGGGGCCGTTCTGATTCCGGCCAATCCTTGATGGACCGGTGTTCATTGCTTCTCTGCGTTTTGGATTTAGTTACTTCTTTAACCATGGCTGTTCTCGTCAAGATCCAGCACCCCAGCCGCCTGCATTCGTTCACAGAAGGCATCCAACTGCGCCCGGGCCAATTTGGAAGGCTTCGCCTGTCCGTTTTCCCAACGATTGACCGTAGCATAGCTGACACCCAGTTCCCGGGCCAGGTCCTCCTGGCTGATTGAAAGCTGCCGACGGACCTCCTTAACCAATGTTGGGTAATCCGGCTGAATAAATTTCATCGATGCTTGGGCCTTCCGTTATCCAAATAGCTATTATATACAATGAACTTTATTACGGATGTTATATCATCTGGTGAAAATATCGCAAGCAAATAGTGGCTGCTACCAGCCGTTTGCAACCGGCCTTTTAACCAAGGAATTCTGAAAAACGGAGAATCGGAGAATTCCGCGTTCGTTTCGGGGTCCGAAGGCGATTTTCGGGCTAAATATTCGGCGCTGGACATGAAACAGGCGGTTTGGCGGAGAATGGAGAATGAGGCCGGGAATGTCGGGAATGCCGTAACTTTATGAAATCACTGCTCTAACAACAA
>JASJED010000258.1 GCA_030065585.1 Desulfobacterales bacterium | reverse complement strand
ACCCAGGCAGGGACACCGAGGAGATAGACAACCCAGCCAAGGATTCGCAGCTTCCTCTCGGTGCGATCGCCTTGGCCTTCCGCCATGGCCAAAAAAATTTTGTTGAGCAGATAGAAGCCCCCGCCCCACAGCTGAAGCACTAGGTCCATATTATATCCGCTAAGTTTGGCTTGGTTATCCGCTAAGTTCGCGATCAAGCGGGCCTTGATCGCTGGTTCCCAAGAAGGTGATCTATCCCCAAATGAGATATATAGGCATTAAATTAGGGCACCACCAATTTAACATCATCTATGGATACCGACAAACAATGAGCGCCGACCATCCCCAATGGAATTGCGGCGCTTATGAAAGAACTCTTAGGAATTTCAGTTTCCAGCTTTTCGGAGAGATGCGCGAACCTCCCGACTGTCCACGCGCGTCGATTTATGTTGCCGCCTCTTGACCTGCGGGTATCTCAGCCCAAATTTCTATTGCTTTACACTTAATTTGAAAAGCAGGAGCATCCTATGACGACCCACAGTATGCAAGAAAGTCCGGACGCCGGGTGGCAATTCGATAACAGCTACGCACGGTTGCCGGAGGCCTTCTATGTCCGGCTGAATCCCGTACCCGTGCGCACACCGCAACTCGTGGTTTTCAACGAAGCGCTGGCAGGGTTTTTAGGGCTGAACCCCGATGCCCTCAAGGGCGAGGAGGGCGCCGCCGTTTTCGCGGGCAACCGGATTCCCGAGGGGGCCGAGCCGCTGGCCCAGGCCTATGCCGGGCATCAATTCGGCTTTTTCACCATGCTGGGTGATGGGCGGGCCATCGTGCTGGGCGAGCAGATAACACCGCAAGGTGAACGCTTCGATATTCAGTACAAAGGGTCCGGCAAGACCCCGTTTTCGCGAAACGGGGACGGGCGGGCGGCCCTGGGGCCGATGCTGCGGGAATACATCATCAGCGAGGCCCTGCACGCCCTGGGCATACCCACGACCCGCAGCCTTGCGGTGGTGACCACCGGTGAGCAGGTGCTTCGTGAAACCGCCCTCGAGGGGGCGATTCTCACCCGCACGGCGGCCAGCCACATCCGCGTGGGCACTTTCGAGTATGCGGCGGCGCGCGGCAACCCCGACGATATCCGGACCCTGGCCGACTACACCATCCGTCGCCACTTTCCCGATCAGGCCGCGGCCGGCAATCCCTATCTGGCCCTGCTCGGGGCCGTCATGGCGCGGCAGGCCTCCCTGGTGGCCCGCTGGCTGCTGGTGGGCTTTATTCACGGCGTCATGAACACGGACAACATGTCCCTTTGCGGTGAAACCATCGACTACGGCCCCTGCGCGTTCATGGACGCCTACGATCCCGACACCGTCTTCAGTTCCATCGACCACCATGGCCGCTACGCCTACGGACGGCAGCCGCAGATCGCCCAGTGGAATCTGGCCCGGTTTGCCGAAACATTGTTGCCGCTGATTGACGAGGACCCGCAAGAGGCCGTATCCATGGCAACCGAGGCCATCTCCGGCTTTACAGACACCTTCCGCCGTTACTGGCTGGCGGGCATGCGGGCCAAACTGGGCCTGTTGAACCAGGAAGCGGATGACGGCGCCCTGGTGGAGGAGCTGCTCGATTGCATGCACCGGCACGGGGCGGATTTTACCAACACCTTCCGCGCGCTGGCATCCGGTTTTTTGCCGGAGGCCTCCGTGTTCCGGGCCCCGGATTTTAAGCAATGGTTCGAGCGCTGGCAGGCCCGGCTAAAACGGCAACCCGATGCCTGGGAGGCATCCCGCCGGCACATGAACGCCCACAACCCGGCGGTCATCCCCCGCAACCACCGGGTGGAAGCGGCCCTGGCGGCGGCCGTCGAACGGGCCGACTTCACGGTCATGAATAAGCTTCTAGGGTTTTTGTCCCAACCCTATCAGGATCCCCCGGAACAGGACGGCTATCACCTGCCAGCGCCGCCCTCGGCGCAGCCCTACCGAACCTTCTGCGGAACTTGAGCCCAGCAACCGCCGATCCATAGACCAATTTTACCCGACCATTTTTTTGGACAGCCAAAGCCTTCTAAAAAGCTTGTATGACTTTGGCCGGTTGAATCAATGGCACGTATCCGTAAAGTGAGGCATGGAAATGATTTAACAAGGTATAACGTGTGGTAATGTATCTACCTACTCGTTTTCTTTTGACGTGAAATCGAGCCGCGTTGTGGGAAATTAGGAAACCATATAATCGATTATGTATCCGCTGATTGACTATGCCATCTTTCAGCCTCCCGGATATGCCCAAACTGAATGATACGCCATGTAGTCAAATACGTTATGCGTGGTTTCGTAAGACAGCAGGATCTGGCATCTAATTCATGGTTCTACTTGACAAAAATCATGTTGTTTCTCATCGTTAGACTAAATTAATGCGACCTTTTCACACTGTAGCTGAAGTATGAAAACCTGATTTGTAAAGTCAGTTTTTAGTTAGACTTGTCGTACATGCAAACCCAACAATTTTTATTAACTAACTGACATCTCGCGGATATCGATCAATAGAGGGGGAATATTTGCCATCAGTTGGCCTGACTGCTTGTCTATTGTGGGGGGCGGCAGCCACCTATTGTTTCTTTGAAGCCTGGATGGCCTTCGTTGAACTGATTGCTTGTGCTATCGGCATCATTAGAAACGGACGGAAATTTCACAGGTTGCTGGGTATCGTCTATCAACGATTCTCACGCCTCCTTCTTTTCAGCCTCGGCCTTATTCTCCTATTCGCCGTTTTCTGGGTGAAAATGGGGCTGGGAAGGACACCCTCCGAAACGCTGGCATTCCTGATCACGGCATCATTGATGATGTTGATTGTCGTACCTACGGTAAAGTCCCGAATTGACAAAATATGGATGGACATTACCGAAAAAGAATAGGCCGCCAAATCGAACAAGAAAGCCGCCGAGAGGCAACAGGCCTCAACGACGGCTTTTTCTTGCTAGGGTAATTGAAACGGGTACTATCGGGTAGCGCCCGGAACCAGTTTCAAGTGTTCACGCATATGCCGTTCGGCCGAGAAGAACTCCTCAACCTCAGTATAGTAATAGGCATTGGCGTTGATATCGTTGGCTTCGATGAAATCGGCCATTGGTTTCAGCGTTTTGGTTTCCAATCCGGCCGGTCCGATGACGTAGATGAATAAAATCAATCCGCCAATGGCCGTGGCAATGGTCGCCCAGGCCCGCGCTTTTGATGAGCGCGGGTTACCTTCGTAGGAAGCGCCGTTCTCGGAATAAGATACGCTTACACCGGTCATAGTTATATCCTCGCCGTAATTTCAGGGAATACTAAATAGAACATGATGTAGGCCATGATCAGGGTCAACATCAAATTGAAGCTCTGACCCAATACATAAAGGATCAGGGGTTTCCCGCCCTTGAAGTAGCCCTTGAGTTCGCGAAAGTTCGTAGCAAGACCGATGCTGACAAAGGCCAGACAGAAAAACCATCCGCGTAAATTCTTGGTAAGGCCAGCAAGCACACCTTTGTCAATGAGGGCAAATCCGGCATCCGGCCCCAGGGAACCGTAGATCGAGGAGAAAACGATCGAGGCTACGATGAAACCAATGACAAATTTGGGGAAGCGATACCAGACTTCCATAATACCCACGGCATTGCCGGCCTGACGCTCGACCCTGGTCACCCAGAAGACGGCCACGCAAAAAGCGATGACCCCGATGAGAACATTCTGAATCATCTTGATGGTGGCAGCCGTGTAGAGTGCCTGCTCGCTTAAAAATGCGCCTGCTGCCGCAACCGCGCCCGTGGCATCGATGGTACCGCCCATCCATGCTCCGCCCAATACATGGGGCAAGCCGACCCCCTTGATGATGGCCGGCATGACGATCATCATGATGGAGGTAAACACCAGGCTCAGCCCAACCGCCAGAGTCAGTTCCTCCTTTTTCGCCTTGCAGGCCGCGGCAGTGGCGATAGCAGCGGAAACACCGCATACCGACATGTCTGCCGAAATCGTCATGTTCAACGTCTTTGATGGAATTTTGAGTACTTTTTGACCGAATATAAAGGTTGTCACCAGAACAATGGGTGTCACAACCCAGGCGACGAAAATGCCGGGAACACCAATTGAAAGAATTTTGGAGAAAAGAATCTCCGCACCGAGCAGGACAAGGCCGGTCTTGATATAATACTCGGTTTGAACGGCAGGTTTCACCCAGTTCGGCGTTCCGATGGTGTTGGAGATCAATAGACCGATCGCAATGGCCCAGGCAGCGTATCCGATGCCGTAGGCTTTCATGGTTGCCTGGGCTGAGAGCATGTAGGCCGCAATCGCCACCACGAATACAAAGACAAATCCCTTGGCAAAGGATGGGAGGGATTGGCCCATGGCAGTCATGCCAACACCGAAAAACAGAATGAGCACCACGCAAAGTCCGCCCATTTTGACGAGCTGATTAAAGGGTTTAACGCCTGCTTTCCCCTTGGCCTTGGATTCGGCTTTTTTCGCTTTAAGCCAGACGCCAATGGCCTCCTTGGCATCATCGTTCAAGGTCGCGTTATTGAAACCCGCTTCATATGCAGCCGTTTCCTTGGCTATTGCCGTTGCCAGAGCTGCCTTAGTTGCCTCTTGGGCCTTGTCATACTTGCTTGCCGCGACGGCACTTTTGGCGGCGGCCTTGTCTGAACTCATGAAGAAGCTGTCAAGGGGATTGCTGCTCCATTTATGAGGCTTGCCCGTAAAAGATTTCACCGCTTTCCCGGTATCGCTTTTGGCCGCCTGAAGTTTGCTTTTGGATGCGGCCGCCTTGTGCCAGGCGATGGTCTTAAATGGGGCCGCAGCCTCCTCTTGAGCCATGATGGCATTGGCATTGGCAATTTTTTCATCCATCCCTTTGGGGGCATTATTGAAGAAAATGACTACGCCTACGATCAGGGCCAGGAAACCAAGCCAAATGGCCCAATAATCTTCTTTCTTCCACAAGTCGGAGATGCTTGATTTGCCAACGTCTACGACAATGTCTCCAGCAGCTGGCGTTACCGGTTTCGCGTCGCTCATGAGAATCGATCCTTCCTTAATTAAGATGTAATTTGAAATTAAACATTAGGCGCATCTCTCACGCCCGGGTATCGAGGTGCAAATCCTCCTAAGCAGATGCTGTGCCAAAAAAGCACCGATTTTGGAAAACACCTAAAATGAAAAAAATATCAATTATTGCAAACTGTTAATTTGACTTGGCACTAAACGGTTGAGGGGTCTTTCCCGGGGACAGGTGCATCCTTGAAGATGCAGTGGATGCTGGGGGAGGCACTTCCGATCTGGAAGGACTGTATTGCCGAGGGCATTTGTGTTATCTCTCCAGCGGCACGCGACTTGCTTTCAGTAGCGAAAGTAGGTGTGAAATCCTAAATGGTTGCGTCGTTGATCCGAATGCATATATGGAGATCGAGCATGAGCACCCCTTCGCAACTCGAATCACCGCCGAAACCGGCAGATCAAACGAGTAGGCGACGCCGCATCAGTCTGCAAATGCAATTCCAGATTGCATTAGGCATTCTTTTCTTAGCTTTTTGCATCCTAACCGCTTACCTCATCTATTTTCACGAAAAACGTGGACTCGAGCAGAACGCTCTCAGCAAATCATATCTGGTGATGGCCGCCGTTGAATCGACCCGGTCCTATATTCGCGAGGTACTTCGCCCCAAGATGTACGCTATTACAGGCGCCGATGATTTTGTTCTGGAAGCCATGTCCACGTCCTATATAACCCGGGCTGTCATGGATCGCTTCAATAAAAGCCTGCCAGAGTATCAATATCGGCGTGTATCGATTAACGCGAGGAACCCTGACTCGACTCCCACGAAAACGGAACGCGAACTCATCGCCAACTTTGATCACAATCCTGATCAGTCCCAATGGCAGGGGATTCGTGACGTGGACGGCATCACAGGCTTTGTTCATGCGCGCCCGGTCTATATGCAGACATCCTGTTTACGGTGTCATGGGGTGCCGGATGAAGCCCCTCCCTCCCTGTTGGAACGCTATGGCGACGAGCGCGGATTCGGTTATCAAGAAGGTGACCTTGCCGGGGTCATGGTGGTCAGCATCCCGATGCCCGCTGCTTTGAAGAAAATCCAGAAAAACGCTTTATCCGTCTTTTGGGTATCATTAATGATGCTCACGCTCCTTTACATGTTGATCAGCTTTCTGTTCAATCGAATGGTCGTCAGAAGCCTTTCAGGTGTCCTGGACATATTCCATAGCGGCCTGATTGAAGCCCGCGATCAGAAAAGCTTTGAGGTCGCAACGGGCAATGTCGAGATCGTCGAAATGACACAAGCGGCCCAGGACATGACGAACCATTTGCGTGAAGCAAGACAGGCCCTTGAGCAGCATGCCGAGAAGCTTGAATCGCGGGTTGCCGATCGTACCAAAGAACTGAAGGATTCCCGGGAGCGTCTACGTGTAAAAGTCACGACGCGCAATAGGGAACTCAAGGCGCTGAACCGCATTACCGAGCTGATTACACGCTCCGTCCACCTGGCGGACATCCTCCCGGCCGTATTGGAGCAAGCTCTGGGGCTGATACCCGCCAAAGGTGCCGGCATTTACCTGCTCGCCGATGGCGCATCACCTCAAAAGTTGCAGCTGGAATGCCATCTGAACGCGGACAAGCTTGCGGAAGTGTTTCAAACCGTCGCTTCCAACAGACCCGACGGATTACCGCAAAGTTTGCCAGAGGCCATATGGTCGGCCGCCCAGGGCCAGACCAATATTTTTGCATGCCGCATGAATGAGAACTGTCTCAACATCCCACTCAGTTGCCGGGATCGAGTCCTGGGGGTGATGACGTTTGTCGGTGTTGATTTTAACGAAACGTCCGCGGAACAGCAGGCGCTGCTTCAATCCGTCGGTCATCAGATTGGCATCACGGTCGAGAGTCTTCAGAACATTGCCGCATTGGTTCGTAACAAGGAACTATTGCAATCTGTGTTTGATGGCATACCCGATGTCATGGTCCTCCTGGATCGCAACCTGATAATCCAAATGGTAAATAAGGCCTATTTAAGCCGACATGGGCGCAAACTCGAAGCCATTTTAAACAGGCATTGCAGTGACCTGGATAGTGGATGCGACGGCACACTGGCCGGAGCCAAACTGCAAACCGCAATAGAGACGCAGCGGCAGGCCAAAGAAGAAGTGCATACACCTGCCGGTGAGATTTTTCTCGTCTACTATTATCCGATCCTGGGAGAAGACGGAGCGGCCTGGGGCGTCCTCAGCTACACCAAAGACATAACCTTGGAAAAGCAGGTGGAAAGCCGAATTCAACAGACGGAACGTATGGCCGCCATGGGCCAGTTGGCTGCAGGTGTGGCGCACGAGATAAACAATCCCATGGGTATCATCCTCTGTTATACCGATCTCATCCGCAGGCAGCTGCAGGAGGCCCCGGGAATATTAAAAGATCTGGAGATAATCGAAAAGCAGGCGGGTAATTGCCAACGAATAGTGGCGGATCTGCTCAACTTTTCAAGAGGCAGCCAGACTGAACCCCGGCCGGTTGACATTAACGTGGCCATCTTGGACGTCGTTCACATCGTTGAACAACAGTTCCTCAAGCAGGGTACCGACATTAAGACCGAACTGAGTGCGTATATGCCGGAGATCAATCTCGATGTAGACAGAATCAAACAGGTTTTTCTCAATCTATTGATGAATGCCCACCAAGCCATGGAGGGCCATGGTGGGCGTATCGTGGTCGGATCGGCATTCAATGCGGAAGAAGATACGGTCACGATAACCATCGGTGATACCGGATCGGGTGTTTTACCGGAAATCGCTGAAAAAATATTCGACCCGTTCTTTAGTTCCAAGCAAACGGGTGAAGGGACAGGGCTCGGGCTTTCAGTCAGTTACGGCATCGTGCAAGAGCACGGGGGGGACATAAGGATGACTTCCGAGCCCGGCAGACTGACGGAATTCACGATTACCCTTCCAGCGCAGCAACGGATCGAGAATCATCATGAAAAATGAGACTTTGCTTATTATTGATGATGAACCCGATATGCTTGAAGGATTGAAACGGCAACTAGGCTATGAATTAAAAGCGTTGAAAGTGTCGGTGTGCCCAGATTCCCGACAGGCAGGGCAGCTATCGCAAACAATAGTGCCCGACGTGGTCCTTTTGGATGTGCGCATGCCGCATCTGGATGGTTTGCAGGTGCTGGATGTTCTGAAAGTTCATGATCCCGATCTGACGGTCATCATGATGACGGCCCACGGCACCATCGAGCTAGCCGTTCAAGCGATGCGGGCTGGTGCCTATGACTTCATCACCAAGCCCTTCACGATTGAGACACTTATTCGGGTTCTCAACAAGGG
>JASJED010000257.1 GCA_030065585.1 Desulfobacterales bacterium | reverse complement strand
AGCGAATTTCTGGCCAATATGAGCCATGAGCTGCGCACGCCGCTCAACCATATCATCGGTTTTACGGAACTGGTGGTCGATCAGCATTTCGGCTCCTTGAACGAAAACCAGTCCGAATACCTGGGGGATGTCCTCAAAAGCAGCCATCACCTGCTGGAGCTGATCAATGACATTCTGGATCTGTCCAAGGTGGAGGCCGGTCGCATGGAAATCCAGCGCGAAAGACTCGCGCTGGCCCCCCTGCTGGAAAACAGCCTCACGATGGTCAAGGAAAAAAGCATCAAACACGGGATCCGGCTGGGGCTTGTGCTGGAAGGCGCCCCCGAAATCATTTCCGCCGATCGGCGCAAGTTCAAGCAGATCCTCTTCAACCTGCTTTCCAATGCTGTCAAGTTTACACCCGACGGCGGCCGGATCCGCCTGGCGGCCCGGGAGGGGGCAGGCAACAACGGCAACGGTCCGCAGCTGGAAATCAGTGTCAGCGACTCGGGGATCGGCATTCACCCCGACAATCTGGAGCGCATTTTCAATAGCTTCGAACAGGTGGACAGCTCGACCTCGCGGCACTACGAAGGCACCGGTCTGGGGCTGGCCCTCTCCCGGCGCCTGGTGGCCCTGCACGGCGGTCGGATCTGGGCCGCCAGCGAAGGCGAGGGCCGCGGCAGCCGATTCAGTTTCAGGCTGCCACAATAACAACCCCGCAACCAGCGGGCAGACAGGACGGAAACAGTCATGGGGAACAAGGTACTGGTGGTGGAGGATGATCACCTGAACATGAAACTGATGCGCAGCCTGCTGGGGCTGGGCGGCTACGATATCTACGAGGCCACGGAGGCGGAGACGGCCCTGCGCATGGCGGCCGAACATCGGCCCGATCTGATTCTAATGGATATCCAGCTGCCCGGTCTGGACGGGTTGTCCGCCACGCGGCAACTCAAAGCCGATCCGGCGTTGAAGGACATCCCCGTGGTCGCCCTGACCGGATTGGCCATGGAAGGCGATCGTGAAAAGGCCCTGGCGGCCGGTTGCGACGATTACATTACCAAGCCGATCAACACGCGCAACTTTCTGGAAAACCTCAACCCCAAGGGCAATGGCGGGCAAGCCGAAGCAACAGCGCCGGCGCCGGAAACCCGGCCCCGCCACCCGGTCAGCCGCATCCTGGTGGTGGATGACGACCCCATGAACGTCAAGCTGATGGTGGCCATCCTGAACCGCGAAGGCTATGAGAGCCTCACGGCGGCCGACGGTGCCGAAGCCTTGGCCCGGGTGCGCCGGCACCAGCCCGATTTGATTCTCCTGGATGTGATGATGCCCGGCATCGACGGCTACCAAGTGGCCCGTGAACTCAAGGCCGATCCGGCCACGGCCACCATTCCCATCATCATGATCACCGCGCTGGACGGCACCGAGGACAAGGTCTGCGGTCTGGAGTGCGGAGCCGACGAATTTCTGTCCAAGCCCGTCAACAGCGCCGAGCTGCTGGCCCGGGTGAAGTCCATGCTGCGGCTCAAACAATACCAGGAGCAACTCCAGGTGCGGACCCGCTCCCAGAAGAGCTTCAGCGAAAACACCGTCCCGGCGCCGGCCGCGGGCGAGGCTTCGCGTCGCCAGCACGTTCTGCTGGTGGAGGACAGCGCCTCGGATCTGCGCCTGCTTTCCGGCCAGATCAAAGACCAGTCCTATGCGGTCAGCGTCGCCCATGACGGCGAGGAGGCTCTGCAGAGAATCCTGGCCGGGGGTATCGATCTCGTGCTCCTGGATATTTTCCTCCCGGGCATGGACGGGTTCGAGGTCTGCCAGCGGCTCAAGGAAAGTGCCACGACCCGCGACATCCAGGTCGTTCTGATTACCTGCCTGAAAGACCTCGAGGGCAAGATCAAGGGCATGGAGCTGGGAGCGGACGACTACCTTGTCAAACCGGTGGAGGGGCGCGAACTGGCCGCGCGCATCAAGGCGCTGCTGGCCAAGAAGTCTTATCTGGACAAGCTGCACGCCCACTACGAGCAGGCCCTGTCATCGGCCATCAGCGATGGGCTCACGGGTCTCTACAACCAGACCTATTTCAAGAAGTTCCTCGATCTGGAACTCAAGCGCAGCCTGCGCCAGCATTATCCCACCAGTTTGCTCATGCTCGATCTGGACGATTTCAAGGGGTTGAACGATCGTTTCGGCCATCCGGCCGGCGACCGGGTCTTGCGCGAAACCGCCGGGTTGATCCGGGCGGCCATTCGCGAGGTCGATCTGGCGGCCCGCTACGGCGGCGAGGAGTTTGCGGTGGTGCTGCCCTATTCCGATGCCCAGGGGGCCCGGGTGGTGAGCGAACGCATCCTGGGAGCCATCCGCAGCCTGTGTCTGGAAGACGAACAGGGGGGGCGGATCGATCCGGTCACGGCTAGTATCGGCATTGCTGTCTGCCCCGACGACGCCAAGGACGCCGAAGCCCTGATTCAGCAGGCCGATGCCATGCTCTACCGGGCCAAGAAGAAGGGCAAGAACCGGATCGAACTGCCGGCCTGACAAGTCACGCCAACTGCCGAGCGCCTGCCTTCGGGGACGGCATCCTGAAGCCCAGCGCTGAGCCCACGCCTCGAAACTAGACCCAAGATGGGGCCCTGGGGTGGCATTGGATCTGGGACTTACCACCACCGCACAGAAGCGCCGTATCCGCTCCTGCCTGTGGACTCAATCCCGTCACCCGCGCATCCATTCTGCTGATTATCTGTAGGATTTACCCCTTATAAAGACACTTTTTACCCCATGTTGTTATTGCCTGTTCAGGCCCTAATTTTTTATTAGAGAAAATAAAGGCAAATCTTAAAATTACTTGGAGGTTACATCATGGTTCAACATCAGGACTACTTCGACACACAATACCAAGATTACTTCGAATCAGACACCCAACGAGAAGAAGGCCACACCGACACACGCTGGAAGAACTTTGAGTATGCCTCACGCCTCGGTCTTCGCAAGTCTTGTTGTCGGGCTTCTTAGGCAACCGTCTGATAATGATGGTCCGCTTATGAAATTTTTTAAGGGAGAGTTACCATGAATACATTAAATCAAATCAGGCGTCGTCTCGTAAGTTACGCCGTGATGTTGACCTTTCTGGCGGCTATGAGCATGGTGGTCGGTTTTTCCAGTAGCGATGTAATGAGCGGGGCTGAAAAACTGAACGCCGACAGGCAACAGACGGAAACGATCGCCGAATAGCTTCACCTCCGGCGGGCATCATTACGCCGGAAAGGCAGATACTCGCGTCCCGCGCTACTCCTGCCTGCAATCTTCCAGGGGATGAGCCCCGCTGCGGCAATGGCATTGTCACAAAAGTTTGGGCCGCTACTCAAACGATACCCCGCAGGATCGCTTCGCGACTGATCATGCCCCGGAAGCGCCCCTCGGCATCCACCACCGGCAGGCGTTTGAGGCGTTTTTCTACCATCTGCCGGATGGCCTCCTCGATGGGCGTGTGTTCGCCCACCATGACCAGCGCGGTCTGCATCACGTCGGCCGCGGTCTTCTCCTGCAAAGTCCGGCGCAGGCCCGCGGGGCAGTCCTCCCCCGACCGGTGGGTCAAGCGGCAGGCGAGGTACTCCCAAAAGCCCTGGCCCTGCCCGGAAAAGGCCGCCAGCATGTCGCGGTCGGAAATCAGGCCCTTGAACCGCCCGTGGTCATCCACCACGGCCACCCGCTGGATGTCGTCCGTATCGATGATCCGAATGACTTCCGCAGCCGATGCCTCGGCCTTAACGGTCTGGGTGTCGCGCCGCATGATGTCGGCCACATAGCGCAGGTTTTCCACGGCGACCTCGCGGCTGCGGATCGCTTCCCAGTGCGGCGCCTCACGGGCGATCGTTTGGAACACGTCCAGGCGCGAGAGCATCCCCACCAGCAACCCTTCTTCATTGGTCACCGGCAGGCGCTTGATCTTGTTTTTGACCATCAGATCAACGCCCTCGGTAACCGGGCGGTCGTGCGGGATGATCACCGCCGGCTGGGTCATCACCTCAGCGGCCTGCTTGGCGGCCAGCGCTTCCAGGGCCTGATCGCGGCGGCGATCCTCGGAGGCGGCCAGCAAGCCCAGCCGCAGGGGCATCTGGCCGCGGTAGATCAGGTCGCCCTGGGTGATGATGCCCACCGGACGTCCGGCGCGGTCCACCACCGGCAGCCCGGAAAAGGTGGCCGGCAGGAGAATGCCCACCACCTCGCTGACCGGGGTGTCGCGGCCCACCCGGCGGGGGTCGGACGTCATGATGTCCCGCACCTTGATCTGGCGCGGGATCAGGTTCTTGCGGGTCCGGTAGCTGTGCACGGTCGTTTCCCGCACGGCCACGATGCCGTCGGTCACCATGTTCTCGACCTGCGGCAGCACCGTGGCCAACTCGGCTGCCGGCAGGACGATTTCAACCTTGATGGGCAGGTTGTAGGAAATCGCCAGAATTTTGCGGGAAGCGACTTCACCGGACTCGTAGCACCCGGCGGCCGCGCGCGTCACCAGGCAGCGGGCGGCTAGCTTGAGGCTTTTGACGTACTGCACCAGAGCCTCGTAGAGCGGCTGGCCATGGTGGCGAATCTCTTCGGCCGTGTAGATCTCGATCAGGCGATAGTTCAGGGCCATGGCGCACCTCCTTTGGACAGGCTTTGAACCAGCCACATGCCGGCCAGTACCAGCGCAATCCCACCGACGTTGTTGGCGATAAAGGTCAGCGCGGCCACGGCGAAACCGCCGCCGCGGATCGATTCCACCACCTCCAGGGCATAGGTCGAAAAGGTCGTGAGCGCTCCCAGAAAACCGGTCATAAAAAAAAGTCGGGTCGCCGGCGTCAGCAGGGGCAGGCGGTCGATCAGGGCAAAGATGACCCCAATCAGGAAACAGCCGATCATGTTGGCCAGAAAGGTGCCCCAGCTCAAACCGGTGCCGAAGAGCCGCACCGCACCCAGCGAAATCAGGTAACGCCCCACGGCCCCCAGGCTGCCCCCGGCCATCACCAGCAGGATCTTGAGTAGGAATCCGGTCATGCAGAAGTCCGTACCTTAAGGCCTAAAATTCGATCCTTAAGGGGAAATGCCCTCTTTTGTGTGCACCCGTGCCCTGAAAACTGTGCAAAATGTGGATAGACGCTTGGCAGTCGATACAGTTCGCTAGTTGGTGCATAAAATAAATTACTACTTATTTCAATATGATAAAACCATTCTCCCCCGCTTGCGGGCAATCGATGCCGGTCTTGGCACATATTCTGCCGTGTTCCGGCACAGTTCGCGGGCGGATCCAATCGGGCCGCCAATTCGATCATAAGGGGGTTGAAATGGTTAACGCTGCGCAGGGAAAGCCCAAATTGCTGGATCAGCTCCGGGCGGCGATCCGCGTCAGGCATTACAGCATTCGCACGGAAGAGGTATACGTCCAGTGGGTAAAACGTTACATTTACTTTCATGGCAAACGCCATCCCGGAAAGCTGAATGCCGAGCATGTATCGGCCTTTCTATCGCACCTGGCGGTTGAGCGAAAAGTGGCTGCTTCGACACAGAATCAAGCTCTTTGTGCTCTGGTTTTCCTATATCGGCATGTACTGGAAAAGGAGCTGGGGCAATTTGAAGGAATGGTATTCGCCAAGCGACGCCGCAAGTTACCCGAAGTGTTCAGCCGCGACGAAGTCGAAAGGGTGCTGTCAAACCTATCAGGTGTATCCTGGCTGATGGCGGCTCTCATGTACGGCGCTGGGTTGAGGCTCATGGAATGCGTCCGCCTGCGGGTGGCCGATCTGGATTTTTCCAACCGTCGTCTAATTGTCAGGGATGGAAAGGGAGGAAAGGACCGAATTACCATGCTGCCGCGGCA
>JASJED010000256.1 GCA_030065585.1 Desulfobacterales bacterium | reverse complement strand
ATGCCTTCCAGATATTCCATGGCGATGTAGGCCAGGTCCCGATCCTCGCCGGCATCGTAGATCGTTACGATGTTGGCGTGCGACAAAGTGCCGGCGCTTTCGGCTTCACGGAAAAATTTTTCCTTGATTTCCTCGATTTCATCTTCAACGAAATTTTCTTCAAAATGGAGGGTCTTGATCGCCGTTAGCCGGTTGATATGCGGGTCGCGACCCAGGAAGACCTCGCCCATGGCGCCCTTGCCGAGACAGCGCAGGATTTCATAGCGACCGATTTTATTGACGGTCCCTGGCCTCCTCGGCAAGGTATCCATGGATGAAGGCGGGGAGGGCTGCGTATCAACAGCAGACGCGGAGGCCGGAGGACTTGGGCCCTCCAGGCTGTCATCTTCAGCGGCGGCCCCTGATTTTACGCCTGGTCCCAACGGATTGCGGCGCCCCGGGGGGGACGCGTTCCCCAGCGCAGCGGGGGATAATGCGGATGGCCTGGTGGCTGCCAGTGCGGATACGACCCCCCCGGTCAGCATCACGCCCAGCACGGCGACACCGACCTGCAGCATGATGCCGCTGAGGTGCCAAATGAGGATGGGTCCCGCTAGCAGCACAAGGGCTAAAACGCCATTGGCCATCCACGTGGCCTTAAGTGAAAACCGACGCCTGAAAATCGCCGGACAGATGGATATGCCCAAGACAAGCCCCAATTCGAAGACAAACAACCCTAGCGGTCGATAGGCGATTTGCTTGTTCAGCAGCGCCCATAAACCGAATGCCGTGGTCTCCGTCCGGGTTAAAAGGGATTGCGAGGCCGCACCGACGGGCGTACGGACAGCGGAGCGCAATCCCAACAGGATAATACGATCACGCAAAACACCTTGCGGGATGCGCTCTTCTAAGACGGCCGCCGCCGAATAACTGTCAAAGAAGAGGCGGTGCCCCCCTTGAATGGCAATGCGGGTCTTGCGGCTGGCCTTGACGGACGGGTTCGCAGCCAACCCTTTGCGGCTATCGGGCAGCGCATCGCCCCCGTTGACATCGCCGCTCGCCAAGCGGGACGCCAGCTCAAGCGCAAAGGCGGGAATGGGGTAGGCCCCCCTTGGAAACGCGGTGCGTACCGGAATCGGCGGTCCCGCGGATTGGGCGACCGGCGCACGCTCCCCCACGGGGTAGATATTGAAGCGCAGTTCCGCGGTCGCTGATTGGAGACCGATGGCTTGATTTGCAGCGGTCTCCCACGGAAAGAAAAACAGCGATGGGTTGATCTCCGCCGCAGGTATGAATATAGTCGTCAGGCGTGGGTCGGGCGCGACGATATCCAGTTCCCCCAAAATCGGCGCAAGGGTGTGATGGACATCGGCGAAGGCAATCATACGGGGGCCTTGTGCGACGATCTTCTCCAGCAGAATCGGCCATGGGCTTGCGGAGGCCTTTTCCTTGGCCGTGTCGTTCGTCAACCGCATGGGAGATATGTCGATGATCACCGGCCGTGCGGGGGAAGAAATCAGATGACGGCTGAAAAGGGCCGTTCGCGACAGGCCCATGGATAGCGGATCAATCGATGAAGGCCAAAGCCCCCAGACCAGCCCCAAAGCAAGGCCGATGATGCCACAGACCATTGGTAGGATTTTAGACGCCGGTACGAGCCAGTCGGTATCCGCGTCGGGCATTATGATTTTCCCCACAGCACGATTTGCTTGACGGTTCCTGATGACAGTTATATTGCATGAGTTCTACCCCGGCTTCAATAATAAATATCAATTATCACCTTGGGTTGTGAGGTGAAAGGCGTCTTGGATGGCCATGGACCTGAAACAGATTTTCAAACTGGACAACCCCATTCAAAATTATGCGTGGGGGTCTCGAACGATGATTGCTTCACTCGTGGGGGATACGGTACCCGCAGATCAACCCCAGGCGGAGATGTGGATGGGCGCCCACCCCAAATCGCCCTCGATGGTGACCGTCAACGAAGAACGCATTTCCTTGGCCGATTTGATCGAGGCGCATCCGCATGCTGTTTTAGGCGCTGACGCGGCCCGCCGATTTGACCGCCGGATGCCATTTTTATTCAAGGTGCTGGCCGCCGCCGAACCTCTGTCGATTCAAGCGCATCCGAACAAAACGCAGGCATTGACGGGTTTTGAACGTGAAAATCGAGCCGGGCTTGCACTTGACGCTCCCCATCGCAACTATCGCGATGCGTCCCATAAGCCCGAAATCATCTGCGCCCTGACGCCCTTCTGGGGCTTGAACGGTTTCCAGCCGATCACGGCAATTGAAAAAAATCTGAGGCGTTACGGCCCTGAAACCCTGACGCCGATGGTCGCGATGCTCAAGGCCCCTGAGACGGCAAGCGGCCTGAAATCGTTTTTCGAAGCCTTACTGCGGTTGCCCACCCAGCGCAGGACCGAGGTTATCGCCGAGGCCACGGAACAGGCCGCCCTGCGGGATGACGATCCTACGGCCGAGTGGGTGTTGCGCTTGCATGCCGCCTATCCAGACGATGTCGGCATTCTGGCCCCGATTTATCTAAATCTTGTCCGCCTGGCACCTGGACAGGCCATGTACCTGGCCGCAGGCCAGTTGCATGCCTATCTCGAAGGATTGGGCATTGAGTTGATGGCCAATTCCGACAATGTCCTGAGAGGCGGTTTGACCCCCAAGCATGTTGATGTCGACGAGCTATCCCGGGTACTGCAATTTTCAGCCGGAGACCCCCGGATTCTCTCCGCCCGTCAGGTTTCGGCCGTGGAATATGTCTATGCAACACCGGCGGAGGAATTTCAGCTGGCACAACTCAACCTGAACGGCAACACGGACTTTAACGCCGCCCCGGCACGCAGCCTTGAGTTGTTATTACTGGTCGAAGGCGCCGTTCGACTTGAAGCGGCCGACGGTCAGACGCAATGCCGGCTGGTCCGGGGTGAATCCGTGATGATCCCGGCCTGCCTGCCGGGCTATCGCATCCACGGTGCGGGACAGATTTTCCGGGCGGCGGTGCCCTCGCGGTCAAACCCTTAGTGGTGTCTGCGGCATCCAAGATACAATGGCCAAAAAAATCCGCTACACAGGTATCAATCATCTGGCCATGGCCACCGGTGATATGGACACCACGATTCGCTTCTGGCGCGATCTTTTGGGGATGCGGTTGATCGCCGGTCTCGGGCACCCGGGCTACCGGCATTACTTCTTTGAGATTGCGCCGCACGACATGATTGCTTTTTTTGAGTGGCCGCAGGTCGAGCCACTGCCGGAAAAGGATCATGGCGTGCCGCAGAAAGGCCCGTTGGCCTTCGATCACATTGCCTTTGAAGTCGAAGCGGATGATGACCTATGGTTATTGAAACAAACTCTCGAGGCGGCGGGTATCTGGGTTTCGGAAGTCATCGACCACGGGTTCATTCATTCGATCTACACCTTCGATCCGAATCAGATCCCGATTGAATTCAGTGCTCCCGTGACCGGCGTGGATTTAAGGCGCCATCCGCAAATGGCGGACAGCCACCCGTCGCCGATCGCCAGGGAAGGTGCCGAGGCTCAGCAGGGCCGCTGGCCGGACCCTGGTCCTCCGGTTGCCGAAGCCGAGCGTCAGGTGTATCCCGGCGAGGGCCGCGTGCTGATCAGTAAACGTGGAAGCAGCCAAAGCAGCGCTTGACAATCAAGCGCTTTGCCTTTAAGCATGGGACGCGTTTAACATGCCGCGGATCAGGAGAACTCCCCGATGCTTCAGCGCCTAATCGAAATCCATGGTGTTCTCGATCTCAGCCTCGAGGGACAACGATCCTGCCACCGGAAAGAATGAAGGCGTAATTTAGGAACCCAAGAGCCGCGGGCAGATCGAGCCCACGGCTTTTTTTATGTCAGATTGCTTCCGGAAGACGGTCATCGGCTCGAAACGGAAAAAATAGTCTTGGCGCCATAGAAAATCAGCGTGATGGGAACCCTGTCAGAAATCGATGCCCATACCGGTCTCTATGCCGTTTTCGGTGATCCGGTGGGACACAGCTTAAGCCCAGCCATTCATAACCGTGCTTTTCACGAGACCGGACACAATGGCGTCTACGTGGCCCTGCGCGTCCGTGATATCGAAGCGGCCGTGGCCGCCGTGCGCAGCTTGTCGCTGCGCGGCGTTTCCATAACCGTGCCCCACAAAACCGCCGTGATCCCTTTTCTGGATCATGTGGACGCCACCGCCCAGGCCATCGGCGCCGTCAATACGATCGTGAACCAAGACGGATGCTTGCGGGGATACAATACTGATGCCCCCGCCGCCGTGCAGGCCCTCAAAGACCTGGTCTCCCTGGCCGGTCGCAAGGTCGCCATCTTGGGGGCGGGCGGGGCTGCGCGCGCCGTGGGCTTCGGGCTTGCCGCCGAGAAAGTGCCCATCGTGGTCGTCAATCGTACCCGGTCGCGCGGAAAGGAACTGGCGCAACGACTCGGGGCCGGTTTTGAAGCCATCGAAGATTATCAGCCGGCGGATGACACCATCCTGATCAATACCACGCCGGTGGGTATGTGGCCGCAGGTGGATGCCGTGCCATTTCCGCCAGAACGCCTCAAACCGGGAATGGTGGTGATGGATATCATCTACAACCCCCTCCATAGCCGCTTGCTAGAGGAAGCCGTGGCCAGGGGTTGCCCGACACTCAACGGCGTCCCCATGTTTGTTTACCAGGGAGCCTTGCAGTTCAAGCTGTGGACTGAACAGGAGGCGCCCCTTTCCGTCATGCGGCAGGTCGTCACGGATGCGCTGGACAACGCCGCCAGCGGAAACGGCCAACGTTCACCATCAGAGAGGGGGCCCCAATGATCCAAATCGAAGCGCGTCCCGTGCGTGACTGCACACTGACCGTGCCCGGCTCCAAAAGCTACACCCACCGCCTGCTAATCGCCGCGGCCATGTCCGAGGGGTGTTGCATCGTTATCAATGCCCTGCGAAGCGAGGACACGGACCTTACGCTCGAAGCGCTTTGCCGGATGGGCGTCGAGGTGCGCAAACGCGGCACCACGCTTGAAATGTACGGTTGCGGCGGGCGGTTTCGTCCGACCGCCGATCCGATCCATCTGGGTAATTCGGGGACATCCATGCGTCTGCTGATATCCACCGCCTGCCTGGGGGAAGGGGATTACCTTTTCACCGGCACACCGCGCATGCAGGAGCGCCCCGTTCAGCCGCTGGTAACGGCCTTGGCCCAGATGGGGGTTCGGGTTGAATGCATCCATGGCAACGGTTGTCCACCGGTGTCGATCAGGGGCGGGGACACCCAGGGAGGACCGGTATCCATCGACTGTTCCGTGAGCAGCCAGTTCTTGTCATCACTTCTGCTGGCGGCGCCGCGACTGCACAATGGCATGGATATCCAAGTGGTCGGCAAGACGGTGTCCCGACCCTATATCGATATGACCATCGATATCCTGAATCGGTTTGGCATCCGGATCGAACGCGAAGGATATACGCGTTTTCAGGTGGCGGGCGGTCAACAATTCCAACCCGGACATTACACGGTCGAATCCGACGGATCCAATGCTTCCTATTTGTGGGCCGTCGGTGCGATTACGGGCCGACGCATTACGGTCGAAGGCGTTCACTCCGGGTCCCTGCAAGGCGATTTGGGGATTTTGAAACTTTTTGAACAAATGGGCTGCCAGGTGATACGCGCGGAAGACCAGGTGAGTGTGCAAGGCGGAGCGCTTCGCGCAATCGAGGCCGATATGGGCAACATGCCCGATATGGTGCCCACCCTGGCGGTGGTCGCCGCCTTTGCCCAGGGGCGCACGCTCATTCGCAATGTGGCCCATCTCAAAGCTAAAGAATGCGATCGCCTGGCGGCCGTGATGACCGAACT
>JASJED010000033.1 GCA_030065585.1 Desulfobacterales bacterium | reverse complement strand
CTGCTCCACATCGAGCGTCGGCTCGAACCGCTGTTCCGCCGTCAATTGAACCGCCTGTTGCGCAAACCCAGTGCCGCCTTCATCCAGTATCTCATCAACCGCCGGCGCACCGACATCGGGATGCAACTGGCCGAGGAACGCGTGGATGGCGACGAGAAGCAGAGCCTGGATGCCATCATCGACTTGATGGCCGACCAGATGCGCGGCCACTTCAAGCCCGGTGCCTACGAGCGCGGCGGCAACACCAAGACCCATGGCGTGCTGCGGGCCACCGTGACCATCCGCGACGACCTGCCCGCGCATTGCCGCCAGGGGGTCTTTGCGACGCCCCGGAGCTATCCCGCTTACGTGCGTTTTTCAGGCCCCGGGCCGGACGTTCCGGCCGATATCCGCGATGTCGGTTTTGTCAGCATGGCCGTCAAACTGATGGATGTCCCCGGCGAAAAACTCATGGACGAGGAGAAGTTCACCCAGGATTTCATCACCATCTGCACCCCGACCTTCGTAACCCCCAACACCCGGGAAAACGCCAAGCTGCAGTACTGGAGCCTGGTGGATATGCCGCTCTACTATTTCCTGAACCCCAAGGACCCCCACCTATTGGACTTCTTCATGCAAAGCCTCTGGAACGAAACCCAGTACAACCCCCTGGGTCACCGCTACTGGAGCTGCACCCCTTACCTGTTGGGCGAAGGCCAGGCCATGCTGTATTCGTTTGCCCCCAAGACCAAGGTCGATACCCGGATCCCGGGCATCCCCTTCGGACGGGTGCCGTTCAACTACCTGCGGGAGAACATGATCAAGACCCTCGGTCGCAAGGACGTGGCATTCGACCTTTTGATTCAGATCCAGACGGATCCCTTCCGCATGCCGATCGAAAATGCGGCCGTGCTTTGGCCGGAGAAACTATCCCCCTTCATCCCGGCGGCCACGGTCCACATCCCTCAACAGAAATTCGATTCCGAGGCCCAGTTCGCGTTTGCCAAACGTCTTAAGATGAATCCCTGGCACTGCCTGCCGGAACACCGTCCCCTGGGCAACCAGAATCGCGCCCGCCTGCGCATGTACTATGAACTATCCCAATTCCGCCAGGAAATGAATACCACCACACATCTGGAGCCCACCGGCCAGGAAGTATTCGACTAGCGGTCTAAAGCCTCAATGGATTGGCGCCGGGCTTGGTTGGCCGGAGCCTGTTTCAAGCGTCAAGCAAATCAGGCTGCAGGGCCTCACAAATATCGCCGTTGGCGTCGGTTAGATGAGTGGGCTCGAAAAAGTGCCGGTAGCGGCGGTCGATCCGGAAGGCGGGCCGATAGACGGGATCCAAACATTCGGTCGCGCCGACATGGGTCCGATGCCCGTTATGACGATGATTGAAGAGAACCTTGCTTAGATCGGATTCGAGGGTGAACAGCTGCGGCGCACTGAGCAGCAAGGCACCGTATTGTGACATGGCAATATTTTCAATGGCCATGACCTTTCGATAAATGCCGTAAAAATCAAAGATGTGCTTGATGATGCGTTTGCGGTAGCCGCTGAGGGTTTTGATCTTGAGTAAAAATTTTACCGCGGCAGGCAGGGGGTCGATCGTTTTAAGACACAGGGTGCTGCCGTCGAGGTCGCGCAGACGCAGGTTGGGAAGAAACAGGCGCTCCGCGATACATTTATGAAACATCGGTGTTTTTAAAAGCGGAATGGCCAGAGTAATGAAGGACGGCAAAGGAATTTCAGGGGTGTTCACGATAAAATCGAGCTCGGCGGCCAGTTCGGCAATGGCGCGTGTGGAGAAATCGAAAACGACGCCGTAATGAAAGGGGATATTGGCCTGGAGGCACGTCTGAATCATTTCGACCTGGGGCATACAGTTGTTCTGGTGTTTATTGAAATGCGTCAGGGAACCGGGATCGAAAGATTCCACGCCGCAAAAAAGACCGCCGCAGCCGCTTGCGGCCGCCTGTTTCAAGTTATCCCCATCGAGAAAGAAATCACAGGTAACTTCCCCGGCCCATCTCAGGATATGTCCCTGATCATATAGGCTTCTTAATAGCGCAAAGCGTTGCGCGACGAAATGTTTGTTGTTCGAGGCAAAGTTGTTGTCGCTGAAATGGATCAAGCGCCGGGTACCCAACTGCATGATCTGGCGGCGTAGGTATTCAATCGGATAAGGCTGGTAAAAACCTTTTTCGGCCGTCAGCGAACAGTAGTTGCACCTGAAGTAGCAATTGCGGCTGGATTCGACATAGGCCAAAAGCTTCATCCAATAGGCCAGATCAAAGCGGGGCATGACCCATCCGTGCTCACGATATTCGCGTGACACATACTCGGGTCCCAATTCGTCTTCGACAACCTCACTCAACTGCTCGATATCGCCGCGGCAACAGTGGTCGAAGAATTTGTGGGCATACTGGAAGAGCGCGCGAATGGCCGGTCCGCCGGCGACAACGATCGTCTTGGGGTTTTTGGTCTTGGCATACGCCGTAATGTGGCGCATGCGATCGAAGGCCACATTGAGGCCCGTGAGCACAAGCATGTCCGGGAAAGATAGAAGCGTTTCATCCTCCAAGGGGCCGCTGTAGACTTCGTCGTAAAGCTTGATCCAACAGCGATCGGCCGCGAAAATACCGGCCAGATAGGCAGGGGTCATGGTCTGGGGTATTTTTAGCTTGCGCTTGACAGCGGTGCGCGAAGGGTCGAGGTAGCAGTTGACGATAAGGATTTTTTTTCTAAGGGCGGGGCTGGAGGGCGATTTAATCATTCGAAATCCAATGGGCCGGTCGATCGATTGGCAGGCGGCATGCCAAACTTTGAGAGGCCGCCAACAAAACCCGGAGAAAAGGCAGCGGATACGCCAGCGCCTCGGTATCAGGGCCCCCGGGTTTGGTTGGCCCGGCGTTCGACTTCATTGATCGTTCGGGAAAGTTCGATTTCAGCATTAAGGCGTTGTCCTTCCCCAATCGATTTATCCCACCATTTAATGGCCTTGGTCGGCGTGTTGACCAGCCAGAAATATCTTCCAACCAGCCTGTAGCCTTCCGTTCGTCCGACGGCCGTTCTTTTCCTAAAATGGTGGGCCGTCTGCCTAGCCGTTTTGAAAGCGGTTCGTTTGTGCTTTTTAAATTCAATCATCCGATCGCGGGCCGCACAATGTTCAAGTCGACCAATGAGATAGCGCAAGCGGCCATTTAAATAATCGCCGAAATAATGCGGTAAAATCGCTTTTCGACCCACCTTGACGATCAGATCCGCAGCATCCCCGAGAATCTTGCGTGCGGCGTCAAGATCGGTCTGCAAAATAAAAATCTTGGCCTTGATGCCCAAAAAGCCGACTTTATGAATGTCCAGTCCCAATTTATCCAGAATCAAGATACCGTCGTCGATAAAGCCCTGGGCGCGATCGAGTTCGCCTCTCGTAAGGGCCAGTTTGGATGACAAATAACAATAGTCGAGGGTGGCATGCTCGAAGTTATAGCGGCTGCCAATATCTTCCAGAATCCGGATCACTTTTTGAGCTTCGTCTAAATCACCTCTCTCGATTTTGGAATACCCCAACCAGATCAAAAAACCGGAGACGTTCACCAGATCCCCAACCCTTAAAGCATTCTCGACAAAGGCGTCATCGACCTTATGGTGCCATCGCCCGGTCAAACAGTTATACATGCTTTCGATAAACCGAAAGAAGGCCGCCGACTTGGCCACGCGATCGTTGCGGCCGGAAATGAGTTCCGCCACGTAGTTTAAAATCTTTTTGCTTAGTTTGAACGAAATGCCCGTAACGGCAAACAAAGCGCTGCCGCCGATTAAAACATCGAGATATGCCGGGGCCTTTTGAATATCTAATTTGAAAGCCTGGGGCACCAGCCGGATGTTGTCCAGAAAAACGCGGTTGATGTCGACATACGCCAAGGCCATGGCCAATTTGAACCTGACCGCCATTATTCGGTTCTCGGCATCGCTGGGAACTCTTTTTCTAGGAAAGGTCGGCAAATATAAGAATTTGACGATACTGGCAAGGTTAAAGGCCAATTCGGTCACCAACAGCAATGTGTTGGTTCTGATTTTGACCCCATTGTTTTTTAACGATCTTTCAAAATAATGGACCGCCTCGACGAAATTGCCTTTGTTGAAGAAGGCCAGCGCAATATTTTCTTCGAGACCGGCGATTTTTTCAATATCGATCGTATCACCACCCCTCTTGATATAGAGTTCCATGGCGGTCTGGTAGAATTCCAGCGCTTCGCTGGACGCAGACATATTCATGGCCTCGTCGCCGGCCTTGACCATATACTCTTCGGCTTTATCGAGATCGGCGCCCTTGTTGAAGTGATAGGACAGGATGCCATAGAATTCGTGCAGTTTATCGTTAAAGATTCTCTCGATCGCATAAGCGACTTCCAGATGCAGATTGCGGCGTTTTTGGGGAAGCATCGATAAATAGACGGCTTCCTGAGCCAATCCGTGTTTGAAGCTGTAGGCGATCTCGCCGGTGCTATCGTTTTTAATGATCAGTTGCAGATCTTGGAGGTAAGACAGACAGTTTTCAATATTTTCGATGCCCGTCGCCACTTCCTTGATAATCCGATAGAGAAAGGTTCGGCCGACAATTGCGGCGATCCGCACCAGATCCCGCGTGGCCGCATCGATTTGATCGATCCGGGACATTAAAACGTCGTAAATGGTGTTCGGAATGGTGGTCGTTGCGATCCGGGAGGTGACTTGGAAATTCCCGTTTTTGGGGACCAGGGCGCCCTTATCGATCAGGGAACGCACGATTTCTTCAATGAAATACGGGTTGCCCCCGGCCGAGGTTGCGATCTGCCGCATGACGCTATGCTCTATGGCGCTATGGCTTAGCATATTCTTGATGAGGGTGTCGCTATGGGGTTCATCCAGAGGTTCCAGATGGATTTCGACATAAGCGGCCGATAATTTTTTCTTGATGCTGGCCATGATGCGTTCGCCGGTTTCCTTATAGCCCGGACGAAATAGATTGATGAAAAGGATTCTCTGGGTTTGGGCCAGATCAAGCAGGGATTCCAGCAATTCGATCGAACTCGTATCAAACCAGTGTAAATCTTCGGTCAAAACGACCAGGGGGGTTAACTCGGATGTGCGGATAAGTAGTTCACGCACGTTGGCGCCAATCAATTTCTCCAGAGAATCGCCCTCGATGGCTTTGACCATCTCAGCGTTGACGCCGTATAGTTTGATACCCATTAAAGCGGCGACAAAGGGAAGCCGTTTGCGGAATTCATCCGGAAAAAGCCTTTTGAGCGCTAATTTAAGCTTGTCATAGGCCGTCGATTCATTGTCGTCATGATTGATCTGGGCCCACTGTTTCAGAAGATCGACGATGGGATGAAAGCTCAAATTCCGGCCGATCGAAACCGCCCGCCCCTCGAGCAGAAAGATGCGCTTCACCACCGCGCTCTTTTTCATCTCGGCCACGAGTCTTGATTTGCCGATGCCCGCTTCACCGATAACATTGATAATGGTTCCCTGACCGTTGATAACCTTCAATAACTGGTGCTCCAGATGGTCCAGTTGCTGGTGTCGGCCAACCATCTTCGAGTAAATCAGACGTTCCGCCCCCATACGGGAGTGGAAGATATCCTTCTTGGCGGACAGAACGTTATAGACCCGGATGAGCTCTTTTTTGCCTTTAACCGTCTTTTTACCCACAAACTTGAATCTAAAAATGTGGCGGGTCTGTTTGAAGGTTTCTTCGGTCACGTAGGTGGATCCCGGTGCGGCCATCTGCTCCAGTCGGGAAGCAAGATTCACGGTATCGCCGACCGCTTTGAATTCGACGCGTTGCTCATGGCCCAGGGTTCCCACGATAACGGGGCCGGTATGAATACCGATGCGCATTCTGATGGGCGCGATCCCCACATCTTGACTGTTGAAATGGGCGATATTCTGATGGATCGCAATGGCGGTCCGAAGCGCGCGCTGGGGGGCGTCCTCCTGGGCGACCGGCGCCCCAAACAGGGCCATGATGCCGTCCCCGGTCATTTCGTTGACGGTGCCCTTGAATTCATGGACGCTCTGGATGAGGATCTCGTAGACTTTGTCCATGATCTGGTAGGCACTTTCCGTATCAAGCCCATCGACCAGCGGGGTAAACCCTTCCATGTCGCAAAACAGGACGGTCACCTGACGGCGTTCACCCTCCAGCTTTTCTTTTTGGCTGATGATTTTCTGGGTGATTCCCTCGGGGAGGTAGCGTTGCAGTTTTTCTATCTTTGCATCGAACGCAACCGCTTGGTGGCCGACCGGTGAAGAACGCGCGAGTCTGTGCCCGCAGCGATTGCAGAAATTGGCACCCTCGGGGTTATCATATCCACATTCCGGGCATTGCATTAAAAAAACTCCGGAAATGATTAACCAGTTAGAAAGGGATCAAACCTTGATTTGCGATTTAAGCCGGTCGTAGCTGGTTCGCAGTTGTTTTTCGCTCTCCAGGTTCGCGCGGAACAGGCTTACCCGGCGACTGATGCTCGAATAGGTCAACCCCACGAGCGTTGCAATTTTCTGGTTGTTGAGCTTGCCGGTCTCCCACAGGTAATAGATGAGCATATCGCGCCTGTCTTTGGCCTGTCGGGAGATTCGGCGTGTGTGACGCAGCGTTTCCAGATCCAGGCTGAATCCGGCAGCTGCCTGTTGTGCCAGTTCCTGCGGATCCGCATCCAGGAGCAGGCGGTTATGTTGCGGCAATTCGGCGATCTTGTGGTCATCCAGAAACCGTTCCTTGAGTCGCGCGATAAAATTCGGGGAACCATAAGCGAGACCATATTTGACCTCATCCCACAGATGGCCATCCTGATCCGAATACCGTTCGACCTTGCGGCGATAAGCCGCATGACGATTGGCGGTATTGAAGCGCCCCAGGATCAGGTCGGTGCGCAGCCAGGCCGGGGGCTTTTTCTTGTAGGCATAAAATGGGTAGCTGCTCCAGGGATAGTCGGCCAGGCGCGCGACCATGCCGGCGCGCAGGGGATTGCGGTGAATATAGCAGGAAAGCTGAAGCAGGTAGGCGTCATTTTCGACCAGCAGACTTTTGAAGCGTCCCTGAAAGAGGTGACCGCTGGTGTGGTTGTGCGTGTGGAATCGGCGGGTAAAGGTCGTTCCGAACCACTGCATGGCACGGGACAAATTGGCCTCCCGGGTCATGAGCAGCAGATGGTAATGGTTGTTCATCAACACATAAGCGAAGATGTCGATGGCGTATCGGTCGGAAACCTCCTCCAGCAGCTTGACAAAGGCCTGTCGATCCTGATCGGAAATAAAAATATCCTGCCGCCCGTTGCCACGTGAGATTACATGGTAGAGGGCGCCAGGATATTCTATGCGCCATTGCCGTGCCATGCTGAAGGCAATTAGCACATCCGGGTGACCGATGCAAATATTAATCACTAATCAAGGTTTGACACCGTTTTCGTCGTTTGGTCAGCGTCAAATAATCGCAGGATCCAGACTTGAAGCCTGGCCCGCCCGTTATTATGGTTTCCGTTAAAATATTGGTTGATCCAAAGCATTGAGGTGGAAACCAGTCTGGAGACCGGCACATGTATCGGAATTTGTGACCGTTCCCATAAGACGGCACCATCAAACTAGCGGCCAAGCGCCACAAATCACCATTACAGGCCGGTGATCCGGCCAGGGGGAGAACACCATGGACATCACCACAACCTATTTAGGCCTCAAGCTAAACAGCCCTGTGATTGCGGGCAGCTCGGGACTGACCGGATCGGTCAACAAGATCGCGTCGATGGCCGACCACGGCGCCGGCGCCGTTGTGCTCAAATCCATTTTTGAGGAAGAGATCTATTTCGAGCAGGAAGATGTCCTTAAGGAGGCGGAAGCGGATGGCGTGAACCTGGACCAGTTCGACTATTACGACTTTCACCTCAAAGGCCAGAAAATCGATCGCTACGTCAGGCTGATCGAGGATGCCAAGCAAGCGGTCGGCATCCCGATCATCGCCAGCATCAACTGTGTCTACTCCCACGAGTGGAGTGCCTTCGCCCGCAAGATCGAGGCCGCCGGGGCCGACGCGCTGGAGCTCAACATGTTTTTCCTGCCGTCGGATTTCAAGCGTTCGGCCCGGGAACAGGAAGCGGCCTACTTCGCGATCATCGAGAAGATATTGGCATCGGTCTCCATACCGGTGGCGCTCAAGATCAGCTATTACTTTTCGAACCTGGGCCCCATGATCCAGCGCCTGTCCCAAACGGGCGTCGCCGGCTTGGTGCTCTTCAACCGTTTTTTCAGCCCGGACATCGATATCGACAAATTCAAGGTCAAACCCTCCTTCGTCTACAGCAGCCCGGCCGAGTTGGCCATCTCCCTGCGCTGGATTGCCATCATGGCCCAGAAAGTGGACTGCGACCTGGCCGCATCGACCGGTGTGCATGACGGAGCGGCGCTGATCAAGCAGCTCCTGGCAGGCGCCCAGGCGGTCCAGACGGTCTCAAGCCTCTACAAGAAGGGCTCCGCACACATCGGCACCATGATCGACAGCCTGAAGGACTGGATGCAGCGCCACGAGTTCGCGTCGCTTGCCGACTTTCGCGGCCGGATGAGCCAGGATGCGGCCAGCAATCCCGCCGCTTACGAACGAACTCAGTTCATGCGCTATTTCGGGGCCGACGCATCAGCGTCCTAATTTACCCATAAACCATGCCTTAAGGCCAATGCCGGAAGCCAGTTCGCGGCCGTAACGGCAGGAAGACATGCGATGCCAGGGGTGAAAATCGTTGAGGTCGGTCCCCGGGATGGGCTGCAAAACGAAACCGCCGTGGTCCCCACGCAAACGAAGGTGGCCCTGGTGGAGGCCCTCTCCCAGTCGGGTGTCAGCGAAATAGAGGTCAGTGCGTTTGTTGCGCCCCGCAAGGTGCCACAGTTGAACGATGCCGCGGCGGTTTTCCGCCGGATTCGCCGCCGCGACGGTGTGTGCTACTCGGCCCTCGTACCGAACGAACAGGGACTCGAACGCGCCATTGCCGCAGGGGTCGAAAAGGTATCCGTTTTCACGGCCGTCAGCGAGACGTTCAACCGCAAGAATATCAATACCTCACGGGAAGGCTCCCTGCGGCGCTTCAAGCCGCTCATCCGGCAGGCGCACCGGATGGGGCTTCCGGTGCGGGGATACGTTTCGACCGCCTTCTGGTGCGCATTCGAAGGCCAGATCCCGCCGCCGGCCACCGTCGACCTGGCCGAGCGGCTTTTCGATCTGGGAGCCGACGAAGTTGCCATTTCCGACACCATCGGCAAAGCCGCGCCGCACGACGTTGCCAGGCTCCTCGATGATCTCCTGCCGAAGGTTCCAGCCGAATACATTGCCGTGCACTTTCACGATACTTACGGCCGGGGCGTGCCCAATGTGCTGCAATCCTGGGATTATGGGATCCGGATTTTCGATGCGAGCATCGGTGGCCTCGGGGGCTGCCCCTTCGCGCCGGGCGCCTCGGGCAATGTGGCCACCGAAGCCGTGGTCGTGGCCCTGGCCGGCAAGGGCGCGGCCGTGGGGGTCGATCCTGCCAAACTTGCCCATGCCCGCAGCATCCTGAACCCGTTTCTACTGGATGAACGCCGCACACATCCCGGGGTCGACAGTCAGGCCTGTGCCGTGTGCGAGCACTTTACGGGCGAGGTCTGCTGCGGTCCGGAACCAGTCGCCGGATGACGCTCACCACGGCAACGTCGCCCTAATCCAAAGACACAAATCTCAGTGCTATCCCTGACCTTCTGTGCTGCGGCCAAATGGCCAGAAACTCTTCAGCCAAGCCCCTAAACGCTCTAAGACCGAGGGGCCCTTCACGCTCTGGGGATCGTAGTTTGGGTCACGCATCCTTGCCGGCCTCGACGGCCATGCCCATACCCCGGAAGACATCCGGGATTTCTACCGCGGTCGGATCAGCCACTACAAGATCCCCAAGTACGTGGCCTTCGTGGAAGACTACCCCATGACTGCCAGCGGCAAGATCCAGAGGTTCAAGCTGCGCGAAATGTCCGCGACGCTTTTTCCGGACCGCATCTGAAACATGTCGCCGGAGGGGCCGGGCCTACCGATAGCGTTCGATCAGTTCCCGGCGGGCCTCGTCGGGAATCGACTTCAGGTAGGCCTTCCAGCCGGGGCACCAGCCGATATGCCATTTCCAGATGCGCCCCAGGATGGAGCGCGGATTCTTGTCGTATTGGGCTCGGAATTTGCATTTTTCGCAATTGCTCATGGTTTGATCCCCGGTTCAATGATTCCCGCTCTAGGCCACCGTGATCGCCGGCCGGCATGCGCCCGACCTTGCCTGGCCCGCTGGCCAGCCCCCAGCGCCTGGAGACTATCCAATGAATGGCCGGCTTGTCAAAACCCGTGAGGTGCATGGGTGATTTATCAATGCGTCTCTCGACCGAAATCCCGGGCGTCGGAGCAGGCCAATGGCAGGCCCGAAGGTTGTGCCGCGCGTCATCCGCCGTTCGTACCGCACAATAGGTTGACAACGCACAGGCGAATGTTTTACAGATCTATCCAGTCAGCCGATTGCCTTGTCATGCTGTTTAACCTACTAAAAATTATGTAGATAATTATCCGCGCCGATAGACGATTCAATCGGCATGGTTAAATCCAGTGTGCGAATAGGGCTACGAGTGGTCGATTCGCCATCATTCGCTTAGGCTGCATCTCCCAATGACAGCAACGCTCTCCGACCTCTTTGCGGCCAGCGCGATCTGATCGAGGCCTGAAAAAACGTCAGCGACTTAAGTCGCTAGGCAGTTGCTTTGAAGCGATCCTATCGACGGGCTTTCGTCGGGGTTTTAGCCTCCCGTTGATTTTTTCTAAAGCGTTTGGGCGAGTTCATTTACGGAGTTTGGGGAATGCAATGCCCGGAATGTGGGTGTCAGAATCCAGACCACGCCAATTATTGCAATCGTTGTGGTTGCAAACTCTCCGCTGATGCATCCGTCCGTGCCGAAGTCATTTCCTTTAACGAAAAGCTAGAAAAACTGCAACGATATCTTCCTCGCGGCATCAGTCAAAAAATACTCGATCACAAAGAAAAGCTCGAAGGTGAGCGCCGGCAAGTGACCGTGATGTTTTGCGACATGGAGGGGTTTACCCCCCTGGTCGATCGCCTGGCGACCGAGGAAGCCTATCGGATGATGGATAAAATCTACGAAATCCTCATCCACAGCGTGCACGCGTTTGACGGAACGGTCAACGAGATGACAGGCGATGGCATTGTAGCCCTGTTCGGCGCGCCGGTGGCGCTTGAGGATGCGCCCCAACGAGCGCTGCGCTCAGCCATCGCGATCCATCGCAACATCGCCGAGTTCAATGCGCAGAATCCCGATGTGGGGACCATCCGAATGAGGATCGGCATCCATACCGGTCTGGTGATTGTGGGTACCCTGGGGAATGACCTGCGCGTCGAATTCAAGGCGGTTGGGGATACCGTTAATTTAGCGGCCCGTATCGAGAAGCTGGCCGCGCCCGGTACCACTTGCGTAACCGAGGAAACCTACAAGCAAACCAATGAGCTGTTTCAGTTTGAAATGGTTGGCAAAAGAGCGGTCAAGGGCAAAAAGGACCTGATTCGCGTCTATAAGCTGCTCGCGGCCAAAAAAGAGGCTTACCGAACACGGTTAGGCTCCGAGCGCCTGATCTACTCTGCAATGATCGGCCGGCGCAAAGAATTGGAAAGGCTCGAGCTGCAGTTAATCAAACTCGTTAATGGCCAAGGCGCCATCGTAAACATTGTCGGCGAAGCGGGCATTGGCAAATCACGGCTCGTGGCCGAACTGAAAAAGCGGGAGTTGATGAAGCGTGTTTGGCTCCTGGAGGGGCGGGCGATTTCGATCGGCCGGAATTTGAGCTTTCATCCGATTATCGATATTCTGAGGCGATGGGCAGGCATCACGCCGGAAGATCGGGAAATCATCGCCATTGAAAAACTCAAAGCGGCGCTTAAAAATCTCTATCCTGAAGAATTCGCGAAAAGATTGCCCTTTGTGGCATCCTTGATGGGGTTGAAACTACTTGGGGACGACGCCGAACAAGTCAAGGGTATAAAAGGTGAGTCCCTTGAAAAATTAATTTTGGAAAACGTGCGCGAACTGCTGGTCAGAGTCGCCGCGTCGCGCCCGCTGGTCATTTTGATCGAAGATTTGCACTGGTCCGATACCAGCTCGATTGAGTTGCTGGAAACGCTCTTGGGTTTGACGCAAACCCATCGAATTCTATTTATCAATATATTCCGTCCCGGCTTTGAGGAAACGGGCGATCGCATCAGAGACACCATCAGGGAACGGATGGCCGCCGCCGCCCTGGAAGTGAGGCTGGAACCGTTGGACGTGCCGAGAAGTGAGACGCTCATAAAAAATATGCTTCACCACAGTGTGCTCAACCATACCATCATGCGGCAGATCGTCAACCGTGCCGGCGGCAATCCCTATTTTATCGAGGAAATCGTGCGGTCGATGATCGATGAAGGGGCCCTGGTGGTTAAAGATGGCCTGTTTCAGGTAACGAGCAAGATCAATCGTATCAAAATCCCAAATACAATCAATGATGTGTTGATGTCACGCATCGACCAACTCGAAGAGACCACCCGCGATGTCATGCGCATCGCTTCCATCGTCGGCCGGACGTTTTTATACCGCATCGTCAGGGATGTGGCCACGGGCATTGCCGATATCGAAAGCCGTTTGACGACGCTATGCGATATGCAATTGATCGTCGAAGACCAGCGAACCGGCGAGATCGAATATCGGTTCAAGCATGGACTGGCTCAGGAAACCGTCTATTTATCGATGCTGCCGCAGAAACGCCGAATGATTCATCTGAAGGTCGCCGAATCGATTGAGCGGATTTTTCAGGATAAACTGCATGAGTTCTACGGCATTCTTTCCTATCATTTCAATCACGGCGAAGATTTCAACAAAGCCGAAGCGTATATGGTCAAAGCCGGCGATGAGGCCATGAAAATCTCGGCATCCAGCGAGGCCTTGAATTACTACAAAACGGCAATGGAGATGTACATCAAAAAGCGGGGCGAAGCCGTCGACATCGGGAAAATAGCAGAGCTGGAAGAGAATATTGCGACGGCGTTTTTCAATAAGGGCAATTTTGTCGAGGCGGTCACCTATTTCGAGCGGTCTTTGAAAAACTATGGTGTGAAATTAAGGCCCCATCCGCGTTTAGCGGCCGCCGAAATGGTGTACCATCTCTTGCGCATCTTCAAAGGCTTATATCTTCCGTCATGGATCGCCAAACGACCGCCGGGCGCGATGGACAGCCGTATCATGAACGTCAGGTTCAAATTAGCCTTGTCGTTGGCGTATGTCGACATCAATCGTGTCTTTATGGAAAATCTCCGCAATGTACCCCATTCATTCAAATACGATATCAGCAACGAGCCCGTTTATGTCGATTTCCTGATCGGTATGAGCGCGCTCTTTGCAGTGGCGGGGATTTCCTTCAAAATTAGCAGCAAGATACTGAGGTATGTCGACGCGCGGATATTTGCGGGCCGCCCGCAGACCGCGGTGCCCCAAAACTTTTATCGTTTCATCGAAAGCTTGCACAATTGCCTGACAGGCAAGTGGCACCCTAAACTCAATCCGCAGTTTGTTGACGAGGCGCTGAGCGTCGGCGAGGTATCCTATGCCTCAGGTTATTTGGTGTGGCTGGGTTATGCCAAAATCGAGCGGGGTGATTTTGAGGATGCCCAAAAAATAATCGATGAGATCTTCGACATTGCTCATCGCTATCATTTCGAGCATGGGAAACTGGATGGTTTTTTCCTGATGTCTAAGCTGGCCGTGGTCACCAGCGCGCTGGCGCAAGCCGATGGGGCCATCGACGATGGTATCCGCTTGCTGGAAAAGTTGGGATTGGAAATGCGTAAAGTCGAGTTTTACGGGCTTAAAATAAAAATCCTCGTATTGCAAAACGATCATCAAGCTGCCAGGAAAGTCATTCGCCAGGTGGACGATCTAATTCAGGAAATTAGCAAAAAAGCCATCCTGCCCAATTATTACGGGGAATATCTCATCGGAAAATTGCGGTACGCGTTGGCCCAGTTGGAAAAGGCAATCACCCTGAATCATCGCGTCCAGATGAAAAATCACAAGAAAGCCACGCGGGCCCTAATCAAAGACAGCGCCCGCCATTTCAAAAGACGCACAGCCGTAGGCCGCACGGAGGCCTATCGGCTTATCGGAAGATACTTCTGGATGATCGATAACGAAATGCGGGCCCTAAAATGGTGGAACCAGTCGATAGCGGAGGGGCAACGCCTTGATACCGAGCATGAACTGACCAAAACCCTCAACGAAATGGAAGGCCGATACCGTCGGCACACGACCTGACCGATCCGGCGGAATGGCCTTCCCCGGTCATCAGGCGACGGATTGGCGCTCGGCAAAAAAAACCGCGGCCGCCCTGCCGCCGGGCAACCTGGCGGGAAGCACGAGCGGATCAGCGGTTTCCGGTGACCAGGGACCGACCGTACCGACGAACCGGCGATCATACGGGCGATGGATAGCTTATGGGCAACGCGGCACGTAAACGGATGCAGAAAAGAGTCTTGATTGTTAACTGCTACTTCGACCCGCTGCGCTTATCCGTGCGGCGTAAATTTAAAATTCCCCATTCCATGACCCCCGCCTATCTGGCGGGTATTTTTTCTTCTGACCACTGCCGCATAAAACTATATAATGAAATGTACAGCGGGCCGCTGGAGGATGAAACCCTGCTGGCTTTTCCGGATATGTTGGTGCTGACCGGACTGAATGTGGCGTTTGACCGGATGCTGCACATTACGGCCTACGTCAAAACCAAGAATCCGAAGGCCATTGTGGTTGCCGGCGGACCTGCGATTCGTGCGCTTTACCACTATGCGCAAAATTTTTTTGACTACTGCTGTACAGGCGATATCGAACAGTTGGCCGAGATTGTCGCCCATGAGTTTGGTGAGGATTATCTCGCGGATATTTATCGGGGCAGGGGATGGGCAATGCCCCGGTCGGATCTGGCCTATTGGGCCAAACTGATAACCTATGCCGAGTCCAGCCGCAATTGCTATTTCAACTGCCATTATTGTTCGCTGACGGGCGAAAAAGGCTGTTATCAAACCTATGAGCTCGATTATCTGCAAAAACAGATCACGGAAGCCGGCCGGCAGCAGTTGCTCCATTTCCTGGATAACAACTTTGCCTCGAACAATCGCCGGTTTACTTTGCAGCGCTTTGAACTGATCAAAAATCTCCACCGCCGCGGTTACATCAAAAGGTGGGCCGCCGAGGTGACCTGCGACTTCTTTTTTGAGGACGATAACTTAAAACTGGCGCTGGAAAGCGGGTGTGGCGCTCTTTTTTGCGGGATCGAGTCTTTCGACAACCAGACCTTGTCCCAGTACCGTAAGAAGCAAAATACGCGAATGCCCCAGGTCGAACTGATTCAGAAATGCCTGCG
>JASJED010000255.1 GCA_030065585.1 Desulfobacterales bacterium | reverse complement strand
CATCGCCGGATTCGAGCATCTCCTCCCTCAGGAGGGTCGCCTGCACCGCTTGCAACAGTGCATCATCTTCGCGGATGGGTTGGGGTACGTCCAGTTTCATTTGCTGTATTTCCTCGGTCGGCAACATCGGATGTTCGCAGCGTGGGAACAGGCCGCCCCGCCTAATCCGACACCAGCCGGCGCGCAAGGTATCTAAAATATAACATATTGAAATATAATTAAATAAAATCCTCTTTGCCACAAAGTCAATACATTTCCATGCGTCGCGACGTCCATCCGGCGGCGGTGGATGACATTTCAACTTGAATTCTCATCCTTCTTGGTCGATAATGCCGCACATTCCATCGACCGGCGCGTTGATTTCAACACCGGTCGATCTTACCCTATTGGGTAAAAGCATTGGGGCCGGACCCCGCGCAACGGACGCTTACGAACCTCGTCAGATCCGGAAGGAAGCAGCGATAAGTAAGGCTGGCCGTGTCGCGGGATTTCCGGCCTTCCGCTTTCAGGCCCCCGAGCGATCTTACCGCCGTAAGGACCTTCCGGGCTGTCGACAAATCTTCACTCCGCCACCCGGCGATCCGAGCGCCAAACCCAGGAAAGCCGCACGATTGGCGGCTTGACAAGCGGACATCTCGCATTACATTTAGCCGTCAATATAGCTTGAAGTAATCATTGAGCCGCTTCCTTCGGGAAGCGGCGATTGTTTAAGGGCCGGATGAGATCAGCGCCGCCAGGCTTTTATCCGGAGGCTATGACTGCCGCCCAGGAAAACAGGCACGGGGAGACGGAGTCAACGCATGACCAAAGAAAATCAGACCGAGATTTCTTCGGAAACGGAAACTTCGGCCGCGGAAGCGGCGCCCACCGAGTCCGGAAAAGCGCCGCCGGATGCGGCCGGCCATGCCCCTGGCGAAGATGTCGCGGATCAAGCCGCTGAAGCACCTGCGCAGGTGGAAGCCATTGTCGAACCTGATGATCTTCAGACCCAGCTCACGAAAGCCCAGAGCGAAGCGCAAGAAAACTACGAGCGCTTCCTGCGGGCGGCCGCCGAACTGGACAACTTTCGCAAACGCAAAGAGCGCGAAGTCAACGATTTGCGCAAATACGCCAATCAAAACCTGCTCAAGGAGCTTTTGGGCGTCGTCGACAATCTGGAACGCGCCATCCTTGCCAACCGGGACGAGGGCAGTAGTACCGGGCTGGTGGAAGGCGTGGACATGACCCTCAAGGAGTTGCTCAAGATTTTCGAAAAATCCGGGGTGACGCCGATTGCGGCCGTCGATCAACCCTTTGACCCCAACCTGCATGAGGCGGTCATGCAGGAAGAATGCGCCGATGTCCCTGAGAACACCGTGGTTCGCGAGTTGCAGAAAGGCTACCAAATCCACGACCGTCTCCTGCGACCGGCCATGGTGGTCGTTTCCCGGTGACTTTCCAACATGCAACCACACCCAATGAAACCAATTTTATACCGGTAATCCGGTAAGAATCGCTTTGATCTTTTAAGGAGGATTAACACCATGGGCAAAATAATCGGAATCGATCTCGGCACCACCAATTCCTGTGTGGCCATTATGGAAGGTGGTGATGCCAAGGTCATCACCAACACCGAGGGCGGCCGCACCACTCCCTCAATCGTGGCGGTCAACGACGGCGGTGAGCGTCTCGTGGGCCAGATCGCCAAGCGTCAGGCCGTCACCAATCCGGAAAACACGGTTTTTGGCGTCAAGCGCCTGATCGGCCGCAAATTTGATTCCAAGGAAGTTCAGAGTGACGTCAAGATCCTGCCCTACAAGATGGAGAAGGCCGCCAACGGTGACGTGCGCATTCTGCTCAAGGACAAACGCTACAGCCCGGCAGAGGTATCCTCCTTCATTCTGGCCAACATCAAGAAAACGGCGGAAGAATATCTGGGCGAGACGGTAACCGATGCCGTCATCACGGTACCGGCCTATTTCAACGACAGCCAGCGCCAGGCTACCAAGGACGCCGGCAAGATCGCCGGACTCAACGTGCAGCGGATTATTAACGAACCCACGGCCGCCTCTCTGGCTTACGGACTGGACAAGAAGAGCGAAGAGAAAATCGCGGTCTTCGACCTGGGCGGCGGCACCTTCGATATATCGGTGCTCGAAATCGGGGAAGGCGTGTTCGAAGTCAAGGCCACCAATGGCGATACCCACCTGGGTGGTGAAGATTTCGACCTGCGTCTGATCGATTATCTGGCGGATGAATTCAAAAAAGACCAGGGCATCGATGTGCGGGCCGACAAAATGGCGCTCCAGCGTCTCAAGGAAGCCGCTGAAAAGGCCAAGATGGAGCTGTCCTCTTCGATGGAGACCGAGGTCAACCTGCCTTTTATCACCGCCGATGCCAGCGGCCCCAAACACATGAACATCAAAGTCACCCGGGCCAAGCTCGAAGCTCTCGTGGCCGATCTGCTGGACAACCTCGAGGGACCCTGCCGGCAGGCCATGAAAGACGCCGATCTGAACTCCAGCGCGATCAACGAGGTCATCCTAGTGGGCGGTATGACCCGCATGCCCGCCGTGCAGGCGCGCGTTAAGAAAATATTTGACAAGGAGCCCCACAAAGGTGTCAACCCGGACGAAGTGGTGGCCGTGGGAGCCGCCATCCAGGGCGGTGTCCTCCAGGGCGACGTCAAGGATGTGCTGCTGCTGGACGTTACCCCGCTGTCGCTGGGTATCGAAACCCTGGGGGGGGTCATGACGCGTTTGATCGAAAAGAACACCACGATCCCCACCCGCAAGAGCCAGGTTTTCTCCACGGCGGCCGACAACCAGCCGGCCGTGTCGATCCACGTGCTGCAGGGCGAGCGTGAAATGGCGCCCAACAACAAAACCCTGGGCCGCTTCGAACTGGTCGGTATTCCGCCGGCCCCCCGGGGGGTTCCGCAGATCGAGGTGACCTTCGATATCGACGCCAACGGGATTGTCAGTGTGGCCGCCAAGGACATGGCCACCGGCAAGGAGCAGTCCATCAAGATCACGGCCTCCAGCGGTCTGTCGCAGGAAGAGATCGACGCCGCCATCAAAGAAGCCGAGATGCATGCTGACGATGACAAGAAGAAGAAAGACCTGGTGGAGGCCCGCAACCAGGCCGACACGCTGATCTACTCCACGGAAAAATCCCTCAAAGATCTGGGTGACAAGATCGACCAGGGCACCCAGGATGAGATCAAGGCGGCCATCGAACCGCTGCGCAAGGCCATGGAGGGTGATGATGCCGAGGAAATCAAACGCCTGAGCGAAGCGTTGACCCAGGCCTCGCACAAGCTGGCCGAGGCCATGTACCAGCAGGCCTCCCAGGAGGGTGCCCAGGGCCCCGGCACCGGGCCGGAAGGCGGACCCGGCGCTCAGCCGAATACCGCACCGCCCGATGACGATGTGGTCGATGCGGATTTCGAGGAGGTCAACGAAGACAAAAAATAGCGTCTACGCTTCCGCAGCAAACAAACCCGCAGGGACCTAACGCCCTGCGGGTTTTTGCGTTGCGCCGCCCGTCGGCCGGCGCCGCAGCCAAGACATTGCGCCGTAATCAGCGTTCCCGCCCTTGTTTTTCGGGGGCCTTGATTCCCTGGGCGGTCAATCCCGCCGTGCCCCACTGATTCTCCCGTATGAAATCGTGCTCTCGATGCCGGCAGTCTTTCTGCCCGCAGATCGGGCAAAAATCGCCGTTGCAGGGGTCCATGTGCACCAGCACACTCGAGGCGCCCGCCACCTCCTGGAGAATGATCTTTTCCAGGGCGTCGGCTTCTTCGTGAGCGTCCGCCAGGGACATCCGGCGCGGCAGAATCAGATGCAGATCGACGTGGATGCGGGAGCCCGCACTCCAGGCACGCAGTTTGTGGATATCGATCCAGACGGTGCGCCGGTGGGTCCCAATCACCGCCGCAATCTGGTCCAGAACGGCTGGATCGGCGGCGTCCATCAGTCCGTGGTAGGACTGCCGGATGAGCCGCGAGCCCGTGATCAGGATGTTGACCCCCACGATACAGGCCGCCAGGCCGTCCATCCAGTACCAGCCGGTGATCCGCACCAAGAGCAGACCGGCGATGACCCCGATGCTCGTGTAGACATCGGTCAGCACGTGACGGCCGTCGGCCTCCAGCGCGATCGAGCGCGTGCGCTTGCCCACCCGGATCAGAACCAATCCCAGGATCACATTCACCCCGCTGGCCCCCGCCATGACGGCCATGCCGGTCTCCAGGCGCGGCAGCGGGTGGGGGTCTAGTAGATGCGACAGGCCGGCCTTGAAAATGCCGATGGCCGCCAGCACGATCAGGGCCCCTTCGAAGCCGGCCGAAAAAAATTCGATCTTCCCATGACCATAGGGATGACCCGGGTCGGGTGGCTTGGCCGCCAGCACCACGCTAACGATCGCAAAAGCGCTGGCCACCACGTTGATAATCGACTCCAGGGCATCGGAAAGCACGGCCGAGGAACCTGTCAGCCGATAGGCGTAGAACTTCACCGCCAGCAGACCAGCGCCCACCAGCAGGGCCGACACGGCGGCCATGATCCGCAGCCGTTGATTGGCACGCGCGTCCATCAGTGCTTGTTCCCCCGCAGGATCGGCGGCCGGCTCTGCGGCGTGACCAGCGCGCGGGCCAGCGCGTCCAGGTTGGCAATGGCCTTTAAGTGCGGTTTCAGGCGATTCAGGCGGGCACTGACCCGCCGGCCCAGTCTGGCCGCCGCCGGCTCCCGGTCGGCCTCCCGGTGCACATAGACCGCCGCGGCCTGGATCAGGGTTTGAAGCACTTCACGCCGCACGCCCCGCGCGCCGTGCCAGTGGCTTTCGAGAAGCTCGTGCACCTCGAAAAACAGCCCCCGGTTCCACAACACGATGACCTCATCGAGCAGGCTCGGATCATCCAAATTCCGGCGATCATCCGCAGCGGCCCGGTAGGCTTCCAAACGCCGCGCGATGTAAGCCCGGTAGACCGGTTGCGAATGTCTGCGACGCAGCCGGTCGGCCACCGCGGCATAATCGACACCGGCGCCCTGCCAAGCCGCCACAAAGGCTTCCGACAGGGTGTTGCGGATGTCGCGGGAGGCCCGGTTGCCAAAGGGATCGAACCGGTGCCCGGATAAACCCCCCCTTGCAGGCTGATCCGGTTTCACAGCCATTTGAGGCCTCCTTCAGCGTTTATCGTTCAGCGCCGGGCCTTCCAGCGCCTGGATGCGATCCACGACCACGGCGGGCAGGGGGGCCTTTTGACGAGCATGATCGGTCCCAATCCCTCCGCTTTGATCGGCGCCGGTGGTTGGCGCCGGGTTTAAATGCGACATTCCAAGAGCGGCGCTTGCCCCGGTCCCCGGCGGTTTGAATCCAGTTTGGCGACCACCAGGGTGACGTCGTCGGCCAGTGCGGCGGTTCCCCGGAAATCCTGCAGGCTGGCCAGGATGCGGTCCCGGATTGCAGCGGCACTGTCGCCCGCTTTTTCGCGGATGGTCGCCAAGACACGCTCCTTGCCGAACATTTCGCCGCGCGGGTTGAAGGTCTCCCAGATCCCGTCGGTGCCCAGAAGGATGATCGTGCCGTCAACCAGCGCTTCCCGGCGCTGAACCGACGCCGTTGCGGCGGCATCGACGCCCAACGGCAGCCCCGCGCCGGCAAGCTGATCGAAATAATCAGCAGCGGGGTCGTAGAGAATCCCTGGATCGTGCCCGGCGCGGACCCACTCGATACGTCCTCGATCCGGATCGATCAGGAGCGCGAAGAGGGTCATGAACTGACCGCTGGCGGCCACGTCCCGGCTGAGCTGGCAGTTCACATCGCCCACGATATCCGTCAGGGTGCCACTCAGGGAAGCCCGCTGCCGCAGAAAGGCGCGGGCGGAAGCCATCAGCAGGGCCGATGAAACCCCGTGCCCGGCCACGTCCCCGACGACCACCCCGAGCCGATAGCCGCTTTCCGGGGCCAGCACCAGAAAATCATAATAATCGCCGCCGGTTTCATCGCAGTACTGGCTGGTGCCGGAAAGGTCGAGACCGGTAATCTGCGGTGGCGCCGACGGTAGCAGGTTCTGCTGGACTTCGCGGGCCAGCAACATCGAGAGGCGCAGGTTTTCGCGCTCCTTGAGCCCCACGGTCATCTGGTTGATCACATCACCCGTGTAGCCGATCTCATCATTGGACGTCACCCGTACCCGGTCGTCGAAATTGCCGGCGCGCACTTTCTGCAGGGCCTGGATAATGGCCTTCATGGGCTGCGCCAGATTGCTGCTCACCAGAAAGCACAACCAGAGGCCCACGGCAATGAAGATCAGCGCGTTGGTCATCAGGAGCGCGCCTAAACGATCCAGCGTCATCGCCGGATCTTCGCCGACGCCGATGATTTGGCTGAGCATGAGAATCAGCGTGGTGAAGGGTACGAGGTTACAGGCGAAAAGCAGGGCCGCCAGACGAACCCGGATGCTGATGCGCAGGGTGCGGGGCACGTTGTAAAGCTGGCCGGTCGGGAAGAAAAACGGGACGATCAGCTTCTGGAGGACATGCTCCAAAACAAAAAAAGCCACCGTGCAGGTGATCAAACCAACACTGAGGTTGGTGACGATGGCGCGATGGATGAACGCAGGGGTTTCATTCCAGTGAACGTATAAACCGGCCCAGAATATGGCGGCAAAAACCCAGATGGCCAGATCCAGCAGCACACCGAAAAAAGGTTCGTTAAGCACCCGTCGCTGGATCATCTGCGGTACGGCCGGCAATACGTCCTGGGCATCGCAGCGGTCCACAAATCGTCGGATCGGGTGCTGGTAAATCAGCGTTACGGCAAAAGCAAAGGCGAAGACGGCGGGGATGAAGACGGCCTCGACCACCGGTGTCATCTCCTCGGCCAAAGGCGTCGTAAACCGTCGCGAGGATGCTAGCAGAACATTATTGACGCCCACAGCCCCGATCAGATTGGACACCATATTGGCGATCAGCATGCGGTTCTTAAGTAGGAAGCGTTTCCGCGGGGTCATCGGAGAAGATTTCCTGACCTCAGGCGGCCGGGCCGCAGGATCGGACGGCGTCTTTCCCGGGGCAGGCCTCAGGGATTGTCGGACTGTAAGCCGATAATCAGCGGGATCACGTGCATCTGCCGGCTGGCTTCCCGGGTGGCTTCGACCCGCCATTGTCCGCAGTGGCCGTGGCCGTAGAGCATCTGATCGATTTCCCGGACCACGGATGCAATATCGATGATCGGGTGGCGGCTGAAAACATGGGGCAGACCATAGGTCAGGCTGCAGGACAGACACTTGCCGGGTCGCTCCGTGAGTTGGAAGGCAAAGTGCAGCTCGTCTTCCCGGGCACCACTATACACGAGCGCAATGTCATAGGCGCCTTCGTCGCGATCTCCCAGCAGGGCTTCGAAAAACTGGTCGGCGCGGTTCGGTGGAAACATTGCCGCCATTTTCTCAGGCTTGAAAATGGAAGTAAACCGGTCTTCGCCCATGCCTCGTCTCCTATGATCAGGTCGGCAGCCGCTGGCCGTAACGTCACCCCATGCGCGGGAGCCGTGTTTTAACCCTGATTTCATTAACACATGACCGTGATGATGGCAAATTTTACGTGGCTGTCAAGTCTGTGGACGGAAGGCCGATAACATCGCCAGGCGTCGGGCCGCCATCCAGCTTGACGCTGCCGGTGCGATTCCTTAACATCGAGAAGACTTTTAAACCGGAGACTGACCGCGTGGTGACCTTGATCCGCAACCGCCGATTCATGTTGGGCGGGCTGTTGTGCACAATCGTTTTCGCCGCCCTTTTAGGGCGGCGCCTCGGCATATTGCACCTGGCGCCGCGCCCGGAGGGACCACCGGCGCTGGCAGTCATGGCGGTGTCGGGGGATACCGAACGCTGGATGAAAATTCTCCAGGACGACCGCCACATCGGCTTTGTCCACTCACGGTTGCAGCCCATGGCGGCGGGCCACCATTTGCAGGAAAAACTCTTCATGCGCCTGAACACCATGGGGCTTGTCCAGGACCTGCACCTCAACTACGACGCCCGTCTCGACGACACGCTGGCCCTGGCCGGATTCAACTTCGACATGCACTCCGGCCGCTTCAGCGTGGCTGTTGAAGGGCAGATGGAGGGCGAATGGCTGATCTGCCGGATCGCAAGCGCCGGTAGTGCCGAAACCACGCGCCTGCATTTTGACCAGCCCCCTTATCTGCCGGCGGGGATCATGGTGGCCGCGGCCGGCATTGCGCCGGGTCAAACCCACCACTTCCCCATCTTCGATCCGGCCACCATGGGACAGGGCCAAGTGCGGGTCACCG
>JASJED010000254.1 GCA_030065585.1 Desulfobacterales bacterium | reverse complement strand
CCTACCCGATTGAGGACTGTCCGATGCACCAAAGCCTGATCCGGGGTGTGCGCAGCAACCGTAACGACGAGGTCTTGTGGCGCAAGGATGGCACCTTTTTCCCCGTCGCCTACAACAGCGTCCCGATTCGGAAAGATGGGGGAATTGCCGGCACGGTAGTGGTTTTTCGCGATATCAGCGAACGGAAAGAGGCCGAGCAAGCTTTGCGCAATAGCAGAGCGACGGCGCGCGGTTTGCTGGATGCAACCCAGGAGTCTCTTCTCCTCCTGGACAAGGCGGGCAAGATCCTCGCCGTCAATCAAACCGCCGCGCGCCGACATCAGCAGACACCGGAGAATCTCAGCGGCGTTGATCTTTTCTCGATCTTGCCGCCAGGCCTGCAGGAATCACGAAAGGCCCATTTTGACGATGTACTGCAGACCGGCCATCCGATCGATTTTGAGGATGTCCGCGAAGGCATGGTCTTTCATAATGTTTATCATCCGGTGCAGGATAAAACCGGCGCAACCATCGGCGTGGCCATCTTTGCCCAGGATATTACCGAGCGCAAACAATCCGAGGAAGCGCTTCGGGAAAGTGAAAATAACATGCGTACGATTTTTGAAAGTTCTCCATTAGGCATGATTCATTTCAGCAATAACGGTACAATCCTTGATTGCAACGATATGTTTGTCGAACTGATGGGATCAACTAGGCAAAAGCTTATTGGCTTTAACACACCCCAACAAACGAACGATGAGAAATTGCGCACCGCTGTCATGAAAGCCCTAGCCGGGGAGACGGCCGAATATGAAGGTGATTACACTTCGGTTACGGGTGGCAAAACCACCTCTTTGCGAATTGTATTCAATCCAACAGCGCCAGGCGCATCACCAACGGAAGTCATTGCGACGCTCGAGGATATCACCGAACGCAAACGGGCTGAAGAAACCATTCGCGAAAGCAGAGAGAAGCTCAATACGATCCTGAAAACGACCGCCCAGGGATTCTGGCTCAATGACCAGGGCGATAATATGATGGAAGTCAATGATGCCATGTGCGAAATTCTGGGTCGGCCGAAAGAAGAAATCGTTGGCCGTAATTTTTTTGACTTCCTCAGCGAGGAAAATAGAGCGATCGTTCGTGAACAGAATCGAATCCGCAAACAAGGAATCCACAGCCTGTATGAGATTTCGTTGACGCGACCCGATGGGCAGCTTGTCCCTTGCTTGATGAATGCCTCGCCCCTCCTTGACAAGGATGGGCATGTGGTCGGCTCATTTGGCATGACAACCAACATAACTGAACGTAAGCAGATGGAAGAGGCGTTAAAACAAAAGGTGGATGAACTGGAGCGGTTTAGCAAGGTGGCGTATGGGCGCGAAAAAAAGATGATCCAACTCAAGGCGGAAATCAACGAATACAACCTGGCCACCGACGTCATCCATGCCATCGCCAGAGGTGAACTCAATATAGCCCCCCCCAAAGGCCGGATGGAAGTTCTGCAGACCCTGAAACACCAACACGCCCACTTGAGGCATCTGACTTGGACGACCCAGCAGATCGCCAAGGGTGATTTCAGCCATGAAGTCGATTTCATGGGCGACTTTTCAGCTGCCTTCAACAGCATGACGCAGCAGTTAAGAGATGCTTTCACGGAGCGTAAGAAAACCAGCGATATCCTGCAGAAACGAATCAATGAACTCGATGACGCGCGTCTGGCCATGCTAAACATGATGGAGGATCTCGATGAAGCCCGCAGTGAAGCGGAGGCGGCCACGCAGGCCAAAAGCGATTTCCTGGCCAACATGAGCCACGAGATTCGCACCCCCATGAATGCCGTCATCGGCATGGCCCACCTGGCCTTGAAAACGGACCTCGACCCCCAACAGCAGGACTATCTGAAAAAGATCCAGACCTCGGCCAATTCGCTGCTGGGGATCATCAACGACATCCTCGATTTTTCCAAGATCGAGGCGGGCAAGCTCGATATCGAGAGCATTGATTTCAACCTGGACGACGTCATGGAAAACCTGGCCAATCTGGTCACGGTTAAATCCCAGGAAAAAGAGGGCCTCGAAGTCTTGTTCGCGACCTCGCCGGAAGTGCCCATTTATCTGGTCGGCGATCCCCTGCGCCTGGGGCAGATCCTGATCAACCTGACGAACAATGCCGTGAAATTTACCGATACGGGTGAAATCGTCGTCAAAACGGAGCTGATCAAGGAGCGCCCGACTTCCGTGACCCTGCAGTTTTCAGTCCGCGACACCGGCATCGGACTCTCCGAAGCACAGGTGGGCCGGCTGTTTCAGTCCTTTTCCCAGGCGGACACGTCCACCACCCGCAAGTATGGCGGGACCGGCCTGGGACTGACCATCAGCAAACGGCTGGTGGAAATGATGGGGGGCGAGATCGGGGTGGAAAGCGAGTACGGTCGCGGCACCACATTTAAATTTTCGGCCCGCTTCGGTCTGGGCCGGGAGAAGGTCCGGCAGCGCTTGGCGCCTTCGCCGGACCTCAGGGGGATGAAAGTTCTCGTCATCGACGACAACGAAACCTCCCGGCGTATCTTCAAGGAAATGCTGGGAGCCTTCTCCTTTGATGTCGACCTGGCCGAATCCGCCCGTGAAGGCATTGCCGCCCTGATCGCGGCGGATCAGAAGACCCCCTTTGACCTCGTCGTCATGGATTGGAAAATGCCGGAGATGGACGGCCTCGAGGCCGCGCAACGTATAAAGGGGCATGGCGGCCTGAACCGCATTCCGCCGATCATTCTTGTCACCGCCTATCCCCGCGAAGAAATCATGCGGCGCTCGGAGGCCATTGGCCTGGATGGTTTCCTGATCAAACCGGTCAATTCATCCGTGCTCTTTGACGCGATCATGCATGTTTTTGAACCGCGATCCACCGGTGAAGCGGTTTCGGACCACCGCCCGGGTGACACCGGCGAACGCATCGATGTTCTGACCGAAGCCCGGATATTGCTTGTGGAGGACAACGAGATCAATCAGCAGGTGGCCCGGGAGATTCTGGAGAGCGCCGGATTGATCGTCAGCGTGGCCGGCGACGGGCAGGCGGCCGTCGAGAGAGTGCGCGCCGAGGCTTTCGATGCCGTCCTCATGGACGTCCAGATGCCAATCATGGACGGCTGCAGCGCCACACGGGAGATCCGCAAGGATGAGCGTTTCGAAACCCTGCCGATTATCGCCATGACCGCCCACGCCATGGCCGGCGATGCGGACAAGAGCCTGGCGTGCGGCATGAATGGGCACATCACCAAACCCATCGAACCGGACCGGATGTTTGCCGAGCTTGCCAAATGGGTTGGGTCCCGGACTCGAACGAGCGATGCGCCCCCTGCGAAGGGCGTCAACAAGCAAGCGACCGTGCTTGACGATAAGACTTTACCGGAAATCCTGAACGGATTTGATCTAACGGAGGGGCTCAAACGCCTCCAGGGCAATCAAATGCTTTACCGGAAGTTGATCATCAGTTTTGCCGAGAGCTGCCGCGATGCCCTTGATCAAATCAGGACAGCGATCAGCCGGCAGGATTGGGAGGCGGTTCACCACCAGGCCCACAGCCTCAAGGGCAGTGCCGGCAACCTCGCGGCGGATGACGTCCATGCCGCCGCACAGGCATTGGAAAAACTGGTGAAGAACAATTCTGACAGGGCGCCATCGGAAGCGGCAAGGACCCGTTGTTTAGGGCACTTGGATCGCGAGGTGAATATCATTCTTTCTGCCGTCGCTGGTTTGGGCGGGTCTGCAAAAACCGTTGTTCCGACAGCGGGCGATGCTTTTGCCGGGATTCCCGAAGAAAAGCATGCCGCGCTGGCATCACGCATGAAATCAGCCGCCGAAATTGGCGACGTTATCGCCTTACAGACGATTGCGGATGAGCTGGAAAGCGAATTCGGTGACAAGCAGGGGCTCAGCCGGCGGATTGTCGAACTGGCCGACAACTTTGATTTCGATCATCTCATTGAATTGGCGGACCGCGGTTCCCCTTAAAATCTAGCCACATCGATAGATTCGAAAGAACATCCAGCTTTATCGTAGGTTTCTCCAGAAAGATGTGGCTTTCGATATTGGCGATTGCTTAAATCTTCAACCAACCATATCAGCTATCTTTAAATCGTTTAAAAATTTTAATAAATGATTTCTCTGAGGCTAAAAAAGCATCCACGACCATCGGGTCAAAATGGGTACCACTCTCCTCCAAAATGAGTGTTTTGGCCAAATCATGCATGAAGGCCTCCTTGTACACTCTTTTACTGACGAGAGCATCATAAACATCCGCTAATGCAACGATTCGTGCGGCAATCGGTATTTGATCCCCTTCCAGTCCATTTGGATATCCGGTGCCATCAAATTTTTCGTGATGGGAGAGTGCTATCTCAGCGCTCATTTTTAAATAGTCAGCTTTAGGATATCTCTTCAATGCCTCATTGAGCGTCTCGAAACCAATTCGACAGTGATTCTTCATGATTTCAAATTCGCGATCATTGAGACGCCCAGGTTTGAGTAGGATGTAATCGGGTGTACCGATTTTGCCAACATCATGCAAAGGGCTTGTGCGAAAAATATTATCAATAAAAAGACTATCAATTACTTCGCGATGCTCTCCGGTCTGGGCCAGGGCCTCTGCCAGTGCCTTTGAATAATAGCGAATACGTTCCAGATGATTGCCCGTTTCAGGATCCCGTGATTCAGCTAATTTGGCCATGGAAAAAATAACGATATCCCTGGTTTGAAATCCTAATATCCTTTCGCCTGCCATGATCCGGACCAGCAGTTCTTCTTTTACGAATGGTTTGGGAATAAAATCGTCAGCACCCGCCTCTATACCAGTGACAATGTCATGGACATTTGTTTTGGCGGTCACCATTATAATGTAGGTGTATTGGCTGCCTTCAAATTTTCTAATTTTCTTACAAAGGTCCAATCCGTTTATGCCCGGCATAACCCAATCGGTAATGACCATTTTGGTCCGCTCAGTATTCCAAATTTCCCAAGCGTCATTTCCATCTTCGACGGCGATCGTCTCATAGCCCAAGCTTTGGATTAGCTTTTCCAATTTTTTGCGGCTTACCAGTTCGTCATCGGCTATAAGAATTTTCATCTTGGTTTATCTCTTTATCGGCTAAGATGTTTTTTGCAACAAAGGTCTTTAAGCGTACATATTCACATTCCAATTTAGCGAGGACCTCCATACTTGCCTTGAGGTTTTTTGATTTGGCTAGATTTTCAAGCTCCAAGGCATGCTGCGCAAGCTTTGCGGCTGTTAGATTTACGGCGCCACCTTTGATGGCGTGTGCCTCTTGCCAGACAATATCGTTGTCATCATCCGAAATCGCTTGACGAATCGTTTCAATTTGATGGCTAACATGATCAAAAAATCCCGTCATGACGTCAACTAAGAACGCTTCGTCCCCGTCGAACTCTTTTTGGGCTTTATCGAAATTAATGGGGATATCACTTTCATCACAATCAGGTTTTAAATCCGTATTCGGAGTCTGCCGAACGAAACTCAACTCCGCTGCTAGCCATTTACTTACGATTTGAAGAAGATCGTTCCGTCTTAACGGCTTAGCGATATAGTCATCCATTCCGGCATTCAGACATTTGAGTCTGTCATCTTTGGCGGCATGCGCGGTCATCGCGATGATCGGTACCCTTGTATTCTGGTATACGGGATTCTCTGATCTGTGGTTTTGGTCCATGAGTCCGATTGCGCGAATCATTTTCGTGGCCTCATATCCATCTACAATCGGCATCTGGATGTCCATTAAGATAAGATCATAATATTTCTGTTTATAGGCATTGACTGCCATTTGACCGTTTTCTACGAGATCGACGATATATCCGGCCTCTTGCAAATGACGAATGGCAACTTGCTGATTGGTTGGATAATCTTCGACCAATAGTATCCGACTTGCCCTTTCAAACAAAGTCTTCTCATTACGATTTATACAGTTGTCTTTAATAACAAGATGCGAGTCGGTTTTTGGTTTTTCTTGATTTCCTTTTTTTTCGACCCTTTTTTTAAAGAGCGCCGTGAACCAAAATTGGCTCCCTTTTCCATAGGTGCTTTCGACACCTATATCTCCATCCATGAGCTCAACCAATTGTTTAGAAATCGTCGTGCCCAGACCGGTTCCTCCATATTTTCTAGTTGTCGAACCGTCTGCTTGCGTAAAGCCTTTGAAGATTTCAGATAATTTGTCATCAGCTATGCCAATACCTGTATCAACTATCGAAAAATAGATTTTAACTTTTTCACCCAACTCTTCTTGCAGCTCTATCTCAATGGAAACCTTGCCTGCTTGGGTAAACTTAACGGCATTATCTATGAGATTTATCATTATCTGTCTAAGCCGGTGTTGATCACCAATCAAAAAGGTCGGAACATTCGACGATATGGATGATTGCATACAGAGGCCTTTTTGATTGGCTCGGATGCCAATGCTATCGATCACGTCATCAACGAGCGCCGTCAAATCAAAAGGGGTTTCCTCTAAATCCAACCTTCCCGCTTCAATCTTGGAAAAATCTAGAAGATCATTGATGACACTAAGAAGGGAAGTCGCTTCAATATCAAGCGCCTTGAAAAGTTCTCTCTGGTTTCTATTTGTGGCAGTTCCTAGTGATAGTTCCGCCATCCCGATAATCCCATTTAAAGGCGTTCTGATCTCATGGCTCATGTTTGCTAAGAATTCACTCTTGGCTCGATTGGCTGCTTCTGCTTCGCAAGCCAGCTTTTTTTCACGCTCAATTGCGTCTTCCAAGTTGCGTTTAGCGGCTTCCAGTTGAGCAGTTCTCTCAGTGACTCTTTGTTCAAGGTCTTCATTAAGTTTACAAATTTTCGCTTCAGTGAGCTTGCGGTCGGTAATATCGCGAACAATACCTCGAAACCCTTTAGCAAGGCCTTCTGCATTTTTCATCAACGAAACGGAAGCCTCCAAATGCTTGGACGCGCCATCTGCCGTGATTATCTTCCATTCAAATTCTCTTGAAGGCTTTTGGGAAATATAGACGTTATTAAATGCAGCAAAAACCTTATTGATATCGCCCGGATCGGTGAACATCCGATAATTCGTTTCCAATAATTGTCTATGGTTATAGCCAGTTATTTTTTGCAATGCTTCATTGAAGAATGTTAGCTTGCCTGCTATATCAACCTCATAATAGCCCTCTTCCATATTTTCCAGAATGTTCCTGTACTTTTCCTCACTTTCGCGCAATTTATTCTCGGCTGACCTTCGTTCAGCGACTTCCTGTTTGAGGTCTATGTTCATTTTCGACAACAGGGCTGTTCGCTCTGCAACTTTATCCCCAAGCTCTTCATTGGCCGCGTGGACTTTTCTCTTTTCAGCCTCAATGATACGCGTTTGTATAAAATCCCTGCGCGAGTAAAAATTTATAGAATAACTGGCAAACATGCCGAACATATTCCCCGTCAGGAAAAAGAAATTGTTGTTAACCAGAATGGACACCGGTGTGTTCGATAATCCAATTGCTGCTATTTCGTAGGCAATGACGATCAACCATCCAACTGCCGTCGCCCATAGGAATTCAAGCTTAAAAAGCGTATACCCAAAAATGAAAACAAGAATTAAGCCCGCATAGTATGAGAAATTACCGGGGTAGGGCGCGATCAAGGTCATCGCAATAATCGATATCCCCGCAAGCAAAACCGCCAAGGCGATGCATAATTGCATGTATGACCTAAAATGCTTTGAAAATGAAAAGAGGAAGATCACAAAAACGGAGGGGCAATATATTGCATAGCGAATAAACCATATGCGTGTCTTGGCTTCAGGAATTAGCCACGAATCCAGAATCCCAAAAATTCCAAAAGACATGATTGCCGCCAGCATAGCAATCCGAATATGCTTTAACGATTTTTTATAATATTCATTCTGATAGGCCCTTTCAATTTCCTCCGGAAATGAAAGGGTAAGATAATTTAACTTTAGATCAGTTGAAATTAAGGCCGTCATCTTTTGAGAATGAAGCTATAAATGGATCGTGGTTGCTAAAATCTGATTAACTATCGGCCTTTTTTAGAAAAACTTTAATTGCAAACCTTGAATCATTTAGAATCCTGACTTTTCGATATTTGGCGCCGATCACAGCGCTCCCTCTTCCTGTGATACGCCAAAAATATACCACAGGTTAACGACACCTTAGCAATAAGACGCATGTAACGCATTAGAACCTATCTCAAAAAAAATCTAAGTGCCCCTGGCGGTGTTGTGAACCGGCTCAAAATGCTCACATACTACGTGTATGCTCCGCTTTCTCGCCGATTCACGCCTTGCCAGGAACCC
>JASJED010000253.1 GCA_030065585.1 Desulfobacterales bacterium | reverse complement strand
ATCATGACCGGGTAGCCGAGGTTGTTGCGCCCCCCGGCCGTCATCTCCTCGGCCTGAATGACCTGCCAGGCATCCCCCTTTTTCTCATGCAGGAAGACTTTGCGGGCAATCCCGCGTTTACGGTCGATTTCCTCGCTGAAAAAGGTGTAGCGGCCGTTGGCAAATTCGAGAAAGCGGTTGGATTCCAGCTGTTTGATGTCAAATTCGGCCATGGCTTCTGCGCGCAGCGCGTAAATTTCGGTATAGGCCGCCGAACGAATATAGAGCGAAGCCCCCCCGGCGATCAAAGCCACGGGGATGGACAGCACAAAGACCGGCCACACCAAACCGCCCGTCCCCAGGCCGCATGAGGCCAACGCCGTCATTTCGGAATCCTTGTAAAGGCGACCTAAAGCCAGGATGACCGAAAGGTAGAGCGTGGTGGGAAGCAGCATCTCCAGGGACATCCCGATGCGCAGCCCAATCAACGTCCCGATGCGGCTGGGGGGCATCATGCCGCCGACCGCGTCCGTCAAATACGTTATGGCGGTGTAACTGGCGAATATCGCCAGCAGGAGAATCAGGATATTGGTCGCCGGCTTGATGATTTCCGAGATGATATAGCGCCGAATGATCATGCCGGTTCTAAATCGTTTGCGTTAATGGATGCCGACCCAGGCATCACGCGAGCGATTTACGCGCAATGTCTTGAACAAAATGCCAATCGGCGGCCGTGTCGACATCCACCGCCGCTTCCGGAAACGGCATCATCACCGCGCCGGCACGAAACCCCAGTTGTCGCGACGCGCGGTCAAGGCCTTCTGTGAGGGTCAAACGGCCCCAAAGGTACTTGATAACCATCAACCATCCTATTTTATTTATCATTTTCCACGGTGTCTTGCGATCGCGCTCCACCTGGCGCCAGAAATCAGCCGCCCGGCGGCCGCGTGAATTCAGCATGGCAAACAGGTTGCAGGAACAGAAAGGGCCGTCTTGGAAGCGGGTAGCGGTGCGACGCATGCCCGGATAGGCCTGCATGATGGCTTTGTAGTCCGCCAGGGCGACGAGGACATCCGCGGCCGCCCGCCGGGCCTGCTCGCCAAAATGGTCCACCATGGTGGGGGTCAGCAGGGCATGGTCGGCGGTCGTGAGTATGACAGGCATGTCGGGGGAAAGGGTTTGCAGGGCCGCGGCCGCGCTCGTGCTGGGCGTTTCGCGATTGGGCAGCCATTGGATACCTTCGGCGTCCAGAAACCGCTGCAACCCGGGCTCGTCTTCCAAAACGGCGCGCGGCGGGCCGCAGAGCATGATCGTCCCGATGGTCTTGGCGCACTGTAAGGCCCGGATCACCCGGACGACCATCGGATGACCGCTGACAGGGGCCATGGCTTTGCAACTGACCCCCGCCGCCTGGGCCACAGGATCGGGGCTGCCGCGGTCGGCGGCCAATACGACAGCGGTGAAGGGAGCCTGCGGGTCCGTCATGGAAAATCCTTGTTAATTGAGGGTTTAGATCGCTTTGCTGAAAATGCGATAGCGCTTGTAAGCCTCACCGCCGATACCCTCGATCATATTGCGCATGCCCTGATTTTCCTCCAGGATCCATGACATTTCGACCTGCCTGTAGTTGCGCTTCAGAGCGACCTTTTGCACATGGGCGACCAGGGACAGCGCCAGGGCGGCGCCGGTTCGGCTGTTGTGGTGTTCGCGGCGGACACCCATCAGGGGGACACGCAGGGTCTTGAGGGCCGCGGTTTTTAGGCGCCAGAGCAATTTCAGCCAGCCCCAGGGCAAGAGGCGCCCGTTCAAATCACGGATGGCCTCGTAGAGGTTGGGAAAGACGAGGATGAGGGCTTCGGGCCGGCCGTCGATTTCGGCGATGCCCACAAATTCTTCGGGTACAAGCTGCTTTAAATCGCGGCCCATATGTTCGAGTTCTTTGGTCGTAAAGGGCAGAAAACCCCAGTTGTTGGACCAGGCGTCTTCGTAGATATCTTTTAGAATCGCGAGGTCTTCCGCCAAGCGTGAAAAGTTGAAAGCACGTATGGAGATGACGTCTTGAAATCGCCGGATAATACTTTGCATCGGCGGTGTAAAGCTGAAGTCCGTCGGTGCCAGGTAGGCCAGTAAATCCTTTTCGCCCTGATAGCCCAACTGCGTTATGCGTTCTTCATAATACGGGCGTGCATGTCCCATCATGACCATCGGCGGTGTCTGATAGCCGTCGACCAGCATGCCGCACTCGTGGTTGATGGAGAGGTTGAAGGGGCCGCGCACGTGGCGCATGCCTTGATCGCCAAGCCATTTTTCGACGGTGGCGAACAGGGCCCTAAAAGCCGCCGGGTCGTCTTCGGCTTCCAGCAGGCCGTAAAAACCGGTGTCATCCTGGTAGCGTTCAAGGTGGAGTTCGTCGATCTGGGCGCTGATGCGGCCGACCGGGTGACCGTTGCGAAAAGCGATCCAAGCCTGGTAGCGGGCATGATCGAAATAGGGGTTGTGGGAAGATAGAAATTGCTTGCGCTCAAGAAAAAGCGGTGATACCCAAGCCGGGTCACGGCGATAGATACGGCCGGGCAGACCGATGAACAGATTGAGCATGCGCTGGTTGTCAACCGCTTTAACGACGATATCTGCCATTGACTTCCCCTTGAAAGATGAAAGATGACCGATTGGGAAGTGTTCGTTCGCGTGATCGAAAGAACGTTTTTCTGGAAAATTTGTACGCAACCGTGCAATATTGCATAGGATCATTCTGCTTTCAAGTTAAATTTATTTTAAATCAATAAACCCTTGCATTTACCGCTAATTTGGTTTACCAAGTGGCCCAAATTCGCCCTCGGAGCGATGAATGCATTAATGTTATTTCGGCTTTGGCCGATGGCCATTTTTGGCTTCATGATTAACAATTAATGGCTTGTATTTGACATTACACTCAAATTTAGATAAAAATGTTCATTGTTAATCCTGCTCGTATCGCTTCGGTGCAATCACAAAGTTAATTGCACCGTTTGAGTATGATGCCAAAGTAATTCAGCGATCGGCACCGAATAACAATTTTAGTAAAAAAATCGAAAAGGAAAAGTTGATTAATGTTGGAGGCGACACCTACTAAACACAGGTTGCAGCTGAGGTACGGCGATTTTTCAACTTTAACCGAAGCCCTGGACTATGCTGCCCAAGGCGAGACAGGGTATAATTTCTATAACGGTAAAGGGCAGTTGACGTTTGTACTTCCTTACGCTCAGCTCAGGGAAGATGCGATTGCGATCGCCAAGCGTCTGGTGGGGTTGAAACTCGAGCGCGGCGCGCGGGTGGCGCTCGTGGCCGACACCGACCCGGGGTTTCTCCAGTTGTTCTATGCCTGCCAGTATGCCGGCATGGTGCCGGTGCCGTTGCCGGCATCGCTTCGTCTGGGGGGACATGACACCTATGTGGCCCAATTGAAATTGCTTCTGATGAACTGCCGTGCTTCAGTCGCAATTGCCCCGGAAGGATATCTAGCCTTCCTGACCGAGGCGGCCGAAGAGCTTCCCTTGTCCTTTATCGGATCAGCGGATGCGCTGATGGCCTTGCCGGAAAGCCAGGCCGCTTTGGCACCCTCGGGTCCGGACGAACTGGCTTATCTGCAGTATACGTCCGGCAGTACTCGTTTCCCCCGCGGGGTCATGATCACCAATCGGACGGTTATGAACAACCTGGGGCACATTGTGCGCAATGGTGTTAAAATCAGACCGGGAGACCGGGCCATATCCTGGCTGCCCTATTATCATGACATGGGCCTGGTGGGCTTGGTCTTGGCTCCGATGGCGGCGCAGGTAACGGTCGATTATTTCCGAACCCGTGATTTCGCCATGCGCCCGCGCTTGTGGTTATCGCTGATCACTAAGAACAAGGCGACGATTTCGTTCAGCCCGCCTTTCGGTTTCGAGCTGTGTATGCAGCGGCTGCGGGAAAGCGACCTGGACAAATACGACCTGAGTTCCTGGCGGGTCGCCGGTGTCGGGGCGGAAACGATCCGCGCCCAACCGCTTCTGGACTTTGCGGAAAAGTTGGCGCCCAGCGGGTTCAATACGGGTGCTTTCCTGGCCTGCTATGGAATGGCCGAGTGTGCCCTGGCGGTTAGCTTTTCGCCTTTGGGGCAGGGGATTCAGGTCGACGAGGTGGAATCCGAAACCCTGGCCCGCACGCAGCGGGCCTTTCCGGCACTGAAACCTTGCACGCAGGCCATGAATGCCAAGGAGTTTGTCAAATGCGGTTTCGCTCTGCCGGACCATAGCGTCGAAGTGCGCGACGCTGAAGGCAACACCCTGCCCGAGCGTCATGTGGGAACGCTGTTTGTGAAGGGACCCAGCGTGATGTCGGGCTATTTCGGGGAAAAAGAGCTGACGCGCGCTATTTTATCGACCGACGGTTGGTTGAATACGGGCGACCTCGCTTATATCGCCGATCAGAGTATTGTCATCACGGGACGCCAGAAGGACCTAATTATTATCAACGGCCGCAACATCTGGCCCCAGGACCTGGAATATCTCGCCGAGAATCAACCGGAAGTGCGTACCGGTGATGCTTCGGCCTTTTCGGTTGTCGGCGTCGATGGTGAAGATAGAGCCGTTTTGGTCGTTGAATGCCGCGAATCCGATTTAGAGAGGCGGTCTGTGCTGGTGGACAACCTGCAGGGGCTGGTTTGCAACGAACTTGGTATCGAATGCTATATTGAGCTCGTTCCGCGCAACACCCTGCCGCGAACAACATCCGGCAAGTTGTCGCGCTCCGGTGCCAAACGCGATTTTCTGAAGCGGGTTGCCAACGGAAAGGCGGAGCCGCCCGGTGTCAATGCCGAGGCCTGCCATTTTCAGCACCGACTTGTCAGTGTAGCGGCGGGGCAAAGTTAGCCGCCGCGCTTCGCGTTACAGGCCAATATGCCCAGAGTTATTGCCCTGACAGGGGCAACCGGTTTTATTGGTGCGGCCGTGATGCATCGGCTGCGATCGGCAGGGTTTCGGATTCGCGCCCTATACCGCGCGAACAAGACGGCCCCGCGTGATCAGGATCGATCCGTGAAGTGGATTCAGGGTCGACTCGAGGATGCGGGCAGCCTAAAGCGACTGCTAAGCGGCGCTGAGGGACTCATTCACTGCGCGGGTGTTGTCCGCGGGGCTGAATGGCGACAATTTAAAACGGTTAACACTGACGGCGTGGCGCGAATGGTGCAAGCTGCAAAACAAATGCACCCCTCGCCACGCTTTTTGTTGTTGTCTTCCCTGGCGGCACGTGAGCCCAAACTATCGTATTATGCGGCCAGCAAGCACCTTGGCGAGGAGATTCTCAAAGCCCAGGGGGACGGTTTGGAATGGACGGTCCTGCGGCCACCGGCGGTGTACGGGCCGGGTGATCGTGAAATTGCCCCGTTGTTAAAGTTGATGTGCAAGGGGCTTGCGCCGCAAGCCACACCCCGGAGCGCCAGATTCTCGATGATCTATATCGATGATCTGGCCGAGGCCATTGTTGCCCTGACGGAGCAAACGAACTGGGAAGGTTCAATATTCGAACTTCATGACGGACGACCCGGCGGCTATGACTGGTGCGAGGTCGTCCAAACGGTTTCAGGGGTTCTCGAACGTCCGATTTACCGTTTCAGGCTGCCCCAACTGCTGATCCGATCGATCGCCGTGCTTAATCAAGGGGCCGCCCGTGTTATGGGGTACGCCCCCATGCTCAGTCCCGGTAAAGTTCGCGAACTTGAGCATAAGGACTGGACATGCGACAACAATTCGATCATAAAGGCAGCCGGGTGGCATCCCCAAACGCCATTGGGTGCGGGAATTAAAAAAACTTTACAATATCAAAGGCTTACATAGAATAGCGCAAAACGCCAGGCCAAGGGAACGCGCCATGCCGACCTATGAAAATATCGTCCAGCAGGTTATCGAGGCGATCAAGGAGATTGTTCCGCCGGGATTGGAGATCAACCCCCAGACGGACCTGATATCCGATCTCGAATTCGATTCGCTCAAAGTCATGAATTTGATGGAGGATATCGAAGATCGCTTCGACATTTCGATTCCCCTAAATATTTTACCGGACGTACGCAGCGTCGAAGACCTGGCGATTCAACTCCAGCACCTGACCGGAGAAGACTGAAAATGACCCTTTTCGATAAATTTACCGCATTGCAAGAGGCTCGCCAATCTTTGGCCGAATTCGGTCTCACTTCAGTCAACGTTGTGATGGAAAAGGTGATCTCGCCCACGGAAGCCATCGTGAACGGACGGTCCACCATTTTGGCGGGTACGAACAATTACTTAGGGCTGACCTTCAACGAGGAATGCGTCGCAGCCGCATGCCAGGCCCTGAAGACGGAGGGGACCGGTACAACCGGTTCACGCGCGGCCAACGGCACTTATTCTGCGCATGTGGGCCTGGAAAATGACCTGGCCGATTTTTTTAACTGTAGCAGCGTTATCGTTTTCTCCACGGGCTATGTGGCCAACCTCGGCATGATATCGACCCTGGCCGGGAAGGGCGATGTCATTTTGATCGATGCCGACTGCCATGCCAGTATATACGATGGCTGTCTGCTAAGCGGCGCCGATATCATCCGTTTCCGACATAATGACGCGGCCGATCTCGATAAGCGCCTGCGTCGGTTGGGTGACCGTGCGGCCAGTGCCCTGGTTATCGTGGAAGGCATGTACAGCATGCTGGGCGACCGGGCGCCCCTGGCCGAAATCACGGACGTTAAAAAAAGATACGGTGCTTTCCTTTTGGTTGATGAAGCCCATTCGCTCGGTGTCTTGGGCGCCAACGGCCGCGGACTGGTGGAAGAGGAGGGCGTCGAAAAGGATGTCGATTTTATTGTCGGGACCTTCAGCAAAAGCCTGGGCGCCATCGGCGGCTATTGTGCCAGCAACCACCCGGAGCTGGATATCATACGATTTGCGAACCGGCCCTATGTCTTTACCGCCTCGCCTTCTCCCTCGATTATTGCTTCCACTCGCACGGCACTCGCAACGTTAAGGCGTCATCCGGAATTGAAGGATCGGCTCTGGAATAACGCGCACCGGCTTTATGAGCGACTTGAGGCCTTGGGATTCAAGTTAAGTCCCGAACCGAGTCCGATTGTCGCCATTCGGCTGGAAAACAAAGAGGAGGCCATCAGAAAATGGTGTGCGCTCCTTGAGAATGGTGTCTACGTCAACCTTGTGCTCCCGCCGGCCTCGCCCGATGGCGGGTCCCTGCTGCGTTGCAGCATGAGCGCCGGCCACACGCCGGAACAGGTCGATGCCATCGTGGATGCCTTTGCCGGGTTGCCGCATTAGCCCGAAACGGCACCAATATACGCTTTTATTGCCGACCATTACGACTGCGATTTAACCGATGAAATTTTTCTTCATTTTTGCAAAGCGCTACCCCTACCGTAGCCTGCTTATGATAGGATCACTCCTTTTTGCCGGCATATCGGAGGGATTAGGGATCTCGATCTTCATCCCCCTGATGGCGCTTATCCTGGGGCAAGATCGAAACAGCATTGTTGTGGAGACTTCCGAGCTTTCAGGTTTTGAAGCAAAGGCCATGACGTATTTGAATTATCTGCTGGCGACTTTCGGTGTTGGCAATGTCATTGCCGGCCTGCTGACATTATTCTCTGCATGCATTTTACTGAAGTGTATGCTGGTGCTCCTTGCTCAAAGACAGGTCGGCCATACTTCCGCCAGGATCATCACAGACCTCCGGCTCGAATATTTGCAAATCCTTTTTCGGACCCGCTGGGAGTATTTCCTGCGTCAGCCGATCGGCAAACTGGTCAATGGGATTGGCGGTGAGGCCGGGAAAACGGCAAAGGCTTTCAATGCCAGTGCCCGAATGGTCAGCTTTACCATCGAAGCCATTATTTATACGATCCTGGCCTTTATGGTTTCGTGGAAGGCAACCTTGATCGCCCTGGTGGTGGCTGTTTTCATTACCTTTGCCCTGCGACCATTTGTCAATAGGGCACGTCGCATCGGCAAAAAAGCGACCAGACTAGGCCAGGCGTTTGTTGCCCAGATCACCGACAGTTTGACTTCCATAAAGCCGCTCAAGTCAATGGGCTGGGAAGATTCGACCCACACCGTATTAAGGCGCCAAACCAAGGAATTGAAACGCCTTCAGAAAAAAGTAATTACCAGCCAGGCGTTTCTATCGAATTCCCAAGAACCGCTGATGATGGGGTTCGTGGCCATTGTGCTGTATGTGGGCACGATTCAGCT
>JASJED010000032.1 GCA_030065585.1 Desulfobacterales bacterium | reverse complement strand
GGATCGGACTTTTTACGAGGCCGACAATGTTAGGTTGCCTGATGACGTTCGAATGCATCACAAGCTACGATCAATGAGAGGCGGGCGTTTCATGCTGGCCGCCTTCCTGTGGACCGCGGTGCATTTTCTGGCCAGTGTGCTGATCGTGCCGGCCACCCTTAAAATCGGCGCTGCCGGCAGCGGTTTGGCCGGTCTGCTGACCGAAGCCACCCGGGTACTCTACTTTCCCATCCTGGGGTTGGCGCTCTACCCCCGTCACTGGTTTCCCGGCCGCTGGATCTATATTCCGATTGCCGGCAACAGTCTTGTGTGGGGGCTGGGCCTGGCCGCGGTCACCCTGGCGCTGCTGGCCCTCTACCGCCGATCGCGAGCGCCAAAGCGCTGATTGGCGACCACAAGGAGATTGCCTCATGCTGCATCATATCGTGTTTATCAAATTCAAACCCGAGACAAGCGACGAACAGATCGCCGTCCTGGAGCAACAGTTTGATGCCTTGCCGGATCAGATCATCGAAATTCAGCTCTACGAATTCGGCCGCGACGTCGTACGCTCCGAGCGATCCTACGACTTCGCCCTGGTATCGGGATTCGCCAACCTGGATGCCATGAAGCGTTACCAGGTTCATCCCGCCCACCAGAAAGTCGTGGCCTATATCAAGGAAATCAGCGCGGATATCCGGGCCGTGGATTTCGAAACCCAATACAAGGCACCCGAGAATCTGGTGGAGCCCGACCCCTTTACCGGATTCAAGATGCCCTGACAGCGGTATTCCCCGCCGGTTGACCGCCAGGCCCAACCGACAGCCTTGGCTCGGGGCCTTTCTTCGTGTTATAGATTCCCGTAATGCCCGGCGGCATTCGATTGACTTCAGACGAGATAAGACGATCATGATGAAACCAACCCTGCGCTTCCGCTGGATCATCCCGGCCGTGGGACTGATAACCATCCTCATGCTGACCGCCTGTGTGCCACCCGAGGCCCGCAAGCCGGCCGTGATCGAGCCCACCAGCGACACGGCGTTATACGCCAAGGCCCGGCAGGCCTACATGCAGGGCGCCCTGCACACGGCCCTCAACTACTACCAGGCCTTGGTGCAAAATTTTCCGGCCAGCGAGCATGCACCGCTGTCCCTGCTCAACATCGGCCGCATCCAAATTCTGCTCAAAGACGATGAGGCCGCCCTGGAGAGCTTCGCCGAACTGCTGGCCTCCCATCCCCGGGCGCCCGAGGCCGGCGAGGGAGGGGTGGAGATGATGGCCGTACTTTATCGTCTGGAGCGCTACCAGGAGATCCTGACACGCTATCCGGAACTGGTGGCCCCGGTCGAGGACTCCCGGCAGCTTTACCGGCTGTATGCCGTCGTCGCCGATGCCCATGCGGTTTTGCAGTCCTGGTCGGAGGCGTTTTACTTCTTCGCGCTGGCCTATCCCCTGGCGCCCGAAGAAAACCGGCCCCTGCTGGCCGACAAGATGGGCAATGCGGCCTCGTTTCTGCAGGACGACGACATTGAATTGCTGATGGGCCAGATCACCGAGCGCCCGGCCGCGGGTTACCTGGCTTTCCAGCAGGGATTGAACGAGGCCGGTGAGGGCGCTTACGACGATGCGGTCTGGCTGCTGACCCGCTTTCAGGAGGATTTTGCAGATCACCCCCAGGCCGCCCTGGCCGAAGAACTGGTGGCGCAGTTGGCGGACAAGGTCGCCTTCGATCGTTACACGATCGGCTGTCTCCTGCCGCTTTCGGGACCTTATGCCCCCTTCGGCGCCCGGGCCATGGACGGGATTCAGCTGGCCTTCCACGACATCCAGCAAATTCAAGCCGGATTGCCGTTGCGCCTGATGGTCAAGGATACGGCCTCCGACCCGCAGGAGGCCGCCAGCGCCATGACGGCCTTGGCCGAAGCCCGGGTCGCCGCGGTGATCGGCCCGATCGCATCGGCCGAAAGCGCCGCCGAAGCGGCCCAGGAGGCTCGCATCCCCATCATGCTGCTGTCGCAGCGCGAAGGGTTGACCGATCTGGGCGACTATGTCTTCCGCTATTTCATCACCTCCCGCATGCAGGCCGACGCCCTGGCGGCCTTTGCCACGCAAACCCTCGGGATGCAGCGGTTTGCCATTCTCTACCCCGAGGAACAGTATGGCCGCAGCTTTCGTGATTACTTCTGGGAGGCCGTCTACCGCCAAGGGGGTCGGGTGGTGGCGCTGGAGGCCTATGATCCCCAGCAGACGGATTTTGCCGCCGCCATCAAGAAACTTGTCGGGAGCCACTACCCGATTCCCGATGATCTGAAAGCCCAGCGCAAGGGATTGGATTTGCTGGGGCCGCTGGAAGCCATCCCGGGCTATACACCGCCCGAACCGGACGAGGAGGCGCCGGAAACGGTTCGCACCCGCCGCAAGGAAGATCCGGACAAGGAGATTCTGAAACCGGTGGTCGATTTTGAAGCCGTCTTCATTCCCGACGCACCCCAGATGCTCGGACTGGTCATCCCGCAGCTGGCCTATTACGACATCGTGAACACGACCCTGCTGGGCACCAACCTTTGGTTTTCGACCAAACTGCTGGATGCGGCCGGCGAGTATGTGCAGGGGGCGATCCTCACGGCGGGCTTTTTCCCGGAAAGTCAAAGCCCGGCGGTCAAGCGTTTTGTCCTGCGCTTCGAGGCGGTCTACGGCCGCCGGCCCGGTTTCATCGAAGCCATCGCCTACGATGCCGCCTGGGTGATGCTCAAATCCGTCCTGCATTCCGATGCCTGGCTGCGCGCCGGTATCCGCCACCACCTGCTGACGCTGGAAGATCCCGACACCGTGACCGGTCGGGTGCGTTTCGAAGCCAACGGCGATTCCCTGCAGGTTCTGCCACTGCTGCAGATCCGCGAAAACGGCTTCCGCGAACTGGACCCCGTCCGTCCGCCGGACTGGCAACCCTGGCAGGTGGAAATCCCGCCGATTCCTGAACCGTAGCCGCCTATACCGGCGTCCGGCCCCTGAGCGGCGGCGGTCGGCGATCCTTTACAAGCCCAGGACCGTGTTTTATCAATACTTCATTTCCACTACTGTCTAAATGGTCTGAGAAACTGGTGCACTTCCGAGACACGCCCCTTGCGTTCATCCGGCTCAGTGTTAAATGGCGGCCTTAGCATTCCTTAGGTTAAGATACTGACAGGAACCATGTGTTTGTCGAAAACCGTAGCTGCGAAGCTTGCCTTGCGGTTCATTTGAAGTCGAAAACGCGGGTGGCTTTATGGATATTAGAAAGAAGACCTAAAAGATCTTGAGCGCTTAATTCCCGCACGTTGGAATTATAAGAGGATGAATCCAAAACTTCTAGTCGTCGTATCTTTTTGTCATCTATTTTTATTTTACGCTATGGTCTTGCCGTTAAATGCCGCAGGGTCAAATCCGGACAGGCAAAGCGTTCGACAAGCTACTGAGGAGGTAAGTGCCAAGATGGAACATGACCCAGAACATCTATCCTCAACCAGTGATCTGGAAAAGGAAAACCAGGCCCTCAGAGAAAAAGTCCAGGAATACAAAAAACTTGAAGAAGAACTTATGGCCCAACGTGTTTATGAGAAGGCCAAGAAACGTCTGATCGCGATGGTAACCTTTGGTGGAATCATCCTCACGATCATCGGAATTATTGGATTCAAATCGGTCGTCGATTATACGAAAAAACTCATTATGGATAAACTAGACTCCGTAGGTGAAGAGCAAATCAATAGAATTGTCAAGGAAGAGGGTAAAAAGCAGGTTCTCGTTCTCGTTAAAGAACAACAAAGTGAGTTAGAAGCTATTTTAGTTGCCACGGCAAAACAGCAAATTAATCAGATTACGCTATCCTCATCTCCTGTTCGAGGAGGAGAGAAGGCAACCATCACGCTGGAGCCGGGCAAGCGGCATTTAGATCTCACCTCCATGATGAGCCCCGTCAGAAACCAAGGGTCCGAAGGAAGTACGGTTGGGTTCGCTGCCGCAGCAGCTATGGAGTATCAGATACGCAGAAAGCTTAGTAAAGAGGTTACTATCAGTCCTCGTTATTTATACTACCACTCCAAGCTTGAGGCCGGTTATGATCCCCACTCGGATACAGGGGCCTTTGTGCGGGATGCGATTAAAGTCCTTCGAACCAAAGGTGCTGTTTTGGAAGACGTATGGCCCTACGTACCAGGCGATCTAAAAAGCGATCCACCTGAAGTGATTAAAACGGCTATGCATTACAAGATATCGGAAAGCTATCAAGTAACCAGCTTGGAGGAAGTCAAAAGCGGTCTTCAAAAATACGGACCCGTCGTTGGCGGGATATCCATCTTTGCCGCAAGTTTAAACAGTAAAGACGTAGTCAAAACGGGAATCATACCCGATCCCGGTCCCGGTGAGCAGGCTATGGGCGCGACAGCTATTTGTATCGTCGGCTACGATGATGATCAGGAGCGTATTAAATTTAAAAATTCTTGGGGTGAGGGGTGGGGTGATAAAGGCTATGGCTATGTCTCATATCGTTATATCGAGAAATTTCTTACAGATGCCTGGGTTTTTACGATTTGATTTGGATAGACACTGTTGCAGCATTTCTCGTCCCGGAATTCCCTCGGCCGGCGCAAAGCTGGTGGACATTGAAAAATTGACGTCCGGGTTGCGAATTCAGACGTCAAATCAAAAGCGCTGGCCTACCTCGGTTCTTATGATTTATCCGGACAATGATCGACAGACCCTCAGGTGGTTGCTCAATAAATTCAACCGCGAAGCAGAAGACTTGGGAATCGTCCTGAAGGTAAGCGATAGCCTGGCTGTCTGATAATTCAGAAGAAAATTAATACGAACTTTGCACACGCTTTTCGCGGCCGCTAGCTGGATACGATAAGCTAGTCGCTGGGGTTGCACAGGGAGCCCTGGCCCGTGGCGCCCAGGACGGTCGACCAGAGTTTGCCGTTGGGGTTGACCTGTTTGCGCTGGCCCGCGGAGAGGGCCATGGGCACATGGACGAAATGGTTGTTCCAGTGGGCCACGAGCATCTGGGTCTTGCCGGCCATGCCGGCGTGGACGGCATCGCGCCCTAAAAAGCCGCAGAAGACGCTGTCGTTGGCGTTGGCCGGTACGCTACGGATCATGTAACTGGGATCAATGTATTTGAGGTTGATTTCGATGCCCTTGGCCTTGAAGTAATCCTTGATGCGGTCCCGTACGAAGAGCCCCACGTCGTGAAGCCGTACATTGCCGGAAGCATCCGTGCGCAGGCCTTCACTTCGAAACAATTCCTGCAGCGCCCCCTCGGCCACCACGATGACGGCATGCCCGCGCTCTTTCAAGCGGCCCTCGAGCTTGGTGAAAAGCCCGTGGGGACCTTCCAGATCGACCTTGATTTCGGGAATCAAGACGAAATTGACATCCTGCTGGGCCAGGGTGGCGGTGGCGGCGATGAACCCGGAATGCCGCCCCATGAGCTTGATCAGGCCGATGCCGTTGGGATAACTTTCGGCTTCGTTGTGGGCGCCCTTGATGGCCTGGGTAGCGATGTCCACGGCCGTGTCGAATCCGAACGAACGGGAGACCATGTGGATGTCGTTGTCGATGGTTTTGGGGACCCCGATGACGCTGATACGCAGGCCGTGTTCGCGAATCGCTTCGGCGATCAGATTGGCGGCTTTGAGGGTGCCGTCGCCCCCGATCATGAACAGGATACCGATGTTCATCCGATCCAGGGTGTCGATGATTTCTTCGATGGACTGGGGCCCCCGGGAGGAGCCCAGCAGCGATCCGCCCATGTCCTGAATGTTGACCACCGTGGCGGGCTCCAGGTCGACGACGTCGTGGCCGTAAGCGGGGATGAACCCCTGCAGACCGTACTTGATGCCGTAGATGCGACGGACGCCATAGCCGTAATAGAGTTCCAGAACGACCGAGCGGATAATGTCGTTCAGCCCCGGGCAGAGACCGCCGCAGGTTACCAGCGCACAGCGCAGCTTGCTGGGATCGAAGTAAATTTTTTCACGCGGACCGGCCATCTCGAAGGACGGAAAGGGGCGGTTTGCGCGGCACAGGGCTTCAAGCCCCGCGGGGGTCACATCCACCAGGACGCGATCGTCGTCCGAAACGAAACGCGCGCTGTCGACTCCCGATTGCCAGTTCTTGATGGGCGATTTGATTTTGGCCGCGCCAAGTACGGGGATGCCGGTTTCGATTTCACCGAAAGACATGGAGGCCTCACTGTCGGTTGAGGTTGTTTTTGGTCATAGCATACCGCCGGCCGCAGGAGCGCCGCCGAGAATGATGGTAACGGCGAATCCACCTCTTCAAAACGGCTGTTTCCGTGATGGGAGACGATAGCGGTTTCGAAACCGCTTTTATTGGACAGCATACTATATTCAGCGTCGGCGGAAAGGCAATTTTTGGCGGCATCCGCACCTTTGGAAAAAAGGGTTGACATCTGTTTTTTGATAATTTATGTTCGCGCGGTTTTGAAGTTGTTAGAACCGGGTCGGGAACGGCGGGTCAGCCTCCCGGCCCTTCTATTATTAGATTCTGAAGGAGGTGATACCCATGCACTGTACAACCGTTCGTAAAGATCAGGAGTGCCCTTTCATGACGGCCGCCGGCTGTTCCTACAATGGCGGTATCTGCCACGAAACGGTCGAGTCCTGCGACGGCTGCAGCCGGAGGATCGAATACGCTTCCGGTTGGTTTTGCACAGCCTGCCCCGAGCCCACCGTCAAATGGAAGAGCGGCCACTGCAACATGGCCACCCATGTCAACCGCGCCGCCGGCGGTAGCAAGCAGAAAATCAATCCGCTCAAGGCGTCCAAGCGCGCCAATCGATAGATTTTTGCGGTAACGCCCAAAAGGCGCCCGTCCGCTCAGCGGACCGGGCGCTTTTTTTATGTCGTCGGCTGTTTTTCGATGGTCACGATCTGGGTACAGACGGCCAGCACCTCCACGGCCGCCTCGACGTCCTCCAGAGAGGCGAAGGTCGGGGCAATGCGAATGTTGCGATCCCGGGGATCCTTGCCCAGTGGATAAGTGGCCCCGGCCGGGGTCAGCTTGACCCCCGCCTCGCGGGCCATGGCGACGACCGCCTGCGCACAACCGTCCTGGGTGTTGAAGCTCACGAAATAACCACCCCGGGGGCGGGTCCAGTCGGCGATGCCCTTGCCGGCCAGTTCGCGGCGCAGGATGGTTTCCACGGCTTCGAAGCGCGGGCGTACGATGGCGGCATGCTTCTGCATGTGCTGACGGATGCCATCCAGGTCGCGGAAAAAACGAACGTGGCGCAGTTGATTGAGTTTGTCCGGCCCGATGGTTTGGAAAAACAACTGACCGCGAACCCAGTCCATGTTCCGCGCGCTGCCGGCCATGAGGGCCAGACCGCCGCCCGGAAAGGCGATTTTGGAGGTGGAGCCGAAGAGCAGCGGGCGCTCGGGGACGCCGGCCGCCTTGCAGGCCGTAAGAATATGCGCTTGGGTCGGCGGATCCCCGGCGAAGTGATGGACGGCATAGGCATTGTCCCAGAAGATCCGAAAATCGGCGGCGCGGGTGGGCATCTGCGCCAGGCGCTCCACCGTTTCGTCGCTGTAGACGTCGCCGGTGGGGTTGCTGAAAATCGGTACACACCAGATCCCCTTGATGGCTTCGTCCTCCGCCACCAGTCGTTCGACGGTGTCCATGTCCGGGCCTTCGGAGGTCATGTCCACCGGCAGCATTTCGATGCCCAGGTTAGCGCAGATGGCAAAATGGCGGTCGTAGCCCGGGCTGGGGCAGAGAAAGCGCACGCGCGGCAACTGGGACCAGGGCGGCTCTCCCGTGCCCACGCCCATCAGCATGGCGCGCATGAAGGTATCGTACATCACGGTCAGGCTGGCATTGCCACCGATGATGACTTCATCCCGTTCCACCCCCATATAGTCGGCGAACAGGGCCTTGGCTTCGGGCAGACCGTCGAGACCGCCGTAGTTACGGCAATCGGTGCCGTCGGCGGCGCGATAGTCGTTTTCGGCGACCAGGGTGAGCATGGGGCTGGAAAGATCGAGTTGGGCTGGGCAGGGTTTGCCGCGGGTCAGATCGAGGTTCAAACCCGCCTGCTGAAAACGTTCGAACCGTTCGTGCAGTGATGGCAAAAGCTGCGCCAGGGTCTCGGGGGACGTGGCATTGAGCGCGGTCATGGGCTTCCCTCTTCGGATTGCTGGAATGATTGAAAGCGGAATTTCGCCGGGCCGAGCTTCTCTATAGCACTGCCGGCGGGCGGCTTCAAGCCTGCGCGCGCTGCGGCGCGGCGCCAATTTTACTTGCATTTCGCGGGTCGAGTGGCTAAGAATCCAAATTTGATTCCGAATCCCCCGCCGCCGGGGATGATCACCGATGCCGCGAAATCCGCCTGGCCAGACGGCGGCAACCCCTTGAGTGGGAGCAGACTTGGGTGCCTCTTTTCTAAAACGTTTTCGACCAAAGGATCCCGGTGAGATATCTTCCCGCCTGTCGCATGCCGGGAAATGGTCGCTCTACTTCCTGATTATCGGCATCATCGCCGGCCTGGGCTCCATCGTCTTCCACTATCTATGTCTGCTGGGGATGCACTGGTTCATGGATTTCATGGCCGGCTACGTTCCGCCCTCACCGGCCGGCGAGCACCATCTCTGGCCGCCCACGGGAAGACCGTTCAATCGCTATATCCTGCTGATTCTGCCGGCCCTGGGCGGTATCGTCAGCGGCTGGATCGTCTACACCTTCGCCCCCGAAGCCGAGGGCCACGGCACGGATTCGGCCATCGACGCCTATCACAACAAGGGCGGCTTCATGCGCGGTCGGGTGCCGATCGTGAAAACGATTGCCTCGGCCATCACGCTGACCACCGGCGGTTCCGGCGGCCGGGAGGGGCCCATCGCCCAGATCGGGGCGGGGTTCGGCGCCTTTCTGGCCACGCGTCTCAAACTCTCCGAACGCGAACGGCGCATCATGATGGCCGCCGGCATCAGCGCCGGGGTCGGCAGCATCTTCCGGGCGCCGCTGGCCGGCGCCCTGTTTGCCGCCGAAGTGCTCTACCGCGACCCGGAATTCGAAAGCGAGGTCATCATCCCCGCCGGCATCTCTTCGGTGGTGGCCTACTGCCTTTTCTGCCTGGTCTTCGGCTGGGGATCGCTTTTCGACACCCCGCCCTTCGAATTCACCAATCCGCTGGAGTTGGGGCCCTATATGGTCCTGGCCCTGGTGCTCGTGGCCACGGGGGTTTTCTACGTCAAAGCCTTCTACGGGGTGACGGCACTGTTTAAAAAAATCCCAATCCCCAATCACCTTAAGCCGGCTTTGGGTGGGCTGTGCACCGGCATGATCGGTTATTATTTCCCCCAGACCCTGGCCTTCGGCTACGGTTTTGCCCAGCAGGCCCTGTTCAATGAACTGAGCGTGTCCTTCCTGCTGGCCCTGGCCATCGGCAAGGTTATGACCACCTCGTTTTCGATTGGCTCGGGGGGCAGCGGCGGGGTCTTCGGACCTTCGGTGGTCATCGGCGGGGCCATGGGAGGCGCCGTGGGCCGCCTGTTCCACACGATCATGCCCGGGGTTGTGACCGAACCTGGGGCCTTCGTGGTGGTGGGGATGGCCGGTTTCTTTACAGCCGTTTCCAACACCCCCATCTCGACCATCATCTTCGTCAGCGAGATGACGGACTCCTATCAATTGCTGCTGCCCAGCCTGCTGGTTTGCTCAGTGGCCTACCTGGCGGCGCAAAGGTGGACGATCTATGAAAAGCAGCCCAAGAACCGCATCAGTTCCGCGGCCCATACCGGTGAGTTTTTCGTGGATATCCTGCAGGCCATCCATGTCCGCGATCTCGTCCAGCACATCCGCAAGGTCCGGCTGATACCCCAGGAGATGCGCTTCGTCGATTTCAAGCGCTATTTCGCCAAGACCAAGCAGCATTATTTTCCGGTGATGGACCACAACGGGCGCTTGAACGGTATTTTCTCCAGCACCGACATCCGCAGTGTCCTCTTTTCCGCCGAGATCGAAAACCTTGTGGTGATGCGCGATATCGCCACCTCCGACATCATTTTTACCACGCCGGAGGAAGACCTCAACACCGTCCTGCTCAAATTCACCAAGAAGAATATCGACAGCCTGCCCGTGGTCAAGACCGACGACCACGGCATTCTGCTTGGGATGTTGAATCGTCGTGAAGTAATCGCCTTTTACAACGAGCGCATTCAGAAGATGAAAGGTCAGGAAGTGGTCGCCTGAATCGCGGACCTGCGCAACTTCAATAGGCGACCTCGACCAGGAAGAGGCCATGCGGCGGGGCCGTGGTACCCGCTCCACGGCGGTCGCCCGCCCGGCGGATCGCATCCACCGCCTCCGGCCGCATCTTACCCAGGCCCACCGCCACCAGGGTGCCCACGATATTGCGCACCATGAAGCGCAGAAACCCGTCGGCCCGGATTTCAAAGGTCAAGTGATCATCGCCGTTGCGACGCCAACGGGCGGCCATGACATGGCGCACGGTGTGATGCCGGGGGCTGCCGCTGTTTTCGAAGGCCTTGAAATCAAGGCGGCCTTCGAGGTGGGCCGTACCGGCAGCCATGGCCTCGAGATCGAGCGGTCGTCGAATGTGCCAGGCGTACTGGCGGCCGACGGCCGCGGGCAGCGCGCGGTTCAGGATGCGGTAGTGATAGGTTTTGTGCCGGACGCCGAAGCGGGCATGGAAATCCGCGGCGACGGCCTCGCAGGATCGAATGACGATCGCATCCGGCAGCAGGCTGTTTAAGCCCTTGAGGAATTCCTGCGGGCCCAGGCGCGTCGGGCAGCTGAAATGGGCGCACTGGCCCATGGCGTGCACTCCGGCGTCGGTGCGGCCCGAACCGTGCAAGGTGACCGCCGTGCGGGTCATGCGCTGCAGCGCCGCCTCGATCGTGCCTTGGATCGAGGGGTCGTTTTTCTGCCGCTGCCAGCCGCAGAAATCGGTACCGTCGTATTCGATGATCAGTTTGAATTTGGGGGCGACGCCCGCCCTTGGGATGGTCATGGATGATTTTCCTGCGCGCCGCGGGTCTAAAAATAAATAAGCACCATGGAAAGGGGTATAAAGGACAATACGGTCGAGATGACGATGGTCGCGGACGCCAATTGGGTGTCGCTGTTCAACTGGGCCGAGAGCACGTAAAGCGCGGTCGAGGTCGGCAGGGCGAAAAAAAACATGCCGATCTGCAGGGCGAGCCCCTGGACGCCGAACAGCTTAAGGAATCCCAGCCCGACCAGTGGCAGCCCGACCAGCTTGAAGGCGGCCGCGGCCAGCGAGGGCGCCAGATAACCGCGGACCGTTTTGAGCGTCAGGGCCCCGCCGATGGAAAGCAGCGCCATCGGCAGGGTGATCGCGGCCATCAACTCGAGGGCGGCGGCCACAAAGGACGGCAGTTGCCATCCGGACCGGGAAAACAGGAGCCCGGCCAGACAGGCCAGGATCAACGGATTGGACACCAGGGCTTTCAGGGTCAGGCGCAGGCGGACACCCCGCGCGTAGGACCGGCCTGAAAACCAGATCAGGGTGGAGACGGCCAGGACGTTGATCACTGGAATGATAAAGCCCACCAGCAGACCAAAGGTGCGGGTGCCTTCGGCACCGTAGGCGTTGATCACGATGGCCATGCCGATATAGGTATTGAAGCGGTAGCAGCTCTGCGAGAAGGAACCGGCCTGAAAGTCCGTCAGACGCCAGTGGATATAGCCCAGGGAAAGCCCATAGATGGTCAGCACGGCCAACAAAACGGCGCCGAAAAGACCCACGTCGATGGGGCCGCTGGGCGGCGAGCCGCCGATTTTCCAGAACAGCAGGGCCGGGAAGAAAATAAAATAGGTCAGGCGGTCGGCACGGCTCAGGAAGACGGCATCGGTCAGGCCGAAATGTTTCAGGGCGCGGCCCAGCGCGATCAGCACCAAGACGGGGAAAAGACTGTTGAGTACCATGCGTGCTCAGATCCGGTCGCAGGGGATATGGGCCAGCTTTTCTTCGAGATCGTCGTCGATCCTCTGGGCATAGGCTACAAGGGGGTAATCGGCACTGCACACCCGGCAGTGGAGCAAGACGCGTCGTCAGGTGCGCTTGACGGCCAGCGGCCGGCCGCAGGCGGGGCAGGACGGTTGGGTGGGGTTCATTGATGCTCCTTTCATGACGGTCCCGTAAAAAGTCCGATATCGGCGTTACGCTTCATCCCTCGTCATTGCAGCGTACGATAAGTACGCTTCATTCCTCGGGCTTCGCAAGCCTTGATCTCGAACTTTTTTTCGGAACCGTCTGAAGTATGCCTTTACACAGGTTAATCTTTATGGGTCGGTTAGGCGACGGGGAACCCGCACCGTTATTGGCGATGAATAGTTTGTTGAACCAAAGCGTTTCGGCGATGGTCGGATTGCCCTTTAAAAGAATTCGGTGTCAGGTTTCAGTGTTCAGGTTTCAGGAGGAAGAGAGATCAACTCGCACGATAGTTGGTTCTGACACCTGACACCCGACACCTGAACACAGTATTTAAACCAATTCACCCTGATACCTATCCAGGGTGCTCAAGGCCGGCCCTTGGAAGCCAGATCGCTAGGCCTTACCCTACGTGACGGAAAGCTTTATGCCGGACGCTGGCCCCTTGTCAAGCGGGGTCCGACGTTGACAGCGGCCGGTTGGTGTGCCAAGAGCCACGAGCGGAGGTGTTGCGCCGAAATCGATCACCCCAGGAAGGAAACCGCCGATGGCGACCGTAGAATGTTTGGGCTTCAAGAGCGCCGGTATACCTGCCGGCTTGAAAAAAAACGGCGACCCCGATCTCGGTTTGATCTACTCGGCGTCTCCGGCCGCGGCGGCCGCCGTGTTTACCCGCAACCTGGTCCAGGCGGCCCCCGTGCTTCTCTGCCGAGAGCGCATTCAGTCCGGGCGCTGCCGGGCGATTCTGGTCAACAGCGGCAATGCCAATTGTTGCACCGGCCAGCAGGGGATGCGGGATGCGGTGGCCATGTCGGCGGCCGCCGCCGCGGCGCTTGGCGTTGACGAAGACCAGGTGCTGGTGGCTTCGACCGGTGTCATCGGCCAGCCCCTGCCCGTGGAAAAGATCGAAGCGGCCCTGCCAGCGCTTGTTCAAAAGCTGGCGCCCGACGGCTTCCCCCGGCTGGCCCAGGCCATCATGACCACCGATACCGAGCCCAAGCTGGTCACCCGCCGCGGCACGGCCGGCGGCCGCCATTACACGATCGTGGCCGTGGCCAAAGGGGCCGGGATGATCCGGCCCGACATGGCCACCATGCTGTGCTTCGTGTGCACCGATGCCGAGCTGTCCGCGGCCGCCCTGGACCGGGCGTTGCGCCGGGCCGTGGATGTCTCCTTCAACCGTATCAGCATTGACGGCGATACGAGCACCAACGACATGGTGGCTCTCATGGCCAACGGCCGCAGCGGGGCGCGACTGGCAACCCGGGAGGACGAACGGGATTTTACGGGGCTGCTGGAAGACGCCCTGCGTGAACTCGCCCGCTGGATCGTCCGCGACGGCGAGGGGGTCAACAAGACCGCGGAGATCTGCGTTCAGGGCGCCCGTTCGACGGATGAGGCCTATCGGGTGGCCGATACGATTGCCCACTCACCGCTGGTGAAAACAGCCTTTTTCGGCCAGGACGCCAACTGGGGGCGGATCCTGGCCGCGGCCGGACGGGCCGGAATACCGCTGGATCCGGAGCGCCTCGATCTTTATTTCGACGATGTGCAGATGGTTGCCGGCGGGGTTGGATGCGGACCGGCGGCGGAAGCCCAGGCTACCGCCGTTTTGAAGCAGGCGGCCTTTACCGTGACGCTGGATTTGAACCAGGGGGCGGCTGCTGCCCGGTTTTTAACCTGTGATTTTTCACCGGACTATGTCCACATCAATGCAAACTATCGAACATGAGCACTTCTTCATTGTAATGGATCGATCGGCCGATTCACCATTTGCAGACAAAAAGGCCAACCACGATGTGGGGGTTGGCCTTCAGCCTTTGAAAGTGTTTCATTTTAAAACATGTAGCAAATTTAAACTTGTCGATCGGTTACCTGCATTGTCTGCCATATGGAGGCCGGAGACGGAAAATGTGTATCAAAATGAGATTTTACTCAAGCCTCCAATCAGGGGGGAATCGTATGGATCCGGTTTCAATAAAAGGCAGGCGAATGCACCGCCTATTGACAAATAAATACTGATTTTAATATAAAAAAATACTTTCGCCTGATTCTGATTTCACTTCCGCCAAACTCAGCGCCCAATCGCATATACATTTCCTGCAGCCGGCATGTTTTTTGCTGAACATGTGATTACTTCCGACAGAAACACCTGCTTAAGAAAACGAGTCGCACCCTTATAATCGCTCCAGACCCGACAGAACCCTGCGAAACGCGTGAATCGCGTGCTGTCGATCACGCCGGTCCGGGTCTTAACAGCGGAGGTACATGTGATAACTGCCGATATCATTGTCATCGGAGGCGGACTTTCTGGCTCCGCCATCGCACTGGGGCTGGTCCGCGAAGGCGCCGGGAAGGTTATCCTGTTCGACGAGCAGCTCCCTACCCAGCGGTTGTCCCGCGGCAACTTTGGCTTGACGTGGTTCATGTGTAAAGGCGCCACGCATCCCATCTACGCGCAATGGTCCCGTTTGGCCTGTGAGCACTGGCCCGATTTTGCCGCTCGCCTGGAAGAGGAATCCGGATACGATATTGAGTTGGAATGGACGGGCGGCGCCGTCCACGCGATCGGCGAAGAAGAGTTCAAGGTCCATACGGATTCCATCGAAGGTCTCAAGGCGGTCTGTGCCGAAGTTGGGCTCGACTATCCCGTAAGCATGCTCGACCGGCAGGAATTCGCTGATCTCGTCCCCAAAATCGAGTTGGGACCGGAAGTCACCGGCGCCATGTACACACCCAAGCAGGGGCACGTCAATCCCCTCAAGCTGATGGCGGCGATGCGCGCCGCCTTTCAGAACAACGGTGGAACGTTCATCGGCGCCCAGACCGTGAGCGCGATTGTCCCCCAACCCAATAGAACCGTTATGCTTAAAACCAACACCGGCGATTACCAGTGCCAAAAGCTGGTCGTGGCCGCCGGGCATGGCTCGACCCGGTTGCTGGCCCCCTTGGGCGAAAAGCTGCACATCTTCCCCCAGCGGGGGCAATTGATGGTCACGCAGCGTCACGAGCGGGTACTACCAATTCCCATGCTCTGTGTCCGCCAAACCCCGGACGGCACCTTCGTGATCGGTTTGTCCACCGAGGATACGGCCCTGGACACCCGCGTCACGGCGGCCGCCATGCAGAGCCAGGCGGCCAATGCCATCCGGCTTTTTCCCATGCTGGCCCAGGTCAATTGGGTGCGCGCCTGGGGCGCCATACGGGTGATGACACCGGACGGCGCACCCATCTACAGCCGTTTACCGGAGCACGATAATATCACCGTCGTTGCCCTGCACAGTGCCGTATCGCTGGCACCCTTGGCGGTCAACATCGTTGCGCCGTGGATTGCGGGCAGCGGCGATCA
>JASJED010000252.1 GCA_030065585.1 Desulfobacterales bacterium | reverse complement strand
TTGCTCAACTACATTTACTTCACAACCGGGCAGAGCAGTATACCGCCCCGTTACGTGCTCTTTCGCGGGCAGGATCAAACCGTCGCCTTCGACAGTGCCAAATTGCGGGGATCCCTGGAGAAATATCTGAACGTGCTCAATATCGTGGGCCGACGGCTGACGCAGATGCCGGAGGCCGCCATCCGCATCGTGGGCTGTAACGCCGACCGGGGTGAGGAGAAGGGGCGCATCGACCTTTCGCGCGCCCGGGCCGAAGCGGTCAAAGCCTACCTGCAGTACATCTGGAGCGTCGATCCGGCCCGAATGAGCGTGGAAGCCCGCAATTTGCCGGAGGTGCCCAGTTCCCGGGCAACCCCCGAAGGCCGCGAAGAAAACCAGCGGGTTGAAATCTATGCCGATCAGGAGGCGATCCTCGATGTGGTCGCCAGTACCTATGCCGAGGCCAACATGGACGCCGCCGACGTTCAGGTTATCCCGCAGGTTACTGCCGAGCACGGCATCTACGGCTGGAAATTGACGATCTACGGTGACGACCGCCCCATTCACAGCGTGGCCGGCACCGGCCCGTTAGACGCCGCGCTGGCGCTGCCGACCGACAAGTTCGCGCCCCTGAACATCGCCGCGCACAAGCAGCTACGGGCCGAAATCGAGGTGGAAGACATGGAAGGGCAGACCTATTCGGCCGCCAGCAATCCGGTCAAGGTTAATTTCATGCAGCGCGAGGAGCGGCGAGCCCGAAACCTGGGCCTCAAAGTGCAGGAGAAGTATGCCCTGATTCTCTTCGACTTCAACAGTGCGGCCATCAAAGCCCGCAATGAGGCGATCGTACGCCAGATCGTGGCGCGCATCGATGCCCTGCCGAATGTCACGGTCAACATCGTGGGGCACACGGACAATATCGGCAAGGAGGCCTACAACCTCGATTTGTCCGAGCGCCGGGCGCGGGCGGTGTTCGACCAGGTTACCAGCGTGCGCGGCGACGCCTCGGCCGAGGCCTTTAAATACTCCGGCGTCGGACCATTCGATCCGCTTTTCAGCAATGACCAGCCCGAAAACCGGGCCCTCAATCGGACTGTGACCATCACGCTGCTCTACGAGCAGAAAGAATAAAAGACATCTCATAAATGTCTTTTATCTCCATATCTGTGTTGGGCACTCATTTTAAGTCCTCGAAATACAAATGTATTCCTTCGGCTTAAAATTCGTGGCCGCCTTGATCCGGAACTAAAATCCTATTCCTGAGATGCCTTTTAGGCGTCATCGCCAGAATCGGCTGCCACTGAAATGTTTCGGTACCGAAAAAATGTCAGCCGCCGATGCACGGTGAAGCACAGCTCACCGTGCATTTGTTATTGTGGGATGTGAACGAATTTCAACCACGATCGAGATGGCGTGCGATGAGCGCGTCCTTGCGGCGCCATTGGGCGACCAGCCATTCCTGGAAGGCGGCCCGAAACTCAGGGTCCGCTTGATAGTCGCCTTTCAGGAATGGCTCCGGGATTTCGACCTGGCGCACCCGCACGATGACGCGGTTGATCCGCCCGCCGAGATAGTCCCAGAAGCGGGTACGGCCGTCCGGGTAGATGATGGTGGTATCGAGCATCAGGCGGATACGGCCGTCGAGCGCCTCCAGGGCATAGGCCAGCCCTCCGGCCTTGGGCCGCAGCAGATGGCGGAAGGGTGCCGATTGCCGCTGGTGTTTCTCGGCGGTGAAGCGGGTACCTTCCGCAAAATTGAGGATCGCAACCGGTGTGTGCCGGTAGCGCCGGCAGGCGCGGCGGGCCGCCTCGCGGTCCCGCCCGGCTTTTTCCGGATGACGCTCCCGATATGTCCGGCTGTAGCGGCGCATGAAGGGATAATCCAGGGCCCACAGGGCCTGGCCGATGATCGGCAGCCAGATCAGCTGCTGTTTGGTAAAGATTTTGAAGAAGGGGATCCTGCCGGTAAAGACCTCCAGGAGGATCAGCAGATCGGCCCAGGACTGGTGATTGCAGTTGACGAAATACCATTCGTCCCGCCGCAGCCCTTCACACCCCGCGACGTCCCACTGGATGCGCAGCATCAACCGCTGGATCAGAAGAATACCGTAAATCCAGCCGGTGACCGTCCGCATGAGGGCCAGGGCCAGCGTCTGCTGCGGCGTCCGGCCACGGAAAACGAGCTTGAGCAGGGCGAGAAGATAAACCGGAATGCCCCACAAAAGGGTGTTGAGCGCCCCGAGCAGCAGCGTCGCGGCGGCCCGGCAATGGCCACCCAGCGTCATGGGATCACCTTGGGATTGATTCGTCCGGCTTATGCCGCGGCGATTTCATGTTCATCGCAAGTCTCCACCTTTCGCAGAGGATCCATTGAGGCCGACCACTTCAGGATGTCCGTGAAGGTATTTTTCGTAGGCACCGATTACGCTGATTTTTGACTTTAAATAGGTCTTAGCATATATTTTCCGCGAACCAAACAAGCGGCCGTGGGGCCGCGGACCGGGACTGACGCCAACCGCCTTGAGGAGCAAGACACCCATGCCGACCCAGACCGAGACCGTTATCGATTTATTCAAGCAGATCAACGCCATTCCCCGCTGTTCCAAGAAGGAAGCCGCCATCACCCGCTGGCTGGAGGACTGGGCCGGGCAACGGGGATTGGAACACAACCGCGATACGGCCGGCAACCTGGTAATCCGGGTGCCCGCCTCGACCGGCTTCGAAACCGCACCGGTAATCGTCCTCCAGGGGCATATGGACATGGTTTGCGAGAAAACCCCCGATTCCCATCATGATTTCGATCATGATCCGATTCGCGTAATCCGCGACGGGGACTGGCTGCGGGCCGACGGCACCACCCTGGGCGCGGACAACGGCATCGCCCTGGCATTGGCTCTGGCCATCGTGGCCGACGAGGCTGCGGCCCATCCCCCCCTGGAACTGCTCTTCACGGTGGACGAGGAAAGCGGGCTAATCGGCGCCACCCAACTCGATCCGGCCCTGATCAGCGGTAAGGTGTTGATCAACGTCGATTCGGAGGACGACGATGTCTTTACGATCGGCTGTGCCGGGGGTGAAGAAACCCGGATCCGGCTGGGCCTGGAATACGAGGCCGCTCCGAAGGGACTGGATTTTTACCGGGTTCTCGTGGGCGGGCTGCGCGGTGGACATTCGGGGATCGATATCCACAAGCACCGGGCCAACGCCAACCGCCTGTTGGGGCGCCTGCTGGCCGAACTGACGGCGGATGAAAGTCTAAGGCTGGCCGGCCTGTACGGCGGATCAGCCCACAACGCGATTCCCCGGGATGCCCGGGCCATTGTGGGCGTCACGGCGGCCGGCAAGGATACCATGCAGGCGGTCTTGAAGAATATCGAGGCCGTCTTCCGCGAAGAAAACGAAGCAACCGAGCCCCAGTTGAAGGTCTACGGCGAGCTACTGGCGGCAGATGCGGTGCCCGACAGGGTGCTGCTTCCCGCCGCGGCGGCCCGGGCGGTTACGTTGCTGAACGCTTTGCCCCACGGTGTTGAGGGGATGTCCGCCCAGGTGGCGGGGCTGGTGGAGACCTCCTGCAACCTGGCGATCGTCAAGACCGCCAATGGCCAGCTCGACATCATCAGCAGCCAGCGCAGCTCGTCCATGACCCGCCTGGAAGATATAACTGCCCGCGTCCGGGCCGTGGCCGCCCTGGCCGGGGCCGCCACCACCCGCATGAACCGTCATCCCGCCTGGCCGCCGGACCCTGATTCGGCCCTGCTGGCGCGCTGCCGCGAGGTCTACACCCGGCAGTTCGGCGAAGATCCGGTGGTGGAAGTGATCCACGCCGGCCTGGAGTGCGGCCTGATCGGCGCCAAGGTTCCGGGGATGGAAATGATTTCCATCGGCCCCACGCTGCGCAACCCCCACTCGCCGGACGAGAAGCTTTTTGTGCCCTCGATCGGCAAGATGCTGGTCTTTATCGAGGCGCTGCTGGCCTCCTACCGGGAATAAGTTAGACGGTCTCGTCAAAAGTCCGATCCACCCGAGGCGGATAAATAGCGGCGTTACGCTTCAGCCCTTGTCATTGCAGCGTACTTCAAGTACGCTTCATTCCACGAGCTTCGCAAGCCTTGATCTCATACTTTTTACAAGACCGCTCAAAACATGTTTTTTATGGAAACATCAGGTGCTGCCCACTCAGAAAAGGCATCTTTCGGCCCTGCGCGGCGTTCTCCGCGGGCTTCCGGCTGCGGCGTAGCGGCGTACGCCTCACCGCAAACCCTTGTGCGGCCTTGAACAGAACCAAAAATCCTCATTTCTGAAGCGGACACTTTGCCGATTCTGTTACAACGTAATTCCGCGCGTTATGGATGCCGAATACGTCATCCCGGACCTGATCCGGGACCGGTATAACGAAAACAATTCTTTCTGCAAATCCATCTTTTTGCCAGGCACAATTGCTTTTCAGGAGCTTGTTAAAGCTGGGAGTAGACCGCCTCCAGCTGCGTCACCAGCCGGTCGAAATGGGCGATAGCCTGCTCGATGGGCGCGGGGGAGGCCATGTCCACCCCGGCAACCGCCAGTTCTTCCAGGGGAAAGCGGCTGCCGCCCAGGGTCAGAAACTTAAGGTAGCGCTCCCGGGCGCCCGCCGCACCCTCCATGACCTGCGCGGCCAACGCGATGGCGGCTGAAATCCCGGTGGCGTACTTGTACACATAATAGGCCGAGTAGAAGTGGGGGATGCGCAGGCATTCCAGGGCGAGCACGTCGTCGATGACCATCCGGTCGCCGAAATAAGCTTCGAGCAGCCCGCGATAGATGACGGTCAGGGCCTCCAGGGTCAGGGGCTGCTGATTTTCGGCCAGGCGGTGAACCTCCAGTTCGAATTCGGCGAACATGGTCTGCCGGAAGAGGGTGGCCCGGATATTGTCGATCTCGCGGTTGAGCAGATAGGCCCGCATGCGGGGATCGTCCCGGTAGCGTGCCATGAGGTGGGCGCTCAGGAGGGTCTCGTTGAAGGTGGAGGCCACCTCGGCCACGAAGATGGTGTAGCCGTGGTAGACATAGGGCTGGTGGCGGCAGGAATAATGGGTGTGCATGGAATGGCCGGCTTCGTGGATCAGGGTGTAGAGGCTGTTGATGTTGCCGGCCTCGTAGTTCAGCAGAATATAGGGCGGTGAGTCATAACAGCCCGAGGAATAGGCCCCGCTGCGCTTGCCGCGGTTTTCATAGCGATCCACCCAGGAGCCGTTCAGCCCTGTGGCCATGGTGCGGGTGTAGTCCTCACCCAGGGGTGCTAGGGCCGCAACACAGGTATCGACAGCTTCCTGATAGGGCATTTGAAAGTCGACATCCTTGACGATGGGTACGTAGGTATCGAAGAAGTGAAGATTTTCCAGGCCGAGGGCCTGTCGGCGGAAATCAAAATAGCGGAAGAGGGGTGCCAGGTTGCCCCGGACGGTGGTGATCAGGTTGTCGTAGACGGCAGCCGGCATGCGGTCGCTGAAAAGTGCGGCGGCCCGGCAGTCGTCGTAGCGGCGGCTACGGGCATAAAAAAGATCGCCTTTGATGGAGCCGCCCAGGGCGGCGGCCACCGTGTTCTTATGCTGCTCGTAGCGTTCATAGTACTGAAAAAAGGCCTGTCGACGCACGTTGCGTGCGGGATTTTGCAGAAAGGTCGTGAAATTGCCGTGGCTCAACTCCATTTCCCGGCCCTGGTCGTCGGCCAGGGTGCCGAATTTCAGGTCCACATTGTCCAACTGACCGAAAACCTGGCCGGCGGTCTGGGCCATCTCGCGGCTCATGGCCAACAGTTCCTCTTCGGCCGGAGTGCGGGTATGCTCTCGCAGCCGCAGGATTTTCTCCAGATAGAAGCGATAGTCGGCCAATTCCGCCGATTCCCGAAAAGCGGTCATGCGCTCCTCGTCCACGGCCATGATTTCAGGGCGCATGAAACTCGACAACTCGGAAGCCCTTGTATAAAGGCTGACGGCACGCTGATATAGCCCTAAATAGACCTGGTTGGACTTGTCCTCGTCGTTTTTAAGATGGGCATAAGTATAGAGGCGCTCTAATCGCCGGGACAGATCAAGGTCGAACTCGATGGCCTCCTGCAGCACCGCGGCCGATTCTCCCAGCCGCCCCTGGTAGGCGCTATAACCCTCCAGGTCTGTTTGGACGGCATTGAATGCCTGCTCCCAGGCATCGTCGGTGTCAAATAGCGGACTCAGGTCCCACTGGTCGCTGGCGGCCACGTCCTTGCGTTCGGGAATGGTTTTGGTCGTCATGTCAATCTCCGGTTCGGTTGCAAGTTGTCGATTGCTTGGGATGCTATAAATTTGTTGGTTTCGTAAGAAGTCATGTTTCGGACGGTATCGAGTATCGGATTTTTTGCGATGCCGTCAATTTCGCTGGCGCTAATAATCATTCCTGCCGCCAATGATTGCAAGTCGAATTCGCGGCCGCTGGGCCCACCTCAAAATGCGATCCTGCCCGAGACGCGACAGCGGCCTCCCATGGGTGCCGTATGCGGAGGCAGCGCACGCAACGGACCTGCCGCCCTGATTGTGATCGATTGACAAGGCAACCCGTTCCGGATTAACGTGGCGTATAGCTTTTCGGGCCGCACCGGTATCGGGCGTCAAAGCCGATCGATGCCGATAGTTTTACACCCGGAGACAAGGGTCTCCCCCCTCCTCGAAGCCGGCAAAAAATCAACAAAGTTGAACTGCCGATTGCCCTGCATCGGCAAGTGTTGCTTTCTACCCGCCACTGCGATCGGCAATCTGGGAATGCACAAAAACCAGTGCAGGCCTGTCCATCAAATTGACAGTCGGTTTGGTCGGTATTCATAACCCGCTGATTTTACGTAAAGGTTTGGCTGGTATGGCATTTGCTCAGCTAATAGGCCATGCAGGAATTCAAGGCGTATCTGTTGGCAATGCGACTTGCTACTCTCTGATTCCCAAGTTGTTCGACTAACGTTACCATCAAGGAAGGAGATAGCCCGATGAAGTTGATGTGTTTATTTAGGATTCAAGGGTTTTAGGGTTCAAGGATTCGGGTGAAATGCTGAAAAACTATAAAGAATTGCATGTCTGGCAGAAGGCATATCAACATCAAAACGAAAATTGAGGAAATCGAAAGAATGCTAAAAGCGTTAATCAAGTCCCTGGAAAACAAAGACTTGAATCCTTGACTCCTGGGATCCTTGGCCCCTTTTCTTGAATCATGCCGGCAAGGAATGGGCCTGGTTTTGAGTTTTTCCGTCTTACAAGAATTCCATGGATCCTAAAACCAGAATCGTACGTCGGCATCACGTTCACCACAGTAACGTGCAAAAAGCGATAAAGGCAGCAGGGACGCAAGGCGAGATACCGAAACGAATTACGGTTCATACGCTGCGGCACAGCTTTGCAACCCACATGCTTGAAAACGGATATGATATCAGAACAATCCAGGATTTATTGGGCCACACGGATTTGCGAACAACAATGATCTATACTCATGTTGTCAGTAAGAATAGACATGGTGTTAAGAGTCCGTTAGACTGAACTTTATATACGCGAACCAGATAATTACGCCGACTACCGAATGCTTTAGCTGTGAGAGGCATTAAGGGTGAACACGAATCGGTGAATGGCAATGAAATTAATTTTTTGGATAAGCCCTCAAAGCGCCTCATAATAATTGGTTCATGTAATTATGCCGCAGCGGCATAATTACGATAATAAGCGCGTAAAGAAGAAAATATTACATTTCTGTGTCTGATATAAAGCGATGCATTTGAAGATAAGATGCTGAATAAAAATGTAATCATTAAATTATAGCCAATTTCATTTATCGCAGTGAAAAAGTGTCTCAAACAAACTTTTTCGTTAAAAAGTAGAAAACTACATAATATTAAAGTTAGACGTACATAAAACTTAAGCAACGCCGTAAGACTATAAGATGACTGAACATATTTTTGAATTGATATTTGTTATACTTATGATTGCGTCGTGCGTCTCAATGATCACGTATGTTCAGACGGTGAAAAACGAGAATTCTTGGTTTTACAATCCACTCTACATATTTGAATATGTTCAGATGACTAGAAAAAATTCTGGCAAGGTTGGTTGGTGGTTTTGGATATTCATACTATCGATTTGTTTTCTTATACTAAGATAAAACCGTGTTTGAGGACAGAAATCCAAATTTTAGATAAATGAACTCGTCTAACATGTCGCTTGAAATCCGACGGGAAAACGCTGGCGCGTTTTCCGCGTCTCAGCTCGGTCGTTATGC
>JASJED010000251.1 GCA_030065585.1 Desulfobacterales bacterium | reverse complement strand
GCTTCTCCTTGGCGCCACCGTGCATGGAGGTCACCAGGAAAACGTGGGAGCCGCGCAGCAGGGCCTGGTGCTTGGCCAGATCGAGCGCCGCCTTGGCCGCCGGGGTCGCATTATAGGCCACCAGATATTTCTTCTGCGTACTCATCGCTTCCCCTTCCCGAAAAAAACCATGCCAAACGTTGATCAACAAACCGCAGCCGACTTGGCGGCCGAAGGCGTAGTCCTCTACGTCGAGGATCGCCAACCGGCGAGAACGCCGCCGGGGGCTAAAAGATGCCGCTGCAAACGAACCAGACGCAATGTGTTTTCGGTTGAGGGCGGTAGGTTTCGGTTTCCGGCAAGGCCGCAGCCGGCTTGGCGGCCGCAGGCGTAGCCCCGCTACGTCGAGGATCGCCAACCGGCGAGAACGCTGCCCGGGGATCGAAAGATGCCGCCCTCAACCGAAAAACAGCTACATCCAGCGCTTGCGCCGCTTATACGACTTAACCTCCTTGAACGACTTGCGGCCCCCGGCCTGGGTGATACCCATGTAGAACTCTTTGACATCCGGATTGTCGCGCAATTCTTGGGACGGGCCTTCCAAAACGATTTTGCCGGATTCCATGATGTAAGCGTAATCGGAAACCTGCAGAGCAATCTTGGCGTTCTGTTCCACCACCAGAATCGTCGTGTCCAATTCCCGGTTGATCACTTCGATATTGCGAAAAATCTCCTTCACCAGCAGGGGCGCCAGGCCGAGGGAGGGCTCGTCCAGCATCAGCATCTTGGGAGCCGCCATCAGCGCGCGCCCAATGGCGATCATCTGCTGTTCACCGCCGGAACAGTATCCGGCCATGCGATGGGTAATTTCCGCAAGGCGCGGAAAATGCTTGTACATCTGGGCATGGTCATTCCGGATGTTGCGGTTGCCGTCTTTACGGGTGACGGACCCCACCCGGATGTTCTCATCAACGGTCAGGTGTTTGAACACCCGCCGCCCTTCCGGCACCATCACAGCCCCCGCGCGAACCACCTGGGTCCCGAGGCGGTTGGTGATGTCGACCCCGTTAAACTTGATGTAGCCATCCCGGATAAACCCGTTCTCCGGCTTGAGCAGACCGCTGATGGCCCGTAAGGTGGTCGTCTTCCCAGCCCCGTTGGTGCCCAGCAAGGCCACGATGCTGCCTTCGGCCACACTGAGGCTGACACCTCGCAGAACCTGCACGATATCGTTGTAGACCACTTCGATGTTGTTGACGTCTAAAAGATTGCCATTGGATGATTGCTCTGTCATTTTTTGTTTTCTTAGGGGAGGGTTGCCATGGCAGCCCTCCCTTTGGTTTAGATGCAGCCAAGCTTCATTTCATCATACCGCGCAGCGCTATTATTGTTTAATTTTCTTCACGTACTCGGACTCAAACGGTGCACCGACCTCATAAAACAGGCCCCCCTTGGAAACGTAGAGCTGCAGGGTGTCCACACCTTCGCGATCCGTTTTCGAAAATGTCACCGGACCCACAGTCGTTAACGTGTTATAGGCATTGAACCCGTTCATGGCCAGCAGTTCCTCGTACAAGACCGCACGTGTTATCTTTTTGCCTTTGGCTTTGGCCCGCCGGATGGTCTCTACGGCAACCTGGGCGACCATGATGCCGTTGGTGTAGTTGGCATCTTTGGCCAGTTTATCATCCCGACCGTAGCGCTTGGCCAGGGCAAACTGCGCGTCCCTTCCCGGCCCCTTGGCGGTCATCATTTTGTAAGATGTCGTCCAATAGTAGTTCTCATCGGCAGCCGATCCAGCCAAAGAGACAAGCGCAGGCCCGCCGCCATAATGACAACCCAGGAAGGTGATCTTACCGGCTTCGCCGTAGGTCTTGGCAATCATGTCCAGGCTCTGGGCACCTTTCAGCATGGTGGCGACCGGCGGCTGAACCGTTTGGCTGATCACGTACTGAACACCCTTGCTCTGGAAGCGTTTCAGCATGGCCGTGTTGTCCAGGTCCTTGCCATGTTCCACGATTTCCACCAGATCGATGCCCAAGCCGGCCGCGACTGATTTTTTAACATCGTCGCGGGGTGCTCGTCCAAACGCGGAGGGATGTAGAAACAGGGCCACCTTGGGTTTGCCCGAGCCCTTGTGGTTTGCAGCCACATACTCGGCCAAGCCGACCGCCTGGCTGGAATAGGAAGCGATGGGCAGAAAGATATAATCGTTTCCCTCGAGGTTACCGGCGTGAAAGGAGGCCGGCAGAACCGGAATTTGCTCCTCTTGAAAATCCTGGCGCAAAGCCATCGTGCTGCCTGTGGAGTAGTTCAGATAGAACACGATCTCTTCATCCAGGAAATCTTCGAAATTTCTCTTGGTAATTTCGGTCTTGTAACCGTCATCGCGGATAAAGCAGACAAGTTTGTCATCGCCCAGGAGCTTTTCGTCGTTGACATATTTGACATAGTCTTCGGCGCCTTTGGCGTATGGGCTGCCGACATCGGATGTCGGCCCGGTAATGGCAAGGGACAGCCCCATTTTATAGGTTTCACCGGCGACAGCCTGTACCGCAAATCCCGCTACCAGAAGAAAAGACAAAGCAATCCGCATAACCGTGACCTGTTTGTTCTTCATTACTTCCTCCCTTATGGTTTTGGTTATCCAATCATACGAGACAATCGGCAATCAAAAAATAGCGTTGATCATGAACGTGACCGCGATAAAGCGACGACCCCATTGCACAACGATTCAATAACGGAACGGCCACAACTTGAAATAGGATCGCGTGATTCGCCACCAGTTGGCGATCCCCCTTGGCTCGAACATGAGGAACAATACGATTACCAAGCCGAAGGACAGCGGCCGGAAGGCCGTTGCCACATCGCCAATAGCCGTGAAGTAGTGTCCCACGAATTCGGCGAAGTGCTCCACCTGCAACTCCAGCATCAATATGGCCACGGGACCGAAAAAGCTGCCCACCAGGGTGCCCAAGCCGCCCACGATGGCCATGGCCAGGTAGGAGATGGAGTGGTGCAGTGTGAATGACTCGAAACCCACGCCCCGCCAGAGATAGGCATGCAGGGCGCCTGCCACCCCTGCAAAAAATCCGGCCAAGGCAAAGGCGTACACCTTGGTAATTCCGGGGTTCATGCCCATGGCATCGGCAGCCCGGTCATTGTCCCGCACGGCCACCAGACAACGCCCATGCTTCGAGCGCAAAAGGTTGCGAACGGCCAGCCCCAGCACCACAACGATGACCAGAATGACATAGTACCAGAAGAGGTAGTGCTGCTTGCGGGCCACCTTACCCGTGAACCAGAACACGCGGCCGATGGAAATGGTCTGGCCCTGATTGAAAAAGGTCATGAAATTGATGGTCCACTGGAAGATCATTTGAAAGGAGAGTGTGGCGATCACCAGGTACAGGTGCTTCAATCTAAGCGCCGGCAAACCCACAATTCCACCGATAACGGCCCCCACGACACCGGAAACCAGAATCATTAGCGGCCACCAATGGGTTATCAGAACATGATTGGTGCCCAGGACCGTGGCGAAGCTCGCCAGGGTATAGGCGCCCACCCCCACGAAAGCGGCATGGCCGATGGAGATCAGGCCGGCGAAGCCGGTCAACAGGTTGAGGCCGTAAACCGCCACGATGGCGATCAAAATGCTGTCGATGACCAGCATGTACTTGTTGCCCAGTTTGAAGAAGAGCGGCCAGGCGAACAGGGCTACCAAAAAACAGATAAAAACCAGGCGGTCGATATGCGTCATGAATATGCGCTGTTCCGCCTTGTAGGAAGTGAAGAAATTGCCTGTGGCCATCCATCTGTTTTCGGACATAGATTACACCCGCTCTATTTCATGGATACCAAAAAGACCATGCGGTTTGAAAAGCAGAATGATCAGTAGAATTATATAGGGGAGCACATCGGCCGTACCGAAAAGGCCCCACTTGCCATCCAGATATCCGCTGGCAAACTGCTGGATCAAACCCATGATGATGCCGGCCACGATCGCTCCGAGAATGGAATCCAGCCCCCCCACGATCACCACCGGAAACACGATGATGCCGAAGGAATGCAGGACATCGAAATTCAGGCCGGTAATGTTGCCGATGATGCCGCCGGCCGCCGCCGCCGTCAAGCCGGCCGTGGCCCAGGCCAGCCCGAAGACCTTGGGCACCGAGATACCCACCGACATGGAAGCAAACTGGTCATCCGATACCGCCCGCATGGAGATGCCCACGGTCGATTTTTTGAAAAACCAGGTGAAGCCGCCGATCATGGTGAAGGTGATCACCACGCCCACCATTTGGGTCCAGGACATGGAGACACCCCAGAACGCGATGGGGGTTTTGGGAAGAAATTCAGGAAACGAAAAATTTTCGGAACCAAAAGGCGTCAGATAAATAAGGCCGTCGATGATGGACATCAATCCAATGGTTACCATGATCACCGAAATGATGGGCTCACCGATCAGGCGGCGCAGAAATATGCGTTCCACACTCATGGCCAGGCAAAAGGTGATTACCATGCTCAACAAGAAGGCGAGTACGATAGGGATGCCCGCGAAAACGGTCAGGGCATAGGTAATGAACGCTCCGGTAGCGATGATTTGCCCATGGGCGATGTTCAGCACGCGGCTCGATTTGTAGATCAACACGAACCCAAGCGCCGAAAGCGCATAGATGGAACCCACCACCACGCCACTCACCACCAGCTGGAGAAAATAGCTCATGCAACACCTTCCATCGTATAAAACTTCATCTCGGCCTCGACTGTCGTGGACTGGCCGTCCTGGTATTGGAAAAAAGCCTCGACCTTCTTGGTGGTGACGCTTTCGTCGTAAAGGGCGTCGTAGAGGTCTTTGTACTTTTGCATGATAAACTTTCGGCGCAGTTTGCCCGTTTTGGTCAGCTCCCCGTCGTCCATGTCCAGCAGCTTATACAACACGGCGAAGCGTTTGATCCTGAAATGATCCTTTTCCACGCGCGCGTTGATTTCGGTCACGGCCTCCTTGAGCAGTTCCGCCACCTCCGGTTTTCCGGACAGGTCCATATACGTGGTGAAAGATATCCTGTGGTCTTCGGCCCATTTGCCGACCACGATGGGATCGATATTGATCAGGGCGGAGACATATTCCATCTTGTCGCCGAAAACCACGGCTTCCTTGATATAGGGGCTGAATTTGAGCTTGTTCTCCAGAAACATGGGGCTGAACATATCGCCATTCATATTGTGCATGACGTCGGCAAGCCGGTCGATGACCACCAGATGGCCGTTTTCATCTATATATCCGGCATCCCCAGAGTGCAGCCATCCCCCTTCCAATAGTTCCGTGGTCTGTTCGTCCATTTTGTAATAACCGACCGTCACCGATGGAGAGTGCGAAAGGATCTCGCCCTCCTCGCTGATCTTGCATTCGGTTTCCGGCAGGGGTTTGCCCACCGTGTCCGGACGCACGTCGCCGTCACGGTGCATATAGGCGATGCCCACAATTTCGGTCTGACCGTAGATCTGCTTCAAATTGACGCCGATGGCCTGATAAAAGGTGAACAGCTCCGGTCCCAATGCCGCCCCGCCGGTATAGGCCCGCCTGAGCCGGCGCAAACCGATCTGGTTGATCAGCGGGTCCATCATCAGGACCTTGCCCAACCAGGCCTTGAAACGCAGTACGATCGGCATCTTTTTGCCGGACATGCGGTAGGTGGCCGCCTGTTCGCCGATCTTTATGAAATAGTTGTAAGCTTTGCGGTTGAGCCAGTATGATTCGTCGATCTTCAGCCAAATCTGCGAGCGGATGGTTTCATAAATCCTGGGGGCACCGAACATGAAGTGGGGGCCGATCTCCTTGAGATCCGCCATGCTGGTCTCCACCGATTCGGGGAAATTGATGGTGATCCCGGTGGCCATGGCCACGCCAAAGGAGTTCATCTGCTCACCGATCCAGGCAAAGGGCAAGAAGGAGAGGTACTCGTCGGTGCTTTCAAGCTTGTCGACCGCGGTGATCTGCAGGCCCATGGCGATGTAATTCTTGTGGGTCAGCATGGATGCCTTGGAAAGCCCGGTCGTGCCGGAGGTCAGGCAGAAGTGGCAGACATCCTCCGGGTGGCCCTGGTCGATGAAGGCGTCGAATTTTTGCCTATCCTGCGCATGGACGGATGCGCCGATTTCATACAGGTCGTCGATGAAAAGATACCAGTCGTCCGCGCGATAGCTGCGCATGCCGCGCGGGTCTTCGTAGATCACTTTGCGCACCTGGGGAATCCGCTCGCGGACCTCCACCAGCTTGTCGACCTGTTCCTGGTCATCGCAGAAAACAGCCGTGACGTCCATATAGTTGATCAGATCGGCGATCTCATCGGGCAGGGTGGTTTGATAAATGCCCGCCGATATCGCGCCGATCGACTGGGCGCCGATGGCCATGAAGAGCAGCTCCGGGATGTTGTCGCCGATCAAGGCCAGTTTATCGCCCTTTTTGACGCCCACCTTGTCGAGGCCCAGGGCTATTTTGCGGACACGGTCGTAAAAGTCGTTCCAGGTGTAATTGTTCCAGTAGCCAAAATCCTTCTCGCGCAGGGCGACCTTGTCGCCGGTCTCGTTCACACGCCAACGCAACAGCTGCGGAATGGTATATTTCAATAACTCGTCACGGTTTTCCATAAGTCCGTATTCAATCTTTTCTGTTTTCAATCCACAATGACGGATTCGTCATTGGTTCAAGCTCAAGGCGCCCGAGTTTCGAGGAGTGAAGCGTACTCAAGTACGCTGCAACGATGAGAAACGACGGGCAACGCCGAGATTGGGCCAATGCCGCATCCGTCATTCTTCTCCGATGTAGGCTTCGACAACCTTGGGAATTTTAACCACCTCTTCCGGCGTGCCGGAGCCGATCAGTTCGCCGAAATCGAGGACATAGATACGGTCAGAGATATCCATCACCACGCCCAGATCGTGCTCCACCAGGACCACCGTCGCATCGCTCTCCTTCTGAATGTCGATGATATAACGCACCATGTCTTCTTTTTCTTCGATATTCATACCCGCCATGGGCTCGTCCAGCAACAGCAGTTGGGGGTCCAAGGTGAGCGCCCTGGCAACCTCAACCCGCTTCTGAATGCCGTAGGCCAGATTCCCCACCGTGCTTTTGCGGTAAGGCTCGAGCTCCATGAAATCAATAACATCTTCCACGTGGGCACGGTTTTCAGCCTCCAGCCGCGAAGCCTTGCCGACGTAAATCAGGGCTTGGAAAAAATTGTATTTCAGGTTGGTATGGCGGGCCAGCAGCAGGTTGTCCAGCACGGTCAGGCCGCTGAATAGTTCCAGATTTTGAAATGCACGGGCGATGCCCAGTTTGGTCACCTGGTGTGGTGAAGAGTGGGTCAGGTACTTATCGCCGTATTTTATTTCTCCCTTGGTGAGGTGATAAAACCCGGAAATACAGTTCAACAGACTCGTCTTGCCGGCCCCGTTGGGTCCGATGATCGACGTGATCAAACCCGGGTTGATGGTCATGTTGACGCGCGACAGGGCGCGCAGCCCTCCGAAATCCAGTGTGGCCTCATTGACCTTGAGAACCATTTGGGGCTGGGGGTCGGCATTTTTCTTCATCGGTTGCGCTTTTCCTGCTGTCTTGTGCGCCCGCACCGGCGCGGGCTAAAAAAGCCCCAATGGTCGACCAACGGGTTTGGTCACCATCAGGGCTGAAACGACGGAGCGGCAAGGACCCGGGAATGCCTGCGGCTGTCATCGCCGCGACAGGGTCGGCTTGCGTCAATCATCCGGTACCAATCGAAAGTCGTTTCATCTGGGATCATATCCGCCTGCGGTGCTCCCTCACCGCCGAACCAGAACCGGCACAAACTGAACGAGATTCAGTTGATAGACCTCTCTCTATAATTTATTTAGCGTTTGGTCAAGCACTTTCTGGATTATGGATAAAGGGATTTAAATATTTAAAATTATTTCAATAATAAGGGATAATCCGCGGCGGAAGGGCACATTGGCGGACCAAAATTTTGACCGACCGGCCGTTAGACCAGCTCATCGGTAGCGCTCCCCGAAGGAGGCCCGAGACGCCAGCAAGCCATCGATCAGCAACCGACCTTAATATAAAACGACAATCAACAACGATCCCGCGGCGACGGAAAAGGCCTCCGATTGACGGTTTCGTAAAAAGTCCTATATCGGCGTTACGCTTCAGCCCTCGTCATTGCGGCGTACCGCAAGTACGCCTCATTCCTCGGGCTTCGCAAGCCTTGATCTCGAACTTTTTACGAAACCGTCT
>JASJED010000031.1 GCA_030065585.1 Desulfobacterales bacterium | reverse complement strand
GGCCGAACTGATCATCCGCAGCGCCCGCCACCGCAAAGAGAGCCGGGGATTGCACTACAACCTCCAATACCCCCAAAGCGATGACCAGCGTTGGCGCAAAGACACCGTTCTGCGCCGTCCGTTCGTGGGCTGAAGACCCGCCTACAATTCCTCGGGAATAAAGGCCGTCACATCGTCGATCGCATCGCTGTCGGCCAGCAGCATGATCAGCCGGTCGAGCCCCAGGGCGTTGCCGGTGGCCGCCGGCATCGCGGCCAAGGCGTTCAGAAAAGGCTCCGGCATGGGGGGGCAGGGCTTGGCGGCTCTGCGGCGCAGCATGCGTTCGGCTTCAAAGCGCCGGCGTTGTTCGGCTGCGTCGGTCAATTCGCTGAACCCGTTGCACAGCTCCACCCCGGCAATGTAGAGCTCGAAGCGTTCGGCCACGTCAGGTTGATCCGGTCGCCGCCGGGCCAGGGCGGCGCAGGCCGCCGGGTAGTCGTGGAGAAATACCGGGCGCTCCCATCCCAGCCGGGGTTCGATCTCAAGGGCCACGATTTCATCGAAGCGATCCGCCGCCAGGGCTTCAGCAGGGGTTACCGTGGACCAGCGCGCGAAGGCCTCGCTGACGGTCAGGCGATCAAACGGCGCGGTCAGATCGATGGCCCGGCCATGATAGACAAGCTGCGGGGACCCCGTCAGTTGGATGACCACATAGCGTATCAGCGCCCCGGTCTGCGCCATCATGTGCCGGTAGTCTTCATGGGCGGTGTACCACTCCAGAAGCGTGAACTCGGGCAGGTGCCGCCGACCCCGCTCCCCTTTTCGGAAACAACGGCAGATCTGGTAGATCCGGGAAAAGCCCGCGGCCAGCAGGCGCTTCATGGCCAGTTCGGGCGAGGTGTGCAAATACCAGCTGCCGGCAGCCACCGGGTCGATGTGGGCCTCCGGTGCCGGTGCCGGAATGCGTATTGGGGTTTCGACTTCCAGATAACCGGCGGATTGGAAAAAAGCGCGCAGGGCGGCCAGCAGACGGGCCCGCCGTTCGAGATTGGCCCTGATCTTGTGCTGACGGAAGGCCATGGATCAATCGCCGGCTTTCCGCCGTCAGGCGGGGCGCACCGTATAGCTATCGGTGGTGCGATCCTGAAGGGCCACGAGGTTGTATTGCTTGGTGTCGGCCTGCTCGAACCAGGCATGCCCCTGCGATTGACATTGGGCGCAGGCCTTGCGGGGGATATGAACCGCCAGCAGACGCCGGCCGCGATCCGATTGGGAGTCGATCCGCAGGGCGCCCCCGCAGTCTTCGCACAGCCGGATGGTTTCATCCTGGGTTTCATGAATCCCGTCGGTATCGTAGAAGATCTGGCGCGTGCGCGTCTGGCAGTCGGGCTTGGCGCGCACCTCGGCAGCGATGGCCTGACGGTGATCCCAGTAGGCCCGCACCAGTTGGCAGATCTTGGCGATACTCGTGGTCACCGATTCCGACTGGCGCAGTTGCTCGGGATCATAGTTGGGCTCCTGGACATGGCTGTAATCCATGCCGGCCATGGCCAGAATGATCCCCAGGTTGACATAGGGCAGGGCGCCTTCGATGGCATAGCCCCCTTCCAGAACGGCGATATCGGCATTCAGCAGGCGGGTCAGTTCAGCATAGCCGTGGGCGGTGAAATTCATGTTGGTGATGGGATCGGAAAAGTGATTGTCCTGGCCGGCGGAATTGATGATCAGCTGCGGTTTGAAATCCGCCAGGATCGGCAGGACGGCATGCTCGATGGCATACAGGAACCCCTCTTCGGAGGTGTGGGGCGGCAGGGGAATATTGAGGGTGGTCCCGATGGCGTTGGGTCCGCCCAACTCGTTTGGAAATCCCGAACCGGGATAGAGGGTCCGACCGTCCTGGTGAATGGAGATAAACAGGGTATCGGGGTCGTGCCAGTAGATGTCCTGGGTGCCGTCACCGTGATGACAGTCCGTGTCCACGATGGCCACCCGATCGACATGGTAGGCCTGCCGCAGATGCTCGATCATGATGGCTTCGATGTTGACGTTGCAGAAGCCGCGGGCACCGTGGACGACCCGCATGGCGTGATGACCCGGCGGGCGCACCAGCGCAAAGCCCTTGCGCACGGTACCGTCCATCACGGCCTTCCCGATGGTGGTCGCCCCGCCGGCACTGATGAAATGGGATTCGGTCATGACCGCCTGGGGGTCGGGCAGACAGAAATGGACCCGCTCGACATCGGCGTTTTCGACCACTTCAGGCTTGAGTTCCACCAAACCGTCGATATCCAGCAAACCCTCTTCGACCACCTGGTCCTGGGTGTAGAGCAGACGCTCTTCGCGTTCCGGATGGGTCGGGTCGATGGCCCAGTCGAAGGCCGGAAAGAAGACCAGCCCGGTTTTATTCTTGGCTTTCAACATAAGCGTTTCCTGACGACGCCCCCCGACGTGGGGCGGTCCTGGTCGCCGGGGTGCGATGGAAGGCTAGCTTCCGCCCATCACATCAACCGGCCGGCCACCGGATCATAGTCGTGAATCAGGCCCGGTTTGACCTGGGCCCGAATTCGCACATTTTTCCCCGTGGTGCTGAAACCGCGCACCATGTTGAACTGCAGGTCTTCGGTGATTTCCATTTCCAGATGTTCCGCATTGGCCCCCCGGGCAACGGCCTTGGTCTGCAGCAGGTCGAGCGCCATGCGGCGGGCCTGGCGGCGGTCGAAAGACGGCGCCACGCTTTGCTGGAAATCCTCCTCCGGCGCGAAGACCGTCCCCTGCTCCGTATCGGCATGCAGGTTGACTTCGCAGGTCGTGCGGGCCAGCGCCGCCCCGATGGCATTGGCCACGGCCCAGCGCGGCACCACGCCGACCTTGCGCGACGATAGCGATTCGAGCTTCTCGGCCAACAGGGGCGCCGGGCCGCCCAGCACCAGGATCGTGGCGGGCGCCACTTTTTTATCCGCCTGCATTGCGTGGACCGTATAGACCGGCTGCTGGTTGATGCGGGCAATCATTTCGTCGGCCTCTGCCAAGATGAGGCGACAGGTATGCTCGAAAACCTCGGCGGCGGCGGCCTCGACCCCCAGCCCCATGGCGTCGGCCAGGGGGGCGAAGCCTTGAAGCGCTTTCTCGCGATCGCCCAGCCGGGCCTTACCCATGATCACCAAGGCATCCGTCGGCGTCGGCGTCGGGCCGCCCTTGGCCAGTGCGGGGCCGTCCCGATGGGGGCCGACCCGCAGGCGGTCATTCTCGAAGCGCACCGCACTGTCGCCCCCGATGCCGACGGAATGGGTTTTCAACGCCCGGATCAGGGTTTTATGGCCGCCCAGTTCGACGCCTAAAGGGTCCAGGAGCGGCACCTGGTCGACCAGTACGGCCATGTCGGTGGTGGTGCCGCCCACGTCCATGACCAACGTTTCGCCTTTTTCAGAGCCGAAGGCAAGCGATCCCATGACGCTGGCAGCGGGGCCGGAAAAGATGGTCTGCGCGGGGTAATCGATCGAAGCTTCGAAGCTGGTGTTGCCGCCGTCGGCTTTGAGAATCCGAATGGGGACCTCCCAGCCTTTTTGCAGCAAGGTTTTTTGAACGGCCTCGAAAAACTGCCGGTGGATCGGGTAGACCGCGGCGTTGAGATAGGTGGTCACGATCCGGCGCGGAAAGCTCAGGTTGCCGGAAATGCGATGCCCCAGGAAAACCTTGTCAAAATGGTCTTCCAAGATTTTGGCGATGGCGATCTCCTGCGCCGGGTTGCGGGTCGAAAACTTGGTCACGACCCCGACGTTACGGATGCCGGCGTCTTTGAACTTTGTGCACCGTGCTTCGATTTCGGCGGCCTCGACCGGTTTGACTTCCCGGCCGCGGTGGTCGATGGACCCCTTCACGCAGGCATAGTGATCGTTGGTACGATACAGGTTGGGGTCGATGCCGGGACCGCCGGATACGATCATGCCCACCTGCGGTAGTTTGCGTTGGATAATGGCGTTGGTGGTCAACGTGGTGCTCATGACCATCCGCTCGATCCGGTGCGGGTCCACGTCGGCCGTGAGTTGATCGAGGGCGGTCAATACGGTCTGAAATAAATTGGCCGGATCCGTCGGCACCTTAACTTCGTTAAGGACGCCTTCATGCCCCAGCAAGACTACGTCGGCATGGGTTCCGCCGACATCGAGACCAACGATCATGGCAGTATTCCGATACAATGATGGTGGGATGGCGCTTTAACCGGCCATGCGGCGCCACCGGTAAACGAGGAAGAAACCCTAACGGAAACAGGGGGTGATGTCAATCCAAGTCAGAGGAGGAGGCGGAGCCCGTCACAACAGCCGGATGCCATGCGAAGCGGAATCGATAACGCTGTCTTGACGCGCGTCTAGTTCGCTACAAAGGGAATCCAGCGATTGACTACCTCCTTTAAGCGGCCGTTCTTTTTTAACTCGGCAACATATGCATTGGCCGCCGTTAGCAACTCCGTATTGTCTTTGCGGACCCCCCAGGCCAGGTACTCTGTCTGATAAATTTTGGGGATAAATGCCAGATGGCTTTCAAACTTGGCCGCCGCCAGCACAACGGACGGAGCATCGTAGAACAGAATATCAATCTTGTCGCGTATCACCGCCCGGACGCCGTCGTCCAGCGTGTCAAAAAACAGCTTGTGCGTATCCGGGAAACGGGACCGGATAAACACATCCCCGGTTGTGTCACGTATCGCCCCAATGCTGGGAATTTCGACCAAGGAGTAATACCCGCCTTTGAATCGTTGTATATCTCGACGGCGAATCAGGGCCATCTGTCCTGTTTTGGCATACGGCGAACAGAAGGCGATGCGAATCCGGCGCATATCGGTAACGGACATTCCCGACATGATGATATCAGTGCGTCCTTCTACCAAATAGTCGATCTGGTCGTCCCATTTGACTTCCACGAACTCAAGCCGACGATCTAAATGCTTGGCCAGTCCCTCGGCAAATTCGACCTCCAGCCCGACGATCTGCCCGTCCTGGCGATAGACCAGCGGCGGCATGCTGGGGGTGACGCCGACGCGCAACACGCCTTTGGCAGTCGGCATCTCCAGCTCGGGCGACGGCGACTTTTTATTGGCCGGGGTCTGGCAACCGCATGCCAGCGCGATGAGAAGCAGACAAACACAAACGATGGAAACCCGCCTCAAATGCCACCCATATGCCATCTCGATTCCTCCAATTGAATTCAGACTTTTCAATACGCGGCCGATTATTCCCGATATTCTCCCAAAGGTAAAGAGACGATCCACTTTCCCGCCAACCGGAAGGTGATAGGATCAGCTCCAGAAAGGCCGTGCCCCGCGGGCGGTTTCTTCGGGCGCATTGAAGGTGGCCATATCGCCCAGCATGATTTCAAAACCGGTGTGGTCGCTGCGCACCCAGGGGGCATGGTTGGGGCGGACCACCATCACCACACGCAGTTCCAGTGCGCTTTTACCGTTGGCCACGGCCAGCAAACCCAGGTTGTAAGCGTTGCGGTTGAGGCTGCGGTAGAACTTCTGGGCCCGGATGATCCCTTCGGCCAAATCGCCCCAGGCCGTCTCGGGAACATCGCCCAAAGCGGTCACATCGGGCAGCAGGGCCCAGAGTTCGTAAAAACCTTCCGGGGCAAACGCCGCAAGCCATTGCCATGGTCCGCAAACCCCGATCATCCGCCGTCCGTCGATTCTCTCCCGGGCCAGATAGTCACTGAAAAGCCGGCGCCCGGTTTCACGGAAATACGCCGCCGCCCGTCTTTCAAGAAAACGAAAATGATTGGAGGCCACACGGTCGGCGTGCACTTGAAGATGGGGGTGGAGCAGTGAACCGCCGGCCGAGGGGCAATGGTTCTGGGTGATGGCCTGGTAGATCATCTCCGGGTCGTGGATGCGGACCCGGCGCAGATAGTCGCCGCAGTTGAGCAGGCTGTCGCGGTAGGCGGCCGGCGCAGCGGTCCCGATGGGCACGTAATGCTGCTGGTCGAAGAGACTCACCGCCGAATAGGCCGCATAGGGAAAGAGATTGGGGAAAAGCACCGAAGTACCCCGGGTAAGACGCCCACCGGCCTCGATCGCCGACGTCAGCCTGGGCGTCAGGCGCTCAAGCTGGGGGGGGCAGAACGGACAGTCGTCCGTGGCCCGGGCATCCGGGGGTGGGTCCGGCAGCCGCTCAGTCGCAGGCTCGGTTTCAAGGCCCCGGCTGAAGGTGATTCGGCTGGTGCGCCCTGTAATCGGATTGATACGCATCTCGATCGGCCGTTCGATCGCAGCACCGCCGGGTTGGATGATCCGGGCCCTCATCGTCTTGGCAATGAACTGAAGCGTCACGTGGCCTGTCCCATGGGCGGATTTGATCGATCCCCGCTGCGTAGACCCTCACCCTGAATAGGGTTTCGTCAATCAGGTTCTCAATCGCCTGCTTCGGGAACCATCAAATATTTAACCGCCAGATCGTTGTAAGCTTCGATTTGCGCTTTTTGCCAAGCGTCATCGCGGCCAAGCTCCCGGGCCATGATCGCGGCCACCGCCGGCGCCGCCGTCATACTCGCCCGGGCATCCAGCAGCAAGGCCCGGGTCCGGCGGGCCAGGAAATCCTCCACCGTGCGGGCCATCTCGTGGCGCACGGCCCAGAGCACCTCACCGGCGATCGCCGTCAAGCGCGGATGCAATCGTTTTTCCCAGGCCGGGTCCTGGCGGGCCAGGGCCTGAATGCCCCTGGCATCCGAGCCGTAGACGGCCAAGTCGCCGAACTGCGCCGCATTGCGGTGAAAACCATGGATGTTCAAGTCCTGGGTGGCGCAGGGACGCTCGTCCAACTGGGCGATGACCGCCGCCTGGTCGACGGTGTCCTCGGCCATCTTACGATACGTCGTCCATTTGCCACCGGTGATGGTTACCAGGCCCGAGCCGGAGATGTGCAGGGTATGATCCCGGCTGATGGCGGCCGTGTTCTCGCCGCCGCCCATGCTCACCAGCGGGCGCAGGCCGGCGAACATGCTCAGGACGTCTTCCGGCGTGGGGTCCTTGGTGAGATACTGGGCCGCATGGGCCAGCAGGAAATCCAGTTCGGCCGGCAGGGGCAGGGGCTCCAGGGGCGTATCCGTCACGGCGGTGTCGGTGGTGCCCACGATCACCCGATTGTGCCAGGGTGTGGCGAACAGAACGCGACCATCCTGGGTGTGGGGTACCAGGATGGCGCCCTTACCGGGTAGAAAATCGCGATCGAGAACGATGTGCACCCCTTGGCTGGGGGCGATCATGGGGGCCACGCCGGCACGGTCCAGGCGCCGGATCTGATCGGCAAAGACACCGGTGGCGTTGACCACGACCCGGGCGGTGATCTCGTATTCGCGTCCGCTTTCGTGATCGTAAGCCACGACCCCCCGCACGAAGCCGTCCGATTTGCGCAGCGCGCTCACCTCCATGTAGTTGGTCACCGTGGCGCCTTGCTCCACCGCCGTCTGGGCCATGTTGACGGCCAGCCGCGCGTCGTCGAACTGCCCATCGTGATAGATCACCCCGCCGCGCAGGCCCCTGGTTTCAATGGTCGGAATGTATTTCAGGGTCTTTTCTAGCGAAATGTTCTTGGAAGGGCCGAAGCCGTGCTTGCCCGCCAGAAGGTCATAGAGCTTCAGCCCCACCCCATAGAAGGGACCTTCCCACCAGTCGTAGTTCGGCACCACAAAGGCCAGGTTATGCACCAGGTGCGGGGCATTTTTACGCAGCAGACCGCGTTCCTTGAGCGCCTCCAGAACCAGCGACACGTTGCCCTGCTGCAGATAACGCACCCCGCCATGAACCAGTTTGGTGCTGCGGCTGGAGGTCCCCTTGGCAAAGTCGCTCTGCTCCAGAAGCAGGACGTTGTAACCGCGGGAAGCCCCGTCGATGGCCACACCCAAACCGGTGGCACCGCCCCCGATAATGACCAGATCCCACGAACCGCTCTCGGATTCGATGCGGCTTAGCATTTCTTCGCGTTGCATCGGGTTCTCCTGATTTAGGCCGCCAGGGCATACCGGCATTGCCCGGGTAGGTTCGTGGCCGGGCCGACGCATCGGCTCAAAAGCTTGTTCATCTGAAGCGCGACGCCTTCCGTCTCAGGTCGCGCCAGCGACCACGGCCAGGGTTACCATGGCTTTGACCACCAGGGCTTGTTCCTGACGCTCATCTTCGCAGAAGACTTCAGACTCGGTAAAAATCAGGCGGCGCCCGGACTTGAGGACCCGGGCCCGGCAGTGAAGCCGATCGCCACGGGCCGCGCGCATCAGGCAGACCTTGATATCCGTTGAGAGCACGTATTGACCGGCGGCGATCAAGGAGGCCCCCGCCGTCCCGGCGGTGTGATCGGCCACGGTGGTCAGAACACCGGCATGTACGAAGCCGTCCTGCTGCTGGTGCCGTTTTTCCAGTATCAGTAGCGTAGAACAGCGGCCGGGTGATACTTCGACGAGTTCCAGGCCGATGTCGGCAATGAAAGGCGCCTGTTTGAAGACACGGTTGATTTCGGCCTGATAGTCGGGATTGCGCGGTTTCACGTTTTTATTTGGATTAGGTGGTTAGCGGGAGCCATCGTCGGCCGGGATGAGGCCCAGCCTAAGTTATCGTTGTGGAAAAAGCAACTCTTCCCGGACGGCCCATCGCCTCCTCTGAGGACCGCATATTCAAATCATTTGATCCCCGCTAGAACAAACGCCAGAGGGCATCCGGTGGTTGGGCCTTTTTATATCGATCGTAAAAACGACACAGCGGATAGAGCAATGCCAATCCCACCAGCCAAAAAAGGAGCATGCGCCCTTGGGAGACGCCGGAAGGCACCAGCCATCCCATCAGACCATAAAGGTAGAGATGCAGGATATAAAAGAAAAGCGGCGTTCGCCCGAATACGCCCAGCCAGGCATAGCCGCGCCCACGCGCCGCGCTGAGAATCCCCAGTAAGAGGGCATTAAGGCCCAGGGTCAGGAGAATGAAGGCCAGACTGGGAGGGTACTTGGTAACGTTCAGAAAGCCGATCCAGCCGACGGCGGGCGCATGGAAATTGCCGAACCCTCCCGCACCGCGCACAACGATGAAAGCTGTCAGCAGCGCGCCGGCCGTGGCTAAGGCCCACCGGGGCAGATTCGCCAGAATGGGTTTCCGCCAGCGCCCAAGGAGGATGCCCAGCCCGGCAATACCCAGCCAGGGCACCACCGCGTAGAAGACCACAAACAGCCCGCTTCTTCCCGGAATCTGCAGCATTCGCACCCACCAGGGATAATCGACGCTGAAGGCCTCCGGACCGGGCGTCACCCATTGGGTCAGCAGGACAGCGGCGGCACTGATGATGCCCACCGCTAGCGTTGGCAGCCGTAGCGCCAGCGACCAGAGAATCATCACCGCACCAAGCGCAAAGAGAACCCCCAGATAGACTGTGGTTCCTTCTCCATGTCCTGGAATTGGACCGCCGCGGCCCACGAACGTACCCGGAATCCCGCGGACAAATGCCAAGCGCCAGGCCGGATTTTCAATCAGCACCTGCACCGCGATCAGAACCAGGCCGCGCAGCATAAAAAATCGGGTGATCCGCCCTGGGGACCAGCCGGCCGCACGGCGGGCGTCCGCCAGCATGGCCATGCCCGCCCCCATCAAAAAAAAGAACCCCGGGGCACAGATGTGGGTGACACCCCGCAGGAGAAAAGGCAGGGCGGAAGCGTAATCGGGCAGGGCTGTCCCCCAGAATTCGCGGGAATGCATGCGCGCAATGAAAAAGCTGGCATGATCGAGGGCCATCAGCGCCATGATGGTCCCCCTCAGATGATCCAGGGCCGCGATTCGTCCGGAAGGCGCCTTAGCCGTCATGGCGATCGTGGGCATCACAACGTCATCCGTCCTCTCGATGGGCATGGAAACAGACGGATCAGGACAGGCGCCGGTCCTCCATCAGCATTCCCCGGTAAAATCCCGGCTTGGAATCCGGGATGGGCGTTGCGCCGGCCACCCGCTGGAAAAATGTCTGTTCGTCCACCCAGCCCACAACGGCATAGGCATAACCGTTGGCGTGCATATCCTCCAGGGCGGCCAGAAGCAATGCGCGACCGATTCCCCGTCGCTGTTGGGGCGCGGCAACACCGATGGGCCCCAGCATGCCCCGGGCCGTGCAGTCGTAGACGCAGAACCCCGCCAACTGGTTGTCATGTAGGGCAATGAACGCACTCACGGGCATACGCCCGAATGCCGGTTCGCATTCGGCGGCCCAGCCGGCGCCGAAGTGCCAGCGCACCCAGCGGACCACGGCGGGCCGTTCGGTGGCCAGGGCGCGCCGGACGGTCGTGTTCGCTGAAGGCACAGAGGATTGGGCGGTCAGGTCATAGAGTTTGACAAGCATATCGGTCATGGCGACGTATCCGTGGGCCGGCTGTTTTCAGTGGTACGGTTCGCTGGTGAAAGCCCTCGAGGCACGGGCCATGTAGTCTTCCATGGAAGTGAAGATAAAATACTGCTGAACGCTGTCCCAGGCCAGCGCCGTGCGCACCCCGGCCACCCAGTCGTTGGCGGACGCGCCTTCGGCAAAGTCGCCGATCAGAAAAACGCGGCCCCCCTGAACCTCGAAAACGGCACGCTCCAGCAGGACCCCGTCGTCGGGCGACCGGCCCATGAGATAAATCAGGACGATCTTGTCAGAAAAATCGGGAAAGGGCATCATGTCATCCATAAGCGCTCCTGACGATCGCGATAAGCGGTCGGTCTCGGCCGTAAAGCGGGTAAAACCCGTGACAACCGAAGCTTATGTCATCCCAACCCCGAAGTCCAGAGGTGATCCCCAGATCATGCGCCCCTGCTCAACAGAGGCCCGCAGAAACCTGGGGCCCATGATGATCCCATTGGGGGTTGTCATCGGCGCCGCTTGGTCTTAGGATGGGGCATTTTGATTTTCGGGCAACCCGTTCCTAATTTTTGCGGATCGCAAGAACCACTCGGTTAAAGATGCTTCAACCCTGGAAGGAGGAAATATCATGGCGCTGAAAGTTACCTGGTACAGTCATGCCTGCCTAATGATCGAAACCGGCGAGGCCAAACTTCTGGTAGACCCGTTCATCACCGGCAATCCTCTGGCACCGGTTCCCGCCGATCAGGTGCAAGCGGATTATATTCTGGTCTCCCACGGCCACGGCGACCACGTGGGTGATACGGTGGACATTGCCAAGCGAACCGGCGCCACCGTGATTTCCAACTTCGAGATCCACAACTGGCTGTTGGGCCAGGGGTTGGAAAAAGCCCACCCGCAGCATATCGGTGGCGGTTTTAACTATCCCTGGGGGCGGGTCAAGCTGACCATCGCCCACCACGGCTCGGCCCTGCCGGACGGCTCCTATGGTGGGAACCCCTGTGGGTTTCTTTTCTACATCCAGGGCCGCAAGATTTACCATGCCTGTGATACGGGGCTTTTCTACGACATGAAATTGATCGGTGAAGAGGGGATCGATCTGGCCGTCCTGCCCATCGGCGATAATTTCACGATGGGACCCGAGGATAGCTTGCGGGCGGTCAAGCTGATCGAACCGCGCCAGGTACTGCCGATCCACTATGACACCTTCGATGTCATCCAACAGGACGTGGACGCCTGGAAGCAACGCGTGGAGAAAGAAACGGAGTCCGTCGTGGCCCTTCTGAAACCCGGGGAATCGCTGGAACTGGCTTAACAGGCGGTTAAAGGGTCGAAGGCATCCTGTTCGCCGTGATCAACGCCTTGATTCGGGATGGCCTTGTAAGTTAATCGCAATCAAGGCTTGCGAAATATTTGTAAAGCGGCTTAGTTACCCTAAACCAGCATGACGCGAACTACGCCACCTGCCGCTAACGGATTCTCAACGCAACCGTCAATCTTGAAAGGATGGCGATAACCATGGGAACCAAGAGGGCTGCCATCACCGGAATTCATGCCTGGGTGCCGGATTATGTGCTGACCAATGACGAACTGGCCGCCCTGGTGGATACAAGTGACGATTGGATCACCACACGCACCGGCATCAAGGAACGGCGCATTTTAAAGGGGCACGATCAGGGCACCTCGGTGATTGGCACCGCCGCCGTCAGGGGTCTTCTGGAAAAAACCGCCACGGATCCCGGCGAAATCGATCTGCTGATTTGTGCCACCACGACCCCGGACATGTTGTTCCCGGCCACAGGCAATATTATCACCAATGCCGTCGGGGCCGTGAATGCCTTCAGCTACGACCTTCAGGCCGGCTGCTCCGGTTTTTTATTTGCCCTGACCACGGCCGCCCAATACATTGCCAGCGGCTACTGCCGTAAAGTCATCGTGGTGGGCGCGGACAAGATGTCCGCCATCGTCGATTACCAGGACCGGGCCACCTGCATCATTTTCGGCGACGGCGGCGGGGCCGTTTTGCTGGAGCCATCGACAGACGGCCTCGGGTTGCGCGACGCCCTCCTGCGCTCGGATGGCGCCGGAGAGCCCCATCTGCACATGAAAGCCGGCGGCAGCCGCCGCCCCCCCAGCATCACCACCCTTGAGGCCCGCGAGCATTTCGTCTATCAGGAGGGCTCTACGGTCTTCAAGTTTGCCGTGAAGAATATGGCCCAGGTGGCCTATGAAATCATGGCCCGCAACGGGCTCGCGGCCGATGACGTGGCCTTTCTGGTGCCTCACCAGGCCAACAAACGGATCATCGATGCCACCGCCGAAAAAATGGGCATCGGACCTGAAAAGGTGATGCTCAACATCCATAAATACGGCAACACCACCAGCGGCACGATCCCACTCTGCCTGCACGACTATGAGACGCAGTTACGCCGGGGAGACCATCTGGTCCTGGCTGCTTTCGGGGCCGGTTTTACCTGGGGCGCCGTTTACCTGCAGTGGGCCTATGATCCGATTTGAATTGGCGTTCGTTTAGATTACACTAAGAGGATGGCTTGATGAAAGGGCGGTGGCATCACAGGCGTTCGCCTGGATCCCAATGCGGCCGTGCACCGGTCAAATCCAGATGGAGATCATTATCACAACGCAATGAAGCCGCCCGTCATCCCTGACCGGCTTAGCGTTCCTTGCGGGCGACTTCACGCACCTCGGAATTGGCGCCCAGCCGAACGGTGATCCGGTCACCGGCACCCAGGCCCCGCAAAGCAGCGGCATCGACCCCATAGAGGACGATAACGGTGCCTTCGTCCGGGCTGAGCAGCAAATCTCCCGTCACATAGCTGATCGACAATATGGTCCCGCTTACCAGTCGATCGGAGGGATCATCGGCCGGCACTGGCTCGGCGGCGATCACCCGCGAAATGATCAGCAAAACCGCGAACATCAGCATAAGGATGTTCAGCCCTTTCATAGAGGCCCTCCACCTTGAACTTGGCCCGACTCAGCGATTCCCGGAAGCGCTTGTTTTTGGGCATCGCCCTTTGGGCGGCCTTCTGACGCATCATGGCCGGGTTGATCTCTTGCAACATCACATCGTTGATGGCCCTCAAAAGGGCCGAGCGCGTAAAAGGCTTGTAAAGGACCTCCACCGGATGGCAGCGCTGCTCCAAGTTAAGGCTTGCCAGATAGGGTCCTGGATTGCCGGTCATGTATAGGGTGCGCACCAACGGGTCGTGGCGCCGGATGGACTGAACCATTGAGATGCCGTCCTGCCAGGGCATCTCGATATCGGTCAGCACCAGATCCGGCCGGATGTTCAGGTATTGATTGTAACCGAGCACACCGTTGCTGCCACAGAAGACCTCGTGGTTTTCCTGGCTCAAAATGGCCTCGATAACCGAAAGAATCACGGTGTTGTCATCCACGATCAGGATTTTCATCTTCAGGCTCCTTTCAGGCTTCCCAGACGATTGGCCGCCCCCTGCCCAGATTACAGCAATAAACATGCCGCTGTTATATCCACTTAAAATTATTCAAATAGTTTGATTTTGTCCCTTTTAGAACAGGCGCAAATCGATGGAAAAATCCTACAAAACACGCATCACCTGACAGGATATTTTACTTTAACCAATTGAAATCAAATAAATTATTGATATATGTAGCCTTATACCTGCACCACCCGTATGATTTCCGACACTTTGCGGATTGACCACCGTTTACCAACAGAAATAATTTCAATTGCTTATAATTTTATCTCTCCTGGCACCCTCCTTGCTCCAATACTTCGCGCCGATTGCAGGGTCGTTTCATTTCACCCCGGGGCAATCCCGGTCAACCTAAGGACAATGCGTTGACAGCCCTGCAGCGGAATCTTGGGGAATCCATTATGGGAGGTTTACAGATGGAAAAATTGGTACGCGCATTGTTGGTCGTCACGGCGTTGGCCATGTTGGTTTCGTGGACCGTGTGGGCGAGTGAGCAAGTCGCTGTGGGGGAACCCGTCGCGATCTCAGGAAGCATTCTCAAGGACAGCATACTCCCTGATGTTTGGGGACGGTGGTAGGTCTGGATCAGGCCCCACGGAAGCGGTCGGGGTCGAGATCGTGTTTTTTCAGCAGATTGTAGAAATCGGCCCGGTATTTTCCGGCCAGTTTCGAGGCCTGGCTGATGTTGCCGCGGGTCGACTCCAGCAGTTGAATTAAATATTGCCGCTCAAAATCGGCCTTGGCCGCCCTCAGGGGGACGATCGCCTTACCACTCTGGCCCTGCTGAAAGGGGTGCTGCAAAATCACGTGTTCCTGAATCTGGGAGACCTCGGACATGGCCACGGCGCACTCCACCGTGTTCTCCAGTTCACGGACGTTGCCGGGCCACTCGTAAGTCATCAGTTTGCGCATGGCCGCCGGCGCAAATCCGCTGATGTTCTTCTCCATGGCCCGGGCGTATTTTTCCAGAAAGTGTTTGGCCAACAGCGGAATGTCCTCCTTGCGCTCCTTAAGGGTGGGCAGTTTGATGGGAATGACGTGGATGCGGTAGTACAGGTCCTCACGAAACGTTCCTTTTTGGATTTCAGCGTCAAGATTCTTGTTGGAAGCCGCGATGATACGGATATCGACGGCCACCGTCGTCCGGCTGCCCAGCGGATAAAAAGTGCGCTCCTCCAGCGCCCGCAGGAGCTTGACCTGCATGCTCAAAGGCATTTCCGATATCTCATCCAAAAAAAAAGTGCCTTCGTGGGCCTCCGCCAGCAAGCCTTTGCGGTTGCGATCGGCCCCTGTGAAAGCACCTTTGGCATAGCCGAAGAGTTCGCTTTCGAGCAGGGTTTCGGGAATTGCCGCGCAGTTGATGGCCACAAACGGCCCTTTGCTGCGGCCGCTGCACATATGCAGGGTTTTGGCGATCAACTCCTTACCTGTGCCGCTCTTACCCTCGATATAGACGCTCGACTCCGATTGGGCCGCCTGCGAAACCTGCGCCAGAACCGCCTGAATGGCCTCACTGCGGCCAATGATATTTTCAAAGCGATAAGCACCATTGACCATGCTGCGCAGCCGCCGCACTTCACGTGACAGGCGCTGCTGTTCGAGGCCCTTCTCGACCTGGATCAACAGCTCCTGGCCGTCGAAAGGCTTGGTCAAATAGCTGAACGCCCCCCGACGCATGGCATCGACAGCGGTTTGAATGGTGCCGTAGGCCGTCAAGATGATCACGGGCAAT
>JASJED010000250.1 GCA_030065585.1 Desulfobacterales bacterium | reverse complement strand
AGCCAGCCGTACTGCGTGACACCGGCCTGGGCGATATAGGCCAGAACGGCATAGGCGCCGCCAAAGGTCAGAAAGGCGGCCTTGGTGAAAAAGAGGGCTTCGGTGTAAAACACGCGGTGGGCCGTGAGAAATCCCAGACCCGCCACAGGCACCAGCCACAGGAGTCCAAAGACCACGAGGATGACGATATTGCGTCGGTTCGATGGATCGATATGACAGGTTTCCTCGTCCTCGCAGATTTGCACGTAGCCGGCATCCACATCCCCGGCCGGCCTGCCTTTGTGGACATCGAAGCGATCGGGCAGAAAGTAACTGCCCGCCAGACCGATGGCGCCGGCACCCAGGACGATGAAAGGGAAGGGGATCTTCAAGATGAAGATGGCGATGAAGGCGAGAGCGGCGATACCCACCATGATGCTGTTCTTAAGGGCCTTCTTTCCAATCTTGAAGACCGCGGCCACCACGATGGCCATGATGGCCGCCTTGAGGCCGCCGAACACGGCCGCCACCCAGGGCACCGTCCCGTAGACCACATAAACGTAGCTCAGGCCAAACAGGATAAAGATCGACGGGATCACGAACAAGCCCCCGGCCACGATGCCGCCCGGTACCCGGTGCAGCAGCCAGCCAATGTAGGTGGCCAGTTGCTGGGCTTCCGGCCCGGGCAGGAGCATGCAGTAGTTGAGCGCATTAAGGAAACGCGCGTTACTGATCCACTTTTTTTGTTCCACCAGTTCGTGGTGCATGATGGCGATCTGCCCTGCGGGACCACCGAAACTGATCAAGCCCAGTTTGGCCCAGAAGCGGGTGGCCTGCCAGAAAGTGGGACGCGCCATGAGGTCTTTGGCGGGGGACGGATCGGGGGTGATCACTGGCATCGATCGGCGGCTGTTCAGCATGGCGGCACATTCCCTTTCCGTCATGGGCGCGTTTATCGTCGTTCCGGTATTTCAAGGATGATGCGCATCGATTTTCGATCTTCAAGGTGATGAGGGATTCGAAAAAAGGATTGTTTTCGTCATGCCGGTCCCGGATCAGGTCCGGGTTGACGGAGCCGGCATCCGGAACTTGTAGACATTACTGGATTCTGGCCTTTGCCAGATTAACGAGCGCGGACTAATTCGACCTTATCAACACGACCCGTTGGGCAAATTTGCAAGGTGACCATGCTGAAGCCTGAAATGCCATCGATCAACGACCGGGAAGGTGATCGACCGCCGTCCGGATTGCCTGCTGTGGCGGACGCCCATGTGCATGTCTTCCCGCCCCATCTCTTCAGCGCCGTCTGGCAGTGGTTCGACGACAACGCCTGGCCCATCCGCTACCGGATGACAACCCGGCAGATCTTCGACTTTCTCCTGGGGCGCGGCCTGGGGCACATCGTGGCCCTCCAATACGCCCACAAACCCGGCATGGCCATGCAGCTCAATCAGTACATGGCCGATGAATGCCGTGGTTATCGCGGTAAAGTCACCGGCATGGCCACTGTTTTTCCGGGGGAGGACAATGCCGCCCAGATCATAGGGCAGGCTTTCGATTTGGGGCTGGGCGGGTTAAAACTGCATGCCCATGTCCAGTGCTTCGAAATGGATGCGGACTATATGGAGCCGATCTATGCCCTCTGCCAATCCCGGCACAAACCCCTTGTCATGCATGTGGGGCGCGAACCCAAGAGCACGGCTTACCGCTGCGACCCTTATCAAATCTGCAATGCCGGGCGTCTCGCGAAGGTTCTGGCTGCTTTCCCGCATCTCAAGGTTTGCGTCCCCCACCTGGGGTTCGATGAACTGGAGGCCTATCGTCGTCTGGTCGATCAATACGACAACCTCTGGCTCGATACCACCATGGTGTTGACCGACTATTTTCAGCTGGCGGATGCCATCGATTTGCGCGCTTACCGTCAGGATCGCATCATGTACGGCTCCGACTTTCCCAATATTCCTTATGCCTGGGATCGGGAACTCAAATCCATCAGCCAGGCCGGGCTCGAAGCGGCGGCGCTTGAGAGGGTTGTGGGGAAAAATGCGGCCCGTTTTTACGGTTTTGAAATTTGATGGGCAGCCGCACGCGGCGCGCCATCTAACCGCGTCCGGTTTAGCCCTGCCAGCGATTTTGGTGGACCCGTTCGGCCTTGTAGCGCTCCTTGTGCCGCCCCGGTTTGACCGGCCAGCCGAGGACGGCAAAACCCAGGGGGATCACCTTGGCGGGCAACTCGAACAAGGAACGGTACCGCTCCACACGTTCCTCGACAGGATGAATGCCGGTCCACACGGCACCCAATCCCTGATCATGGGCCGCCAGCAGGAGGTTCTGCATGGCGGCCGCGCAGTCCTGAACCCAGAAGCCGGGAAATTTTTCGAGGCGCAGATCACCGCAGACCAGGATTCCCAGAGGCGCCCGGGCGGCCATGCCGACATACGGATGAACGTCTTTGACCTGGTTCATTATTACCGGATCGGTCACCACCACGAACTGCCAGGGCTGAACATTGCCGGCGCTGGGCGCCATCATGGCCGCTCCCAGGAGGGTTCGCACCGCTTCGGCGGGAACCGGTTCGGGCCGGTATTGGCGGATACTTCGGCGGGTATGGATTGCTTCCAACAGTTCCATCGATACTCCTTGGTGTTCCTATCCATTGGGGGAAAGCTTATCCCCGCGGGCCGAGTCGAGCCGGGGGAGACATTGCCGGGAAACGGGTCTTTTGACAGCGCCAACTATAACTGGTATCGGGGGGGAGTCGTCAAGGAAGTCCTTAATGGGTGGTTAGGGCAACCACTGTCGGGATGAACTGGGATGGACCGGATCATCATCAAAAAATTAAAAGGCGAACTCGACCATGAGCGGGTCATGGGCCTCGTACGCGAGCTGGCCATGGACGCAGCCAGTCATCCGGATCACAACATCCTCATCGACTACCGGGATACCACCGCCACAGGCAAGACCATGCTGGACATCATGAAGATATCAACGGAAATCAAATCTTTCCAATGCTTCTTTACCAACCGTGTCGCCACGGTTGTCCAACCCGATAAGGAGCGTTACGACGTGGCCAACAAAATGAAGGCCTGTCTCCTGATCATGGGGTTTCAGTACGAGGTCTTCACCGATTACGACGAGGCCCTGACCTGGCTTGGTGATGTTTGATCTCCGATCCCCAGGGCCGGCGACCGCACGCCTCAAGCTTCAAACACCTGCGCCCGCAGACGACCCGGGGTCATCGTCGGCCTGATCGACGGTGAGGGCACGCGCTGGTGAGAAACCCAAGCCGCGTTTGTGTAGCGCGTAGGATTGTATCCAGGAAAGCGAAGATCGATGGGCGACGTCCGGGAACGCAGCATGGTCGTCGCGGCCTGCGCCGCCCGCTGTGAGGGCGTCTCTACCAGGTAAAGCGGACACCTGCCCCGATTCGGGTGGTTCGTGCAATTTCGCCGCAGATTTGCATGGCGCTCTGGCTGTTGCGAAACCGGAAATCGATACACAACCGCTCACCCGGGATCGGTGGCTGCGATGTTTCGAAATACATGCCTTCGGAACTGATGTTGACCACCCGGCCCATACCGGCCGTCACACCGGAACGATAGGTCAGGTCGGTATCATACGGCATTCGGTAGGCCTGCCGTCGATCTTTTTGTGGGGTTGAGCCGTTGGGGTTATGTCTCATCGGATAGCCTCATGGGTTCATGATTTCTAAGATACTTTTTCCGAGTGGATTCAACTTCGAATCAAGCATTAATCATGCCAATCTTTGCGTTTCTGCTGGTTACGACACCCGGAGCCTATTGGTGAAGGGATCGTGGGCGGAGGGTTCACCGAATATCCTAACCGCTGACGACTTTCAAGCGTAAACAAGGTTTGCAGAGACATTTCACCTGCGTCTATATTTTTGACATTGTTTTTCGATCGAGGGGGAATCCCATGCCGACTAAAATGAACCGTTACAGTTCGCGTATCACTATGCCCAAGCGCCAGGGCGCCTCCCAGGCCATGCTCTTTGCGGTCGGCCTGAGCGAAGCCGACATGCACAAACCCCAGGTGGGCATCGCCAGCGTCTGGTACGAGGGCAATCCCTGCAACATGCACTTGAACCGTCTGGCCGCGGTGGTCAAAGCGGGTGTCGATGAGGCCGGCCTGGTGGGTCTGCGGTTCAATACCATCGGGGTCAGCGACGGCATCTCGATGGGCACCGAAGGCATGAGCTACTCGCTCCCGTCTCGGGACCTGATCGCTGATTCCATCGAAACGGTCATGCGGGCCCAGTGGTATGATGCTAACATCGCCCTGCCCGGATGCGACAAGAACATGCCCGGATGCCTGATCGCCATGGCCCGGGTCAACCGACCGGCGCTGATGGTCTACGGGGGCACCATCCGGGCCGGTGAATTCGAGGGACAAACCCTGGATATTGTGTCGGCCTTCCAGAGCTACGGCGAATATCTGGCCGGGCGGATCGATGAAACCCAGCGGCAGGCCATCGTGCGTCACAGCTGCCCCGGAGCCGGTGCCTGCGGCGGCATGTACACCGCCAATACCATGGCTTCGGCCATCGAGGCGCTGGGCATGTCCCTGCCGTTCAGTGCCAGTCGGCCGGCCGAATCGGATCACAAGGCCGAGGAATGCCGCCGGGCGGGTCGCGCCATCCACCGACTATTGGAGGCGGAGATCAGGCCCCGGGATATTATGACCCGCGCGGCCTTTGAAAATGCGATGGTGGTGATCACGGCCCTGGGAGGATCGACCAATGCCGTTCTGCACCTGATTGCCATGGCCCGGGCGGCGGGCGTAGCGCTCGAGCTCGACGATTTTCAGCGGGTCAGCGACAGGGTCCCGTTGCTGGCCGACATGAAGCCCAGCGGCCGCTACGTTCAGGAAGATCTGGACCGCGTCGGTGGACTGCCGGCGCTGATGAAATACCTGCTCGCCGAGGGATTGCTGAACGGCGATTGCCTCACCGTTACCGGCCGCAGTCTGGCGGAAAATCTGGCCGCAGTCGACGGACTGGCCGCCGGGCAGGAGATCATCCACCCCCTGGAAAATCCCATCCAGAGAAACGGCCACATCCAGATTCTAAAAGGCAATCTGGCCCCGGAGGGGGCCGTGGCCAAGATCACCGGCAAGGAGGGGCATGTCTTCGAAGGACCGGCGCGTGTGTTCGACGCCGAGGAGGATATGCTGGAGGCCTTGGAGCAAGGCCTTATCCACAAGGGGGACGTGGTGATCATCCGCTACGAAGGTCCCCAGGGCGGGCCGGGCATGCCCGAGATGCTAACCCCCACTTCAGCCATCATGGGCGCCGGCTTGGGGGCCGATGTGGCTCTCTTGACCGACGGGCGTTTTTCGGGCGGCTCCCACGGGTTCATCGTGGGCCACATCACGCCGGAAGCCCAGGCGGGCGGACCGATCGCCCTGGTCACCAACGGCGACCGGATCACCATCGATGCGCGCCGCAACACCATTGAGGTCGACATTACGGCGTCGGATATGGCGGCCCGGCGCAAAGACTGGGTCATGCCCCCTTACAAGGTCAACGACGGTGTGCTGCACAAATATATCCGCAGCGTTCGTTCGGCCTCGGAGGGTTGTGTTACGGATGCGTAGCCGACATGCTGATCACCCCGGCCGCAGGCGACGCTGGTCTAACGCTCAAAGCCAGGTTTCGTGATGGGCTTCAAACCGGTCGATGGCCTCCACATGGTGCAGGGTCAGATCGATGTCGTCCAGCCCTTTGAGAAGCTGCTCCCGGGCGCCGGGCTCGATCTCGAAGTCAAACTCGGTGGGGCCGGGGCCATGGAAGGCCGCCTTCAGGGTGGTGAGATCCACCGTGGCCTTTAATCCGGGGTTTTCAGCTACCAGCGTGAAGATGGTGTCGACCGCTTCCTCCGGCAGTTCGACCGCCAGTACCCCGTTTTTGGTGGTGTTGCTTCGGAAGATGTCGGCAAATCCGGGCAGGCGCTTGCCGTCCCTTTGGATGCGGGGGGCGATGATCACCCGGTAGCCATCCTGGGCCAGCGCCCAGACGGCGTGCTCGCGGCTGGAACCGCAGCCGAAATTGTTGCGGGTCACCAGGATGGAGCGGCCCTCGAAACGGGGCTGGTTGAGTTCGAAATCCGGGTCGGGCTGACCGTCGGCGGTGTAGCGCCAGTCGAAGAAGGCGTTGGGGCCGTAGCCCGTGCGTTTGATCGATTTGAGAAACTGCTTGGGGATGATGGCATCGGTATCCACATTGGCCCGGTTGAGGGTCGCAACGATGCCGGTATGGGTCGTAAACGGTGTCATAGGGTTTCCTCATTGACGCAGGTTTCAGTATCGCCTTGGCAGGCGAGGCCTTTTATTCCAGCCAGGTGCGGATATCCACGAATTTTCCTGCCACGGCGGCCGCTGCGGCCATTTCAGGGCTGACCAGGTGCGTGCGACCGCCCTTTCCCTGGCGGCCTTCGAAGTTGCGGTTGGAGGTCGAGGCGCAGCGCTGCTGCGGACGCAACTGATCCGGGTTCATTCCCAGGCACATGCTGCAGCCGGCAAAACGCCACTGGGCGCCGGCCGCCTTGAAAATGCGGTCCAGCCCTTCGGCCTCGGCCTGCTGGCGGACCTGTTCGGAACCCGGCACCACCAGCAATTCCACGTGCTCGGCTTTGCGGCGCCCGTCCAGAACCGCGGCGGCCTGGCGCAGGTCTTCGATGCGCGAGTTGGTGCAACTGCCGATAAACACCACGTCCAGGGGCACATCGCTTAGCTTGACCCCGGGCGCAAGCCCCATATAGTCCAGCGCTTTTTCCACGTCGTCGCGGCTGTAGCCGGCCGCGGCATCCGGCGCCGGAACCGGTTGGTCGATATCGATCACCATGCCCGGGTTGGTTCCCCAGGTCACCTGGGGGGCAATGGCCGCGGTGTCGATGGTCAAGGCGCGATCATGGGCGGCGTCCGCGTCACTGGGCAGCGTGCGCCAATAGTCCAGCGCACGTTCGAGATCCCGGCCCTTGGGAGCAAAGGGGCGCTCCGTCCCGGTGATGTAGTCGAACGTGGTTTCATCCGGAGCAATCATGCCGGCCCGGGCACCGGCCTCGATGCTCATATTGCAGATTGACATGCGTGCTTCCATGGAAAGGGCACGCACGGCTTCACCGCCGTATTCCAGCACGTATCCGGTGCCGCCGGCCGTGCCGATCAGACCGATCAATTTGAGCACCATGTCTTTGGACCAGACATGGGGGGCCAGACGGCCGGTAAATTCGATTTTAAATGTTCCGGGCTTGCGTTGGACCAGGGTCTGGGTTACGAGAACGTGCTCCACCTCGGAGGTGCCGATACCGAAGGCCAGGGCGCCGAAAGCCCCGTGAGTGGAAGTGTGGGAGTCGCCGCAGACGATGGTCAGGCCCGGCAGGGTCTGGCCGAGTTCCGGGCCGATCACATGCACGATGCCTTGGCGGGCGTCCCCCAGACCGTAGAGCGTAATACCGAAATCCCTGCAGTTGGTCTCCAGCGCTTCCACCTGGGCGCGTGATATCGGATCGGCGATGGCCAGGCGATCGGCCGTGGTGGGGACATTGTGGTCCATGGTTGAAAAGGTCAGGTCGGGCCGCCTGACCTGGCGGCCGGCCAGGCGCAGTCCTTCGAAGGCCTGGGGGCTCGTAACCTCGTGCACCAAGTGCCGATCGATATAAATCAGCGATAAGCCGTCGGGCATTTCACGCACCACGTGAGCGGCCCAAATTTTTTCGAAAAGTGTTTTCCCCATTGCGGTTGTCCTGTGCCTTCGGTCAGTAGTATGGTATGGGCCTGGTCACGACCATCGTGACGACGCGCGAGCAGTGGCTAAAATGCCCCGATTGGGAGGCAACGTCAAGTATTTATCCGTTCGCGGTAGCCATCGCCCAAAAAAATATTATAGTCATCTCCTGAAATCTTTGAGGGGCGCGGCCATCTGTCAGCACGCTGCCGAGCCCGACGGTCGAATCAAGAGAGGTCGGGGCGCCAGAAAGGAAAAGCGAATACGATGCAAGGCAAGGAACTGGTTCTCAAGGCACTGCGCGACAAGGGCGTGCAATATATTTTCGGTTATACCGGCGGGGCAATCATGCCGGTGTTCGACGAAATGGAGAAGCAAAAATGCTTCCAGTTTATCATGTCACGCCACGAACAGGGCGCGGCCTTCATGGCCATGGGATTGTCGCGGGCCTC
>JASJED010000249.1 GCA_030065585.1 Desulfobacterales bacterium | reverse complement strand
CGCATGACATCGGTCTGCAGCATTTCAACATCGTTCGATGGCGGCGGGCTGCGGTGAAACCCAAATGGCGACGATGTTAGCAGGGGATTCATCGGTGTCTCCACAATGGCAGCTAAACCCCCGGACACTATCCGGGGGATTTAGGGGTTGCGGTTGATACCAACCGGTTGAGGTGCGCATCGATGGATCGCAGCGACGATTGGACCGCGTCCGTCTGCTGCTCAGCCAGCCGATGGTAGTAGGCTTGGATTTGCGTACCGACCGTCAGTGATTTAACGAGCCGCAGCAGATAGCCGCCGACCGCGCCAAAAATGGTCGTGGACAGCGCCAGGAGGATACCGCCATCAACCAGTCGCTGCAGGATCGAAAAGGCCCCCAGCTTGGCAGCGCTCTGGGCATTCAGATCACCCAGTCCGTCCAGCAAGGCCCCTCGCATGCCGATCGCGGTCCAGATGACCCCGATACCGAAGAACAGATTGATCCAAATATCGACCAGGTGATCCATCTGGGCGATTTTTTCCACCGCGCTATCCTGGTCGCGCAGAAACCGTTTTAAGCGCATCAGCGAACCGGTAAAGAGCAGCAAGGTCGCGCCAAAGGGGATGACCGACAAGCGCAGATTTTCATAGGTCCACGCCAGCATGCGTTGGATGGTCGGGACATCTAAAACGGATATGGCCACGACCGCCGACATATTCAGAATGTACAGCAGGGTTAGCGCGACAAGGACAGCGCCCAGAGAGCCGGTTAGGAATCCGGTCCAAAAAACAGCAGCGGCGTGAGATTTTGCTTTCATGACAAGCTTCCCATGCTACTTGTTCAGGCAGGCGGTACAGGTCGCGTCCAACAACAGCAGAATCGAATTGTACTGATCCGCCGCCGCATAATACGCTGGTTTGTCCTGGCAGGCCCTCAAGAGACCTTCTTCTTTTTGACCGAGCTCTTGTTGTAAGTCCTGCTCAAGATTGCTTTTGGCAATGTCGGTGCATGATGAACAGACGTTGAAATCGTCCGGCAGCGACATGAAGGTCGTGTTGAAATAGCGATTGTAGTAGTTACGGGCCTGGATTTTGTCGATAATGCCTTCATCGTTGGCCCACACCAGAAATTCACTGAAACGACGCCGGTTCTCGATATCGGGATCGCGTTTGGCCACATCTATCAGGCGATCAAAATAACCTTCGAACATCTGCTCGCATTCCAGGCGACCAAGATCGGCGCGCGAATGATCCAGGGCCGCCTCGAGATCCACGCCGGATGGCAAGGTGCAGGATGGTTTGAAGTAATTGTGGTTTGTGCAGGCACACATCAGAGCGGCCACGACACAGACGATCAGGCATCCTCTGAATTTAGCATTGTTTATGGGGCGCGACTTAATCATGATGGGTTTCCTCCATTCGAATACAGTGGGACCGACGGCTACATTCCGAGGGGACTTTGATACGCGGATTCCAGGCTGCCCTGGGGCGGATCCGGAATACCCTCCAAATCGCCGGCGTCCCCAAAGAGGATGGTCTTTACCCGACCGACCATCTCGAACATTTCCGGGGTAATGATGCCGTAAATCTGGTCCAGATCGATCATGAGCTTGGCCCGGCTGATTTCATCCCTCGTCAGGGCGATAAGTTCCTGGACCTCCTGCGTGTCAAGGTAGATCTCGGCCGCTACGGCGGCGAGGGAACCGCCGGATCCCGTTCGGGGGGCCGTTGTCACCAGCCTGTAGTACTGCCTGAACTTTTCACTCAATTTTCCTGACCGACGTTTATAGCGTGCTGGTTCGGAGGATTTGAGCGCTGTTTTGGCGAGCAGTTTTTGCAACCCCCGGGGTGTTGTCTTACGCCCCAGTTCCTTGCGAATGCGTCGTTCCAGACTCGTATTCGTGGCGCGAACCGAATCCTCCATACCCGGCAGTCGCGATTCCATGACATCTAACATCTCCAGGTAAACCTGGCTTAATTGTTCGGCGATCTGACGGCAGCCGGGCTCTGATTCAGCGCCTTCGCATTTGCTGATGCTGTAGAGTTCTTCCTGCTGATTCAACTGCTCAATCACGCTCTGAAGATCCGCTTCCATCGCTTTGGCCGTTTCACTGGTATGTTTGATGCTTTCGACCACGGTCGTTGGAAACAGCCGCAGGGTTGGGGATGTTTTGGCGAGCACCCAAGTTGGCAAGACCGCTAAAGAAATAAGCGACAGAACGATCGACCGGCGCCATAATTCCGGTAACCGCGGATTCCTTCGCACAGCTCTGATTTTCGATTCCGGCATGGGTCACCTCCTCTTATCGTTTAACCCGATCGGACGTAAAACCGATTATGGATGGCACTATTTAGGGAAAAACCGTCTGCATAATGAATAGACGGACACAACCTGGATGCGGATCAATTTTTTTTGGATCGACGGTTCGTTTAGCGGCGGGGCAGGGGGGCGAATGCCTGGGATTCGAAGAATGTAGCCGGCGGGTTGGATCGGAGCGATCGGGTTTGCAAAACGAGGCGCCCTAACCATCTGAGAATCGCTCGGCTGGCAGAGAGTGCCGAATGGAGAGGGGATAACCGCGGCTTCGGTCGGCTACTTCTTTTCTTTCACTTCCAAATAAGCCACACCATCATCAATGCGGATGTATAAAACTTCTTCAGGGCCAAAAAGGCTTTTTGTCTGATAATAGGGTTTTGCAAGGATAACGCGATCAAACGATTTTACACGATAACCCTTCTTATGCAATACGGATATAAACCGCTTGATACGCTTGACTCTATGCCACTCGAGGGCGTCGTATTCCAGCAGGATGTCTTTCAACTCTTGATCCACAATGAGTTCCGCCGAGGCGATCAAAGATTGCCGGGTCTGAAATTGGTATACCAACGGTCCACCAACGAGAATAAGGAAGATAATCGAGGCGGCCAGGGCATAGGCCGATTTCGTTTTCCACCAGGCAATTGGCGTTGGTTCGGCGGAAGGTGCCTCCTGAACATCCTTCATCGTGGATTGCAGGATTTCGTAACATTGCCCACACTGGTTGAGATGGCGAAGCAAGTTCTCGCGTTCGTCGCCGCCAAGCTTGCCTTCAACCAGCAAAGCCAGGTCCTCCATGTCGGCATGGGGTCCGGTTTCGGCGGTATCGGTTGGCGTTAATGCTTTATGCACCCATTTGCCCATATTGGCCTCTATTTGGTTAGACGGACACGTTATGGTTCGCGAATACCCTCGGCAAGCAATTGTTTGCGAAATTGGGTTAAGAGCCGCTTTAACCGGCGTCTGGCCGAGGATGCTGATAATCCGATCATCCTGGCGACGACGTTGACCGGCTGATCGGCACCGTATACCAGTCTGATCAATAGCTGATCATCATGAGAAAGCGTTTCCGTGGCTGCCCTGATAATCTTGAGCGCCTTGACCCGTCTCTGACGATCAAGCTTGCCAATCAGGGCTTCCAGCGGGTTGGCGTCAGCACCATGCGGATTTTCCGCAACGCCGGCAACCTCTTCATTCAGAGATTGAAAGGCAGGATTTTCGCGACAGGGTGCTTCGCGAATCGGGGTAATCGCCTTGATGTACCGTTCGTAAGATCCTGCGAACAAGTTCTCGACCTGTAAAATATCATAGGCATCGTCAAAGGAAAATTTTTGCCAGCAAACCAGACGATAGGCCGTCTCGGCCCACTTGCCGAGCTTCACCACAGAGGCGGGTATACGCCGGCGGCCGTATGTTTTGCGTCGATAATCGACAATGAGGGCGTTGATCAGGGAATAGACGTAGGTCGTCAGTTGGCTTTGGCCCTTATAGGCCCGCAGGCGCCTGAAATTATCGGCCTTCAGGCGGTCGAGGATGAAAATAAAACTTTCGTTCTGCTCATTTTCATCCGCGAAATGTCGCTTGCAGATCGCTTCGATCTTGTCGATGATTTCGCTTGAAGCGAGAATCTTCTCCGGCGCTATCGAATTGCCCTTCACAGGCCCAACTTCCAATATTGCATATTAAACCAGACGCGTTACGCGATTGGATGGGATAATGGATGTGATCGTTTTCTACGGTTTTATCTCGACAATCGTGCCATTGGGCACGAACCTGTAGATTTCTTCCATTTCTTGGTTGGTGACCGCAATACACCCGTCCGTCCAGTCAATCGCTGCATGAAAGGCACCGATCTCCTTGGAACCATTTTTGAGGCCATGGATCATTATATCGCCCCCCGGTAAAACCCCCAGTTCTTTGGCCCGCATTCTGTCTTTAGCGTTGGGGTAGGAAATATGAAGCGACAAATGAAAACCGCTGTTCCCGTTTCTTGAATCGATGACGTAGGTTCCCTCCGGGGTCTTTTTATCGCCCTGCCGTTCTTTCGGTCCAACCGGGTTCCCCCCCAGGGCGATTTTATAGGTTTTGATCACCTCGCCCTTGGTGAGCAGGGTCAATCGTCGCGCTTTCTTTTCGATCAGAACCTTATCGGCCGGCTCGGTTCGAAGTGCAAAAACTTGGGCTTCAAGCGTGGCCACCTTTTCTCGCAGTTTGATAATCTCGTCATCTTGGCTTTGGGCCTCTTGTCGGTAGGTCTCAAGCTTGGTTTGCTGCTTCGCGATGAGTTTATCCTTGAGGATCACATTATGGATTTGAAGCAGCATCATCTGGCTGTCGTGTTTGTATTTGCTCTCCGGGTAATCCTTCACGACTTTCTGAAAACATTCAAGCGCTTTCTGATAGTCTTTGTTCACGTTTAGAGGATAGGCATAGGTAATCCCCATTTCGAAGAGAACGCGGTCCGCCACCGCTGGATGGTTCTCAACAATTTGTTCGTATTTGCTTAGGGCCGCATCGTAATTGCCCTGGTTGAAAAACTGGTTGGCCTCCTGCGTGAGGGAGCCCTCATCAGTGTGACTGCATCCGCCCATGAAAATTGGAAGGATCATGAGGCCGACCACGAAAAGGCGAAGCGACAGGCTTGCGCCTAGCGGCCATTTACCCGTGACCGTTTTTGAGATTGTCGATAATGGGCACGATGATCGCAAAACCATTCCTATTTCAGCCATATCCGTCATACGCACCAAGAACGTATCTCAAAAATAATCTAAGTGCCCCCGACGGTGTTGTAAGCCGGTTCAAAATGCTCACATACTACGTGTATGCTCCGCTTTCTCGCCGCCTCACGCCTTGTCAGGAACCCTGATCTTAATTCTGAGATACGTTCCGCTAATCCATGGTAATAGAACCTGAGCTGAGCGTTTTACAATTTAAAATGTAAACCGCTCAGCTCAGGTGTACGCCGTTACCGGTCTTTAAAACCCGGCCACTTGCTTTCGCACTACTTTTTCATTGATTGCTGGAAAGCTTCGTCAGCTTTTTGAGCTTTTTCCTCTGCGATTCTTTCCTTTTCCGCCGCAATTCGCTCTCTTTCGATTGCTCTCTGCTCGGCTTCCTCGGCACGCTCGATGGCTTCATTGGCCTTTAAGATGGCCTCATCGGCGGCCATCTTGGCCTCCTCCGCATCCATAGCCGCTTGATCCGCTTTCGCCGCAATCGCTTTTTCCCGGGCCTGGGCCTCCTCAAGGTCACCTTTTGTTGCGCACCCCCCCACAGCAATAGCCAGAGCAAACATCATCGGGATCACCAACAGAAACTTTTTCATGATGCCACTTCCTCCTTTCCCTTCCTTTGTCCTTTTCTGAACAGCAACTTTAACCCTCCGCCAAGCGCCACCTCACGTATCCTCGGTAGCGATTGGACAGATCCAAAAGCTTGTATGGCCTTTATGTTTTAAACAAGACGCCGTCTAATTCCAGATCAATCTTCAAACGTTTGGCCGCGTCTTTGGCCGCGCGCTTATTATTGTAAGGGCCGGCCAGAACACGGTGGCGATCGCCCTTGGTCAACACTCTGGCGGGAATTGAGGGGCCTTGATGGCGAATAATGGCGGCAAGCCTCTGGGCGTCAACCTTGTCACGCAAGGTCGCCGCCAGAACATACCAGGCGTCCGTTGTGAATTCCGGTATTTCCGGTTGGCCATAGAGTTTGTGCGGGTGCCAGACTTTTATGGGTTTCGCCATTTGCATTTCACTTCCATCTGGGCTTTTGGAGATTGGTAGAGGGAACCCGCGTGCCTCAAGCACGACTTGCTTAACCTTTTTCCAATCAAGCGCGCTTCCTGATTTCTTTTCAATATTTTTCAATTTGGCAAATATCTTCTTCCAATTGGCGGTGCCTGATTTTTCAAAGGGTGGATGCGCTTCCAGGTAAACGATGCCATCACGTTGGCCAACGAGATACGGCTGGTTAACAATTTTTACGGGTGTTTTCACCGGCGTGTTTTCGAAAAGTCTCTCGACGTCTTCCGGATAGAGTCTTATGCAGCCGTTGGTCGCCCTGAGGCCGATGCTGGCCGGCTTGTTGGTACCATGGATTAAATAGGTTGACCTGCTTAAGTAGAGGGCGTGTTCTCCCAAAGGATTTAGAGGCCCCGGTGGTACAGCACGCGGCAGAGGATCTCCTTTTTTCCGATGATCTTCAGCAATCGAGGCGGGTACATACCAGGTTGGCCGGAATTTTTTGCGGCTGATATACATTTTGCCCATGGGCGTGGGCCGCTCCGAGGTGCCGACACCGACCGGGTAGGTCGCAACGGCCAGGCGTTCACCGTTGCCGTTAAAATGAAAGAGCCGCATGGCCGCCAGGTTGATCACGATACCTTTTCGTGGGGTGTCGGGCAGGATAAAGCTCAGCGGCAACAGGATGCGCTCCCCGGCCTCAGGCACCCATAGGTCGATTCCCGGATTAGCGGAACTGACAGTATTGATTCCCAGGCTGAAGTGACGGGCAATATCCGGCAGCGTGTCTCCATTTTGTAGTCTGATCGCCGCCAACCGGCCGAGGACGTCATCGTCTTTTTCAACAACAAAATTATTCCGCTCGATCTGATCCGCCGGGTAGACTGGAAACGGCAGGGATTCATTCATAAATCCTTGCATATTGGCACAGCCCGGCAACCCTAGGATGAACATCAAAAGGATGGTAAGATAAAATCTATTGGGCATGGGGGACCGATTAATCATGCGGTAAATGATCATATAACCATGCAGTTTATATCTAAAAAAGGGTAGCATATTTAAAAAAACGAGATCGTGTGGGCGCGCAAGGCTCAATCCATCCCGAAATCAATAATTTGATGCACAAAATATACCGCGCTCCTCCGGTATTTGGAAATAATGGAAATAATATGGAGTTTCAAATATATAGGTGCGAACCTCCCATTTGCAAATTAATTCCCGCAGAAAACGGGAGTGTATCTTTATTTGTCCAGAATCCGTCTGGCGGTTGTAGGTAGATTCTGTTCGTTCTCCGAGCGCCAGCTAATTCTTCGGAGGCGGAAACCTTCGATTTCGATTCTGGCCCAAAGCTCGTGAAGGTTGCCGTGCGCATCTCGGGCGGATACGATGCGATAGGTGTCGTACTCGCCGCGAATGCCCCCGACACGACTCTGGGGGCGCCCGACTTCGATCTCGAATTGTCTCCGTGTCATTTAAAAAGTTTCTCGATACGAAGCTTATGGATAAAAAAACTAACACCCCTTATGAGATGAATCAATCAATACCGTGGGAAGTTAAACTTCTATCGGAACAACCCCTTCTGAGGCCCTAAAATTGATGAATCGATGTGCGCATCCCGAAATCAAATCGATTATTTGGGGGCAAGCTTAAGCCTTTCAATGGGTCGTCGGATACTCACTTGACATCGGATATTTTGTGGCAAGTTTTAAATTAATTATTATTTTTTAACAATATCGATAGTTTGAATCTTTCTTATCGACGTCTTTTAACCCAAGCCGGCGCTCCCACATGCCGTGCAAACGGCTTATTGCTTGATTGAAAGACTGTATTGAAGATGTTCCGCGTTCATGCTGTCGGCATGCGCTGCTAGTGCCGTAATGGAGCGATGCCGTAAGCGCTAATTCGCTTGCATCGCCACCTGGACTAAAACCTTTCTGCTCTCGAACTCATCGTCGCCGCCTTTTTCCATCGAATCTTCGTCTCGCCGCCCAACGCGCTTTCTGTTGTTGAACACCTCCCCGCGTCCCGTTCAGCGGCCCCTGCGAATGGCGACGGCACCTGAACATTAGCCGCAGCGGATATCAGCAATATTCACGAAACACTAAACGGTTTGAAAACCAAGGAGGTCAAAAATGGCTTTATACGCATTTG
>JASJED010000248.1 GCA_030065585.1 Desulfobacterales bacterium | reverse complement strand
TGGAACAAATCGGCTTTGCCGTGGCACCCCCGGAAGCCTACGCGCGATGGTTGACCGCACGCAAGGCACATGCCGTCGCCGCCCACCAGGACCAATAGGCCATGAAGATCGCCGTTGTCGGAGGGGCGCTGCAGGGCCTTGAGGTGATCTATCTGGCGAAAAAGGCCGGATTCGAAACATTGCTCTTCGATCGCAAGGACCCTGTCCCGGCCGCAGGACTGTGCGGGGAATTCCGGCAGCTCGATGTCCTCGACCCCGGCGCCCTGGACCAGAAGATGAAGGGCGTGGATCTCGTGTTCCCGGCGCTGGAATCGCCTGCGGCGTTGGCCGTTCTCCATCGCTGGGCCGCTCAAAACGGGATGCCGATCATCCACGATCCGGACGCTTACGCGGTTTCATCATCCAAAATCGCCAGTGACAAATTCTTCCGGGAATTTGGCTTTCCCGTACCTGCGCCCTGGCCCGGCTGCAACTTTCCCGCCATCGCCAAACCGAGTGGCGGCAGCGGCAGCCGGGGTATCCGTGTCTTCGCCTCGCATTCGGAATTGCGCCACGCATTAGGCGACGATCCGCTTGCGGGTGGATGGATGGTCCAATCCTTCGTGCCGGGTCCGACCTATTCGGTGGAGGTCATGCGGCTCCAGGGCATCACCACGGCGTTTCCGGTCACCGATCTCCATATGGATGCCGTCTACGACTGCAAACGCGTATCGGCGCCGTCCCGGCTTCCGGCCGCCGCCCAGGAGGACTTAAAGGCCCTGTCGATTGCCATCGCCAATGCCCTGGACTTGGACGGCATCATGGATGTGGAGGCGGTCTATCAGGACGGGGTGTTCAAGGTTCTCGAAATCGACGCTCGCTTCCCGAGCCAAACCCCCGCGGCGGTCTATGGATCATGCGGGATCAACATGGTGGCGGCCTTGGTTGAGGGTGTTCTGGAAAAAAAAGATACCAACGCGCTTCCCGTTGAAGGGATATGCCGGGGAACCGTTCTGGAGCACATCCGCGTGACCCCCGGATCACTCGTCGTCGCCGGCGAGCATGTCCTGGCGGAGGCCGCATCGCTCGCCCTGGAACCGGGTTTCTTCGGCGCCCAAGAAGCCATTACGGACTATGGCCCCGGAAAGACCAGCTGGACGGCCACCCTGATTTGCACGGGCGAGGATGTCGACGCGGCCTGGGGCCGGCGAAACGCGACGGTCTCCGAGATCCAAAGACGGTTCGGGTTAAAGCATTATGAAGACCCGCATCCTGCGGCCATCCGGACGGAGGCCCCGCCATGACCCGCTTGACCGGCAGTCACATCGAGGAGACCATGGCCAAGCTCCGGCAAATCGATGCGGAGCTTCGCGAGCGAACCGGTTTGGATCTGAAAGGGGTTGCCCGGCGGGCGATCGGCATCGAAGACCGTAAAACGAATCCGCGTACACAGGGTGCCGTCCTCAGGGCAGTCCCGATCCGTTCAGGCGCAGGTGTCATCCAGGGGTTTGCCGAGGCGGTCTGCGCCATTGCCGCCCATGTGGGGGTAACCAGCAGGGTAACGCGCGCCGCCGATGTCGCAGGTATGGCTGAAGCCTACCGGAGCGGGGCGGAAATCCTGGTGATGGCCGATGATCGTCGCTTCGTGGCCATTAACACCCGGTCGGGGTTCTTCGTGGACAACGACCGGGCCACCGGCGAGGGCTTCGCCACGCTTCTCGGTCTGATGGTTCCGGAGATCGACGGCGAACCTTGCGGTGTCATCGGCTGTGGTCAGGTCGGCACCTACGCTGCCCTGAGACTCTTGCGTATGGGAGCTGAACCGGTTTTGTGCGATATTGACGACCATCGATCCGCACAAGCGGCGGCTTATCTCCGGGAAGCGGTGGGGAGGGATGTGCGCCGGATACGGGATGTGGCGACCGTGCTAACACGGTGCCGGGGTGTCGTGGATGCGAGCCCCGCCGGAGGGATCATCTCCGCCGAGAACCTGCGCCCGGACACAGTGGTCGTCGCCCCGGGCGTGCCCCCGGGCCCGACGCCGGAAGCGGTTGCGCGTCTCGGCCGCAGATTCTACCACGACAATCTCCCGCTGGGAGTGGCGACCATGGTGCTGGCCGCCATTCATGGATGTATAGCCGAGGGTCCCAGCATAACGGCATGAGGTGGATCGTGTAATGGCATCCGACACGAAGCCTGCGGCCAAGCGTTTCTACCGAAAGCGGGTAGAACTTTTCCACCTGATCGCGAAGATCAAGCTCTGGCCTTCGCGAAGCGGCGTTCTGCACGGTATTCGCACGATTGAGCGATTCGGCCAAACCGCCCGCATCACGACCCACTGCAACCGGACCTTCACGGCCAATAACTCCCGGAACAGCCGCGCGGCCCGCTGGTTGCGAAACAAAATGTTCGTCGGGGTCTGCCGCGACTGCGGCGTTCCCGACTGGAAGCTTGAAAAATACAATGCCACCCGGTTCACCCGGCACCATGGCTCGCGTCTGGACTCGGAAGAACGGCATTAGGTTTCGAGCATCCCGCTCCGGAAGGCCTTGAGGTAGTTCATGCAGTAGTCGTCTTTTCCGGCCAAGGCCTCCGCGGCCACGATGTTGGCCATCATTTGGCGATCCAGCGGGTTTACGATGGCACCATCCAGTCCTTTGGCGATGGCCATGGTCATGAAGGTCTGATTTAAGAATTTCCGCGCCGGCAAGCCGTAGCTGATATTCGACAGTCCACAGGCCGTGTGAATCCCCGGAAAGCGCTGCACGATCGCCTCCACCGCATCTAGAAAGGCGGTGCCGAAGTGATTGTTGACACTCATGGGCTGCACCAGCGGGTCCACGAAGATGTTCTCCACCTTCACATTGTGCCGGACAAGGCTGTTGACCAATTCGTCGGCGATCTTCAACCGGTCCTCGACTGCCTCGGGCATTCCGGCATCACTCATGCAAAGGGCGATCACCTTCAGATCCGTGCCGCTGACGATGGGCAGCAGGTTGTCGTAGCGCTCCTTCTCCAGGGAGATGGAGTTGATCATGGCCGTTCCCGCGTGCACCGACAAGGCCGCCTCGATGGCTTTGGGATCCGGACTGTCGATGGCGCAGGGCTTGTCCGTTACGGCCTGGACCGTCTCCACCAGCCACTTGAGGTAGTCGGGCTCCTTGCCCACGAAGATCCCGGCGTTGACGTCGATATAGTCGGCCCCGGCCGCAGTCTGGTCCTTGGCCACCTGCTGGATGGCGACGGTGTCCTGTTCCTCGATGGCTTTGCCAATCGCCTTGCGGCTCGCGTTGATCAGTTCTCCGATGATGATCATTCTGTCGAATCTCCTTGTTGTTAATGGATGTCGCCGTTGCGGTGTTCACCGCATCTGAACGGACAGCGGAAAGCACCCCGAGCGGGGTGGTGGACAACCGGATCCGGTTATCGATTCATTCAGCCTGCCAGCACCCTGTCAATGTAGGCCGTGAGTTCCCGGTCGACCTCCGGATCGAGCAGGGATGCGGGGCAATTTTCCAGGACTTGTTTATACTGACGGTTGGCCCGCTCCACGATATCCTCGGTCCCCTTTTTTTCCCATTCGGAGAAGTTGCCCCAGAAGGAGACCGAGGGTTTCCAGTTATTCCGGCAGTCGCGAAAGGTGGTGGGATGCATCAAATAGGAGCCGGTGTGCCCCACCTCGCGAATCACGTCCATGGCCAGGGCCTCGTTGCTGGTGTCGAGTCCCTGGAGCATGCGCAGGCACCGGCTGATCATTTCTTCGTCGATCACGAACTTCTCGAAAGAGGTGGTCATGATGGAGCCGAGCGCCCCCAGGCATTCGTTGATCATATGAACACCGGCGAGCATCAGCATCATCAGGTTCTGCATGGTTTCATAACCCGCCTGGCAGTCGATCACGTGGGCGTCGGTGAGACCGGCCATGGACCGGCAGGGCAGTTCGTAGAGTTCCCGGGCCAGCTGGAGACCGGCGATGTTGATCAGGTTCGATTCCGGCGAACCCGTGACGTAGGCGCCCGTTGCCAGGTTGGGAACGGCGGATGCCGGGGAGTAAACATAGGGCGCCTCGGGGCTGATCAATTGGGTCAGCACCAGGCCGGCCAGCATTTCGGCATTCTGGATCACCATGGTGCCCATGAGGGTCACCGGGGCGGAGACCCCGGCCATGGCGCAGGTCAGGACGATCACCGGTTGCCGGTTTTCGGCATATGTGATCAGCGTTTCGCAGGCCTCTTCGTCGTACTTCAGCGGGCTCAGCGGGTTTACGCTCACACCGATGTAAGGCCGGTTGGGCAGAATGCCCCGACGTCCCAAGGCGATTTCGAGCATGTTAAAGGTGTCGAGAATTTCTTCCCGGCGCCCCACGAACCCAATCAGCGGTTTGTCCACATGCCTCAGGAGCTCGTAGCTGATGCGCAGGTGGCGTTCTTTTTTCGTGACATCGCTGGGCGCCACGGGGATTGCACCGATAACGTCGCAGACGGCCGAGGCCTGGCATAGTTTAAAAAGCTTCACCAGATCGCTGAGGGTTCCCAGGCGACGGCCCCCGTCCAGGTCCTGGATATAGATCGGCCCCTGGGTCGGCGAGATATGGGGACGTTCCTGCTCTTCACCCATGAAGACGTACTGCATTTCGTTGCGGGCCCACCATTTGAAGATCGGGGGGGTGGACTCGATGGCGTCCTCGAGCATCCTCCGGGAGATGTAGACGATTTCACCGTCCACCTTGGCGCCGTGGCGCTTGAAGATCTCCCGGGCCTTCGCGGACTTGAAATTGACGCCGATGTCCTTGAGGACCTCAACCGTAGCCTCGTGGATGCGGGTCAGCTTTCTCTTGGGGAGCAGCCGAATGGAGCTGGCCAGTTGCATGTTCACCTCTGTTGCCAAGATCCGGTATTTAAATAAAGTGCCGGGCAGCCGTTGCCTGTCTTCTCAACGGCCGGACGTGCTACCTCTTCTGTTCAAACGACCTATCGTCAACCAGGCTGGATTCCCGCGGCCGTCACCGCTGCGACCGGTAGCATTAAGGGCTATCCGGCAAGAATAAGGGGCCCCAAAGCATCGTGCGACTTAGGCTTTGCCTTTCCACGGGATGACTTTTCGCTCGAGCAGCCGCATGATGAGGTCGAAACCGTAACCAATGACCCCCATGACGATAACGCCCATGATCACAATGTCCGTCCGGAGGTAGCGGGCGGCGTTGAGCACCATCCAGCCCAGTCCGGCGGTGGCCGCCACCATTTCGGCCGCCACCAGGGTGGCCCAGCAGACCCCCATGGAGACCCGCATACCGGTCATGATCTCGGGCAGCGCGTTGACCAGGATGACATGGCGAAGCACCTGCCCCCGTGTGGCCCCCAGGGAATAGGCCGCGTGGATCTTTTCGACCGTGACGCTTTTGACGCCGGCCCGGGAGTTGATCACCATGATGGCGAAGGTGGCCAGAAAGAGCAGCATGATTTTCCCGCCGTCGCCGATGCCCATCCAGATGATGATGATCGGAATATAGGCCAGGGGGGGGACCGGGCGATAAAGTTCGATGATCGGGTCGAGGAGTCCCCGGACGATCTTGCTGAGCCCCATGGAGATGCCGCAGAGGACGCCGAGCACGGTACCCAGGAGAAAACCGGCGAGCACCCGGTACATGCTGATCAGGAAGTGGCCGAAAAGGGTGTGCCCGCGGTAGCCTTCGACGCTGATTTCCCAGAATTTTTCCAGGACCGCGATCGGGGACGGCCAGAACAGCTTCGGTACGATCTCCATTTCAGACACTACGAACCAGGCGACGATCAGGACGATGATTGATAAAATGCTCCATTCTCTGCCGGCACCGACGGCGGACGGATCCCCGAATTTGACGGTTTTCTTCTGGTTGAATCCGCTCTCTTCGACAGAGATCCCCAATTTTTGTTTGATGGTTTGGACCATACTGCTCATTCGGGTGCCTCCCTGTGGGTGGTTAAACGCCGCAGACGATGTGGCGAAGGATGGTTTGCCGCATTTCGCTGAATTCTTGGGTTCTTCGAACCTGCTGGATGCCTTCGTGGGCGGCCCGCGGGGCAAAGGACGTTTGATACCGGTCGATGATGCGCCCGGGCCGCCCACCCATGATCAAGACTTCGGTAGAGAGAATCAGGGCCTCGTCCACATCGTGGGTGACGGTCAGCATCATGTGCTGTTTGGCCTCCCAGATGTTGAGAAGCAGTTTCTGCAACCGCGTGCGCTGGGCATCGTCCAGTTCGCCCAGCGGTTCGTCATCGAGGATCAACAGCGGTGGATCGCAGACCAGGCAGCGGGCGAGGCTCACACGGAGAAGAACGTTGTAATCGTTGATTTTGTATAGGGATGCGGCCGCAAAACGCCCCAGGTTGAGAAGATCGAGATATTCGGCCACTTTGCGCCTTCGCTCGCCGGATGGCATTTTCTGCATCTTCAGCCCGAACTCGACGTTCTCCGCCACCGTCAGCCATGGAAACATGGCGTTGTTCTGGAAGACGACCCCGCGCTCCGGAGACGGGTTGGCCACCGGGCGCCCGTTCCAGAGAATCTGTCCGCTGCCGGGCAGAAGAAAGCCGGATATGAGGCGGACCAGTGTCGTCTTGCCCGAGCCGGAGCAACCGACAACCGCCATGGGTTGTCCGTCGCGAATCGAAAAGGTGATGTCCTCGACATCCCCGAAAAACCGGACGTGGGTATGTTCCGGGGGATAGGCGAAACTGACGTTTTGGAGCTCGAGCCGGGCGTTCATGGAACCTCCTCAAACAGGGGCACTCAGATTATTTTTGAGATACGTTCTAGTGACACGCACAGACTTCGGGACCGGGCGGCGGCCTTGACTACCCGGTCCCGATCCCATGCGGGTTATTTTACTTTTTCCAAAAAACTGACGTCGATCGTGGCGCTATAGTCATCCATGGCCTCATCCATGGCCTTCTGTTTCACCAGAAAATCGGCGATTTTTTTCAGATTCTGGGCCATGCGGCCGGGCTTTTCGGAGGTGCCCAGCCAGTCGGTGCTCAATTGTTCTTCTTTTTTATAAAACCCCATGGAACTCATGATGTTCTTGGTTTTTTCCGGCGTGATTCCGGCCATTTTTCCGATGGGGGCAAAAGTTTGCTCAGGGGTTTCCTGGTAGACTTTGGTGGCGTTGTTCATGACTTGAAGAAACTTGACGATCAGATCGCCGTCCTCCTTGGCGAAGCGCGAGGGAACCGCGACAATCCCGTAGGTGCTGTATCCCCAGCGGATCTGGTCGGCCGAGGAAACCAGGATCCGTCCGCCGTTCTCGATCATCTGAGAGACCACGGGCTCCCAGGCGCAACCGGCATCGATGTCCTTGCGGATAAACGCCGGCATGACGTCGGGGTTGGCCAGGTCGATGATTTTGAGCTGGTTCTCTTGGATGCCGAAAGTTTCGAGGATGCCCATAAGCCGATAGTGGGCCGTGGTACCGAAAGGCACGCCCACTTTTTTACCGATCAGACCACGGGGCGCAATAATGTCCGTGTCCCCCCGGACGACGAGGTTCTCGGATTCGCTGTAGTTTTCCGATACGGCGACGATTTTGATGGGCAGCCCCTGGGAAACCGCAATCGAGAAAGGTGTCGTGCCGAGGGCATAGGCAATGCTGACGTCTCCGGAAGCCATGGCTGTGGTCATCTCCGCGCCGCTGCCGAATTCCCGGAATTCCACCTTGACACCCATTTCCTTGTCGAACCAGCCTTTGGCCCACCCGTACTGAAAGGTTCCCGGCCAGCCAGGGAAATAGGCGACCGTTATCTTATCGGTCTTGGCTATGGCCGTACCCGCCGTAAGCCCGAATAGAAGGCCAATAACAGCCAGAACAGTCATCAGGTTTCTAATCCTCATCTCTTTTCTCCTTTCACGAACAGTTGTCGTTCTTGTATTCAATGAATAAGGTGTTTGGGTACACGAGAAACTCTGTCTCCGGTCACTCGATACGAATTTTTCGGAAGCCCGATATCCATGCATGGCTCATGCCGAGTGGGCCACGGTTTCCTCTTCCATCCCCCAGATGAGGCTCAGGACTTCTTCACGGTATTGAATGAAGTCAGGTGACGATTTGAGCTCGCGCGGGTCTTTGGTCAGCCCTTCGTGGCAGAACTCGAGTTCGTAGTGTTTGAGGATCTGGCCCGGCCGGGTGGTCAGAACGAAGAGGTCCGTGGCCAGATAAATGGCCTCCTCGACGCTGTGGGTGATGAAGAAG
>JASJED010000247.1 GCA_030065585.1 Desulfobacterales bacterium | reverse complement strand
GATCAATACCAACATCGCCTTTACCATCCGTGAGATCTCGCAGGATGTTCCGATTGTCGCCAATGCCGATCTTGATGACTCGGTCGACATCCTTGAACTGGCCGGAAGCACCTACGTCGTTCAATTTATGAAAATGCTCGGCGAGTCGCTGGCCCGCCGGGTTCTGGGCACAACCACCAGCGCAAACGTTATCGGACGGATCGAATCACTCCTGATCGCCGAAGCGCCGGCCATGCGGACGCCGCTTGTCGGTAAAACCCTTCAACAAAGCAAACTGCGCGAGACACTTGGCATCAACGTGGTGGGCATCTGGGAGCGGGGTCACTTCAGCATGCCTGACGCGCAAACCCTGATAAATCCAACGACGGTGCTATTGTTGGCCGGATCTGAAGACCAATTCCGTGTTTTTGACGAAAAGCTGGGCAGGGATATAACATCCCAAGCCCCGGTGCTGATCCTGGGCGGCGGGCGGGTTGGCAAGGCGGCCGCCGAAGCCTTACGGAAGCGCGATCTTGATTATCGCATTATTGAAAAGAAAAAACAGAAGCGCATTGACGATGATCGCTATATTCACGGCAGTGCGGCCGACATCAACATTCTGCTAAAAGCCGGGATTAAAACGACCCCTTCGATTATCATCACCACACATGACGATCCCACCAACATTTATTTAACCATTTACTGCCGCAAACTGGCCCCCGAAGTGCAGATTATCTGCCGTGCCAACCTCGAACGGAACATATCCAAGCTGCACACCGCCGGCGCCGACTTGGTGATGTCCTATGCCAGCATGGCCGCCAATGCGATCCTCAACCTGCTCAGGCCGGATGAACTATTGATGCTGGCCGAGGGACTCAACATCTTTCGGGTCGTTGCGCCCCAATCCTATGTGGATAAATCTTTGGCCGAAAGCCGGATTCGCTCGCGGACCGGCTGCAACGTGGTGGCCATCTGCGACCGGGAGGCGACCTGCATCAACCCGGAGCCCGATTATCGGTTGAATCAAAACGACGAGCTGATTTTGATCGGCAATGAAGGGGCCTTGGGTCGGTTCTTCAGAACGCATCCCGATATCAAAAAGCTCAAAGTCTGACCAGCACTTGCCGTGATGTCATCCGAACTTTGAATATTGGTCACATTTTATTAAGTGCCTACTAACTATTTAAGTTTATTGACAATTTTAATTCCGGTCTTAAATTTTTAGATTATTGGCTACGTTAAAACGGTCATGCATGGAAAATCACTGTGCACAAAACCTTTTCCTATTAATATTAGACTTTTGTACTCCAGGAATTCTATTTGAGTTCTCTCCCCTTCTGAACCGCAGTGACAGCCGAATTCAGTTATCAACCAGATCACTCACGTTTGACCTTTGACAATTTTCGAAAAAGCCATGACTCAGGGCTACCTATAGGTAGATCAGGGTAATACCCTCTTGAGGTTTTTATGCCCCTGAAGCCATTTGTATTATTTGATGGCAACACCAACAACAAATTCGTTGTAACCAGATCGTCATTGTAGTTGTCCTACCATGCGGTGCTAAGAGCGTGGGTTGACCGTTTAATGAAAAATCGTCTCGGGTTCGCGATAGTGACTATGGGTTTTAGCGGTCTGGTTGCCCAGATGCTGCTTTTAAGGGAACTGTTCGTTGTTTTTTCAGGCAACGAACTCTCTATCGGCATTGTGCTTGCCAACTGGCTCATCCTCGAGGCCGCGGGATGCTTCTTGGGTGGTAAAATGGCCGAAAGCACCAGGCACAAGGTCGAGACATTTGCGGGCATTACGATCCTATTCTCTTTATCCGTGCCCGCCGCCGTTTATTTGGCCCGCGTTTTAAAGATTATTATCGGTGTCTCCATCGGTGAGAGTATCAGCTTTTTGCCCATACTGTGTTCATCTTTTCTTATCCTTTTACCGGCAAGCGTATCGCATGGCACCCTATTTACGCTTAACTGCAAACTTTACGCCACCTTTTTTGGCAATGAGGCCTCTTCGATCGGCAAGGTATATGTCTATGAGACGATCGGCACGATTTTAGGCGGGATTGTTTGGACATACTTCATGATCCAATATCTCAATGCATTTCAGATGGCGGTGGGTCTTGCTATGCTGAATTTCCTTGCGGTGCTGGTTATACTTGCCCATTATTGGAAACTTGGCATCCTGCCCAAGACCATCAGCGTCATCTCCGGTTTGCTTTTGCTCTTTTCCAGTTATTTGCTTTTTGCTGGCGGCGCGGATAAACTTCATCATCTCTCAATAAACGCTCAGTGGCCGGGCCACAACCTCGTCCACTATCAAAACTCCATCTATGGTAATACCGCCGTCATCAAGAGTGGGGCGCAATACCTTTTCTTCTCAGACGGCATCCCCAATCTGATCACACCGATTCCCGACATCGAATTTGTTGAAAAATTCGTCCACCTTCCCCTGCTTTCTCATCCTAAGCCGCAGAAACTGCTAATCTTAAGCGGCGGTGCCGGTGGCGTAATCGATGAGATTTTAAAACACCCGTCGATAGAGCTGGTTGACTATGCGGAATTAGATCCACTGTTCCTTGATCTGGTAAGGAGATTTCCTACCCCGCTGACGGAAAATGAATTAAGCCACAGGAAAGTCAAGGTTCAGCATATCGATGGCCGCCTTTTTCTGAAAACGACCAAGCATAAATACGACGTGATTCTGGTCGGCTTGCAAAACCCGACCGATTTACAAACGAACCGGTTCTTTACCCACGAATTTTTTGCACTGGCAAAAAAGAAATTGAATGACGAGGGCATCCTGGTAATTGGTTTGCCGGGCTCCTTATCTTACTTAAACGACGAATTGAAGAATCTCAACGGCTGTATTTACAATACCCTCCAAAGGGTATTTCCTTATATCCGTGTATTTCCGGGAGATGGTACGAATCTTTTCCTTTCATCCAATTCTGAAGAAATTTCCCTGATTGACACAACACGGCTGGCAAATCGATTGAAGCAACGCGGCCTTGAGCTCAATGTTCTTGTTCCTCGCCATATCAAGAAGAAGCTGCATCCCGGCTGGCAGAGCTGGTTCTTAGGATTTCTTGAAGGCAGCACGCCGAAATTCAATCAAGACTTCAAGCCCCTGGGAATGTTTTACAGCGTCTCCCATTGGAATGCGCTCTTTGCGCCTTATCTTCGCGGCCTTTTCCGATGGTTTGAAAAGGTAAACCTGCAGATGTTCTTTATATTGTTTGCCGTTTTCGTTGTTCTATTTTTATTAGGACGACATCACGCTGTAAAATTGTTTGGCGCCGGCATTCCTCTGTGCATCGCCACAACCGGTTTTGCCGGAATGATTTTCGACCTGGCCCTCATCTTTACATTTCAGTCAATTTACGGTTATGTGTTTGCCTGGATTGGGCTTCTGGTGACTTCTTTTATGGCCGGTACCGCGGCGGGGGCGATGATGAGTACATCGTTTCTGACACGGATAACAAATTGTCACAAATATTTTATATATGCGGATTTAACCATCATCTGTTTTTCTTTGGCGCTGCCTTTGATATTTTTGGGGCTGCATCCCTATTTGGGGCGCCCGGGCTTATTCCTTTTCCTGAAAATTTTATTTTTATTCATCGCGTTTATCAGCGGATTTTTAATTGGGGCCCAATTTCCGCTGGCCAACGCGATCTATCTGAAGGATGCCGCAAGTTTAAGCCAAACCGCCGGGGTTCTGTACAGCTCCGACCTCCTTGGCGGCTGGCTTGGCGGCGTTGTGGGCGGTGTGGTTCTTTTGCCGGTTCTGGGACTGCTTGGCAGCTGTGTTGTGGTTGTATTGCTTAAATTGTGCAGTTTCACGATCTTAACCGCCCATGCCCGTGCAACTGTTTGAAGGGTCATTTTGACGGAAAGGACAACAACGTGGAAGAACTCATACTTAAAAACCTTACCCGCAGAAAACTTTGCCAAAAATTAGGCCAACTATGCTGGCAATTAAGTCTATCGTCAATCCTGATTGATTCGTTAAGGCAACCGGCCGTTGCGGGAAAAAGGGCCGCCATTGCCGAAGAATCCACCGCCCCACAGGCTGATTTTGAACCCGCCTACTTGAACCTTTACCGAACGGGTGAATTGAAAGAACGGGCCGAAACGCTTTGGCAAATTATGGAAGATTGTCGTCTTTGCCCGAGAGAATGTGGTGTTAATCGTTTGGAAGGGGTGCGCGGATTCTGTGGTGCGCCTGGGGCGACACTGGTTGTTTCCGCGGCTCATCCCCATTTCGGCGAAGAGACCCCCCTCGTTGGGAATGGCGGGTCCGGAACCATCTTTTTAACCCATTGCAATCTACGATGCGTGTTCTGCCAGAACTGGCAAATCAGCCAGCTGGGGAGGGGCATGGAGAGCAACAGTAACAAATTAGCCCAGATGATGCTTAAGTTGCAGGAAATCGGTTGTCACAATATAAATTTCGTCACCCCCACGCATTATGCGGCCCTTATCCTCAAAGCGCTCGATATCGCGGCTGAAAAAGGGCTTCGGCTGCCTATTGTTTACAACACCAGCGGCTGGGAGCGGCTTGAGATACTCAAGCTTCTCGATGGCATCGTTGATATTTACCTGCCGGATTTCAAATACTGGGATAGTGACATGTCCGCCAAATATTCATCGGGAGCTGAGAGTTATCCTGAAATAACACGCAACGCGATCCTTGAGATGCACCGTCAAGTTGGTGTGGCCAAGCCTGCGAAAGACGGCATTATGCAAAGAGGACTGATGATCCGGCATTTGGTTATGCCCAATAACACCGGTGGTTCAGAAAAAATGATGGCGTGGATCGCACAAGTTTTGCCTAAAGATACCTATGTCAATATCATGGCCCAGTATAGCCCGCTCTACAAAGCCTATGATTATCCGGAGATCTCAAGGCGCATAACCAACGACGAATACAAAAAGGTTGTAACACGAGCAATAGAAGTGGGGCTTACCAATCTTGATGTTCAGGGATACTGGTGGTTGAAAAGATAAAAATGCGCCCATTTTTTCTCGATGAGAATTTGATCGATTTGTCCAAGGAGCGTCTCCGGGTTGGTTAAGAGCATAATGACCGCATTTCAGTGTCCAGAAGCCAGAGCGCCAGCCAGGTTATGATGGCACCTGAGCCGAATAAGATAGGCCAGTAAATCAATTTGGGGATCAGATGATCTCGATAACGCAGCAGCCTTGCCTGGCAGCCGACCGAAACCAAATAAGCATCCAGCGTTACGGCCAGTATCACAATGTACATTGCCAGATAGAAATACTCCAGGTAAACCAACCCGGAACCCAGGAATTCCCGCCGCAATTGAATATGGGCAATAATGACGACAAAAAACAACGCTGAGTTGACGCCGATGACACCGAGGATGCTGAAATCAAATTTTTCGGCCTTTTCCTTTTCGTTTGTGGCCGCCAGCAAAATCAGAAACAACAGCACGGCAACGGTCAGCAACGGTATCAGGTAAATGATAAATTCAGTAGTGTCCCGTTAAGTTTCGAATAATTTCAGCTGTATATGGCTGGTAGTAAATTGGTTTTTGTAATCATTCCCTGTGAGCGCATGTAAAATGGGCATTTTCTCAAACAACGTGATGCTCAAAATCTGTAAAATTGTGTAGAGTGTCAAATCGATCTTCAATCGTTGCTTCATAATGGCAACCAATACATATATCGATACGGCGATCCAGATTTGGGTTTTTACAGCATTCTCCGAAGTTCCCAAAAATTTTTTTATCCGCAAATGCTGTTTAATCCACTTGAAGAAGATCTCCACGCGCCACCTGGATCGATAAAGCTCGGCGATAATTTCTGCCGCCAGGGTAAACTGGTTGGTTAAAAAGACAAATGATCGGCCTTTATCCGCATCGAAATATTTTATTCGCCGAAGCTTTTCGGGATAAGCTTTCCTGCTGTAATAACCGGTTGCCACAACCGTTTGATCACATCGCACACCGGTGCTTTTATCGATTTTGTGTGAATAGAGCCTTCTCAGCCCTGTGTTTGTTTTTGAACGTGTTACGAATATCGCAGAACACTGATGGAGCTGATACAATCGCTGAAAATCCAAATAGGCCCGGTCCATGACATAAATTGCACCCGGCTCCGGAACGAGGTGGTCAAGAACATTAACATCATGGACTTTGCCGTCCGTAATCCAAATGAAAGTTGGTATGTCACCTTTCAGGTCCAATAGGGTGTGAAGCTTTACGGCTCCCTTCGTTTTACGGAACCGAGCCCATGGAAACGTTGATAGGCAAAGATCAATAGTCGATGAATCCAACGCATACACAGTCTCTTTGAGCTCAAGCCCAAAATCTTCATCAATGTATAGCTGCCGGGCTTCGTTGATTAGTATTTGGGCAAAGTCGCTGTATATGCGCCAGTCTCGATTTTCGTTGGCTTTTGCCAGTGTATTTCGAGAGACTTTGCCTCTTATCCCGATATGGTAAAGCTTCTCGCGCATGGCGCGAAGACAGCACTCGATATCGCGCAGGCTTTCACGATATGTTAGTTGGGCAAATGCCATGCATAAAAACTGATCGTAGCAAGTAAAGGAGCGGACACGGAAGTTGCCCTTATATCGATTGACGCATCGTCTGAATTTGTTTTGTGGTAGGAAATCGATGACTTGAGAAAATACCGTTTGCCCTTTATTCACAGGTGGCCTCCTTTCGCAGTGCTCTGCAGGAAAGGACCACAATAACAAAGTTAGAGCAATTTCAAATCGATTCCCCTTCGAATCGTTGATATTAATAATGGTTCCAATATGTTATGCTGTAATTGCAAAATTTTAACGGGACAGCAGTGTGATAAATTCATTCATGAAATTTCGCTTCAAGACGATATTGAAGTAGAGTTCCGGAAAAAGCTTCGGGTTCGGTTCACTGCCCGTAAGACCGAAGTTGGTATCATAATCCGGCAGGTGATAATCAAAGAAGGTTTCTTCAATCTGCCAGTTTCCCAGAACAATATCCTCATCGATTCCAAATGTATCATCAAGGCCGGTGGAGCGGTAGGCGCCAAAGTCCGGCATGAGCGGTAGGCGATGCCGGAAATCTGAAGGCCACATCCGTATCCAGACGGTTTTATGATCCAGCGGGAATTTTCGGTAATCAAAAGTCTGTCGCAGAGTGACTTCGAAATACCAGCCCACGACTTCTTTGTTTTTCACAGTTTCCCGAAAGGTCTCCTTTTGGGGATCAGGGAGAATACTATTAGCTGAGTCGACCCTCTCCGGGAACACAATCCCCGGCGGTTCTGTGTAATTCATCCGATCGTATCGCTGCCAGATGTATCCGGATAAATTGACGTCATTGGCATCCTCAAATTCAAGGGACTGGATAAAAACGCCGGTAGGTACCGGCTCGAGATAGGCATCCGGAGGATAGCCTGCTTCTTCCATATATTTCAGCAAAACCTCTTGAGCTCTGAGTTCATCGGCCAGCTGGCATTCATTCGGCTGGTATGAGCTATCCTCTAAATACCACCGATAGGCCACTAGGGCGGCAAAGATGAATGCTACAGTGAAAGATATCAACCACCAGTTTTTTTCCGTCATATTTAAAATTCCAGGTTTGCCTTGATTATGATCAGATCCGGCGTTTGACCTACAGAATATCCATGGATGTTATCCAATCGCCAATGCCGGGGGTAGTGCCGGGACGTTCCAACCAGCCTGCGTTACTCAGGCTGTCAATGTCAATCCGTGGAGGTGCAGCATCTCCAGACGGCCGACATCGTCGCCGATAACGAGACGCGAGCCGTCCGGACTGATCGCTACCGTGTGAATGTCGCTGTAGGCACCGTAAGAGGCGATCCGGGAGCCTCTCTCAACATCCCAGATCTCGAGCGTTACGCCCAGACTGGTGACCAGGTAACGTCCGCCCCGGCTTATCGCGACGGGATGCCCAGGTACTTCGAGGGTTCTGACGACATTGCCCCGGGGGAGTTGGACGATCATCTTGCCACCATCGTGGTGGGTGCATACGAGATGCTTTCCATCCGGCGTTGCTAAAAAATGGCCGATCCCACGCATCTTTGGCGGTATTTTCCGCCGCTTGCCCGTTTGGAGATTCCAGGAGAGAAGGCCTGAGCCTTC
>JASJED010000246.1 GCA_030065585.1 Desulfobacterales bacterium | reverse complement strand
GACGGTCTCGAAAAAAGTCCGATCCACCCGAGGCGGATAAATATCGGCGTTACGCGTCACCCCTCGTCATGGCAGCGTACTCTAAGTAAGCCTCATTCCTCGGGATTCGCAAGCCGTATCGCCAACCTTTTCGAGACCGCCCGAATCATGGTTTTTATAAAACCATCCCATAAGACGGCCAAAAAGCTTTTCTGACGAACGCATCCCATTAATGAAGACCGAGGAATAAAAACCATGCCCCAGCAAATTGCCGATCGACGTGACATCGATTTTGTGCTGCACGAAATGCTGAACGTGGAAAACCTGACCGCCGCTGCCCAATATAAGGCGTTCAACCGTAAAACCTTTGACCTGATCATAAGCGAAGCGCGCCGCTTTGCCCTCAAGGAGATGCTGCCAACTTACCTGGATGGCGACCGCAAGGGCGTATCCTATGCAAACGACGGCAGCGTAAAGGTGCCGGAAAGCTTCCACCGCGTCCACAAGCTCTACCTGGACGGCGAGTGGACCGCGCCTTCGGCCGATCCGCAATACGGCGGCCAGGGGCTGCCGCATGTAATCCGCGCTGCGGTGGACGAATACCTGGTGGGGGCCAACTGGGCCCTTAGCGCCTATGGATCGATGGGCGCCGGCACGGCCCACATGATCCAGCTCTACGGCACGGAAGAACAGAAACAGATCTATCTTCATAAACTCAACACCGGCCAGTGGGGCGGCACCATGCTGCTGACCGAACCGGAAGCCGGCACCGACGTGGGCAGCCTGACCACGACCGCCGTGCGCAACCCGGACGGGACCTTCAGTTTGACCGGCAACAAGATTTTCATCACCAATGGCGAGCACGATCTGGTGGACAACATCATTCACCCGGTCCTGGCCCGCATCGAGGGCGATCCCTCGGGAACCAAGGGCATCTCGATATTCATCGTCCCCAAATTCTTCGTTAACCCTGACGGCAGCCTGGGGGATCGCAACGATGTCGTCTGCACCGGGGTAGAAGAAAAACATGGTATCCACGCCAGTGCCACCTGCAGTATGGCCCTCGGTAGCCGGGGGCGGTGCACCGGTTTCCTCCTTGGTGCGGAACGCCAGGGCATGCGAATCATGTTTCATATGATGAACGGCGCTCGCCTGGGGACCGGGCTGCAGGCCCTGGCCTATGCTTCGACCGCCTATCTCTACGCGCTGGATTATGCCCGCAAGCGTATCCAAGGCCGCGATATCGCCGATTTCAAGGATCGCAGCGCACCGTCGGTGCCCATTATTCGCCACCCCGACGTGCGGCGGATGCTCATCTGGATGAAAGCCCACGTGGAAGGGCTGCGCGCCCTGATCTACTACACCTGGCATCTGGTCGATCGCTACAGGACGGCGACCGACGGCGAAGTGCAGGCACAATGCCTGAACCGGCTCGAACTGCTGACGCCAATCGTCAAGGGCTATGGCAGCGAGCGCGGCTACGAGGTCTGTATCCAGAGCATTCAGGTTTTCGGAGGAGCGGGCTACACCCGCGACTATCCAGTGGAGGCCATCGCCCGCGATTGCAAAATCACCACCATCTTCGAGGGGTGCTCCGGCATCCAGGCGGCTGATCTTCTGGGGCGTAAACTGGGCATGCAGAAGGGTGCCGTCTTCATGGCGCTTCTCGCACGGATGAAAGATACCGTAGCCGCGGCCCGTTTACATGAGGAAACCGCCCATCTGGCCGGACGTCTGGATGCGGCCATCGATCGCCTCGGTGCGGCAGCCGGCCAAATGGGGCAGAATGCCATGTCGCCCCGCTTGCGGGCGGCATTCGCCCTCTCACTGCCTTTTCTGGAGATTATGGGCGATGTCGTCATCGGCTGGATGCTGCTCTGGCGGGCCATCGTGGCGGCCGAGAACAAAGCGCGTGCCAAAAAGAAGGATCTACTTTTTTACGAGGGTCAGATCAAAACCGCCGAATTCTTCATCCGCACCATTTTACCGGGCACCATGGGTAAAATGGATGCCATTGAGGATTGCTGTGATGCCGCCGTGGCGATGGATGAAGCCGCCTTCGGCGGCTGATTTTAATTTCCGCGGTATATCGAGGCTTCCATCAACCCGTCTGCCTGGCTGCCTTACCTGTCACGTTTTTTTTCCTCTAAATTCTCCACCTCTGGTGGAGGACCCGGCGAGGTTCGACCGATCCGGGGTATTTTTATATGGTCGTTACTTTTCTTTCGCGGGACAAAGGGGAAAACCCTGAAACCCCAACAGATTGATACGACCTCCTCCGTGGGGCTAGCAAATCCCTCCCGCTCTGCGGGAAGAGCCTCACTGATCAGACCATTTTCCGGGAATGCATCACCGAATCCCAGGAATACAGGACCAGGGCCGACCAGATCAGGATGAAGGTCGACAACTGCGCCGGGCGCAATGGTTCATGGTAGACGAAAACCGCCAGCAGAAAGGTGCCGCTGGGGGCGATGTACTGCAGGAAGCCAATGGTCGTCAGATGCAGTCGCTTGGTGCCCTTGGTAAATAGCAAAAGGGGCAGACCGGTCACCAGGGCGGCCCCCATCAGCAAGAGGCTGGTCAATGCGTCCGCACGCAGGAAGGCGCCGACACCCATCCGGTCCAGGAAGATCAAATAAGCCAGGGCCGGTATGGTCAAGATGAGGGTCTCCACCGTAAGCCCCACCAGGGGGGCGATCGGCGCCACTTTGCGAATCAATCCATAGAAACCGAAGCTGAGCGCCAGCGCCAGCGAGACCCACGGGAATTGCCCGTAGCTGACGGTCAGATAGAGCACACCGATGAAGGCCAGGCCTACCGCGGCCAACTGCAGGTTGCGCAGGCGCTCCTTGAGAAAAACAACGCCCAGCAGAACATTCACTAGGGGATTGATATAATACCCTAAGCTGGTCTGCAGGATGTGGCCGCTGTTGATCGCCCAGATGAAAAGAAACCAATTGCCACCAACGATCAGGGTGGTGCTCCCAAGAATCAGAAGCGTTGGGGCGGTGGTGACGGCCTTGAGGAATTCACGCCGCCTGTGCTTGCGCAGCACGAAGGGAACCAGAAAAAGAAAGGACCAGATCATCCGGTGCATCAGGATTTCAAATGCCGGCACACTGGCCAGGGCCTTCCAGTAAATCGGACTGAGCCCCCAGATCAGGAAAGCCGATCCGGCATAGGCCACACCCGCCGTTGTCTGCGGCCATGACTCTCTGACAACCGATAGGTCAGGCATCGCGCTCCAAAAAAAGCTCATCATTATCGGCAAACGGAACATTCGGGCTGCTCGAAATCAGCGAAACGCCCGCATCAATCTTGGATAGGCATTTATGTAAATCGTTCAGAGGGTGATCAATGCGCCATGATTGCCTGCGATGAGTACAAGCAAGCTGTGGGAACCAATATCCGAATGTCGCTATCGTTAAACTGAAATCGAACTGCTTGTGAGTGTTTAGCACTAAAGGCGTGTTGTCAATTTGTTGCTTCCAGACCGTGATCATTATGTTGAAGGACGCTAAATCCACCCTGCAAGAAAGGAATCACCATTGCCACCGATGCGATCGATTCACATGATTTTTAAGTGACCTTATTGGCGTTTTAAATGAAATCGAATCCAGACGGCTTTAACCTTAGATCACGGTGGGAGCAATGCGGTGCTGAAAACGATAGCCGTCGCCGATCACGCCCTCCTTAGACGCTGCACCATGGAACCTTTGGTGTGAAACGTTTGTCTGGATCGCGATTATCGAAAATTAAAATTGATTCGAATTCAAATCGGCCCATGGTCTATCAGTAACATAAGGGAGAGCAAGCCATGACTACCCCTATAAAGTATTGCCTAACCGCTATGCTGATGCTGAGCGTTTTAAGCTGCGGAACAATGGCAGTTGAACGTAATATGGCAGTTAAGCGCAATGAGGTCGGATTCATCGAAAGGAGCAAAACGCCAGATGACCCTAAAAGTGAAAAAATCATGTTATTGGATCAACAGGACGGCCAGTTCATTCTGATCGTCTTCTTGGAATACTTGGGAACGACGCTCAAAGGTGAAATCCAGGGCTTTAGATCAGATTGCATACGGAATAAAGGCTATGCCGAATTTTGGAATATTACCCTATATAATGCATCGCAGTCTCCCATTGAACTAACCGAATGGGAATACCATTCCGATTTCAAACTTGCGAATAGCAAAAGCCCCGATAAGCCCATAAGCAAGCGCATGGGGCCTGAAGGGATAAAGAATTTATTGGGAGGACAAAATGTCATTCCGGTAAAAGGGTCTCTGGTCCAAAGGAATTCCTTTATGTGCTCGGAAGCCAACTCGCTCGCCACAATGGAAAAGTGGATCAGGTTAAGACATGAAGGGGAGATGTATAGGATCGTCATACGACAAAAGTACGGTAATCCGTAACAATCACCGGAGCTTGGAGAATCAAATGATCAATCATAAAATTCGCATCGGCATCGTGGGAGCCGGCGGCAATACCAAGGCCAAGCATATTCCCGGATTCAGGGCCCTTGAAAACGTCGACATTCTGGGGGTGTGCAACCGCAGCCGGGCCTCCTCCGAAACCGTGGCCCGGGAATTCGACATCCCGCGCATCTATGACGACTGGCAGCAGCTGGTCGCCGACCCGGATATCGACGCCGTGATGATCGGCACCTGGCCCTATATGCATGCGCTGGTGACCCTGGCGGCGCTGGACGCCAGCAAACATGTGCTCTGCGAGGCCCGGATGGCCATGGATGCCCGGGAAGCGCACGCCATGCTGGCGGCCTCCAGGGCCAAATCCAAGCTCGTGGCCCAGGTAGTGCCCTCCCCGTTTTCGCTGGGCGTCGACCGCACCATCCAGCGTCTTTTGGCCGAGGGCTTCCTGGGGCGCCTGCTGGCCATCGACGTTCGGGACAACGGCGGCTTCATCGACCTGGAGACACCTTTGAGCTGGCGCCAGGAAATCCGCTACTCGGGCATGAACATCATGATGCTGGGCATCTGGTACGAAGCCCTAATGCGCTGGGTGGGCGAGGCCGCAAGCGTGATTGCCATGGGGCAGACATTCGCCAATCCATTGAAAGCGCCAGACAACGGCAAGCTCACCGCTGTCCAGATACCCGATCACCTGGACGTGGTGGCCCGGATGGCCTGTGGGGCTCAGGCCCACTTTCGCTCGACCCGTATCGCCGGATTGAGCGGACCCAGCCATGCCGTGCTCTACGGCAGCGAGGGCACCCTGCGTTTCGAAAACGGTCAACTTTACGGCGGCCGCCGCGGTGACGAGAACTTGAGCGAAGTGGCGATCCCCGCATCCGAAGCCGACCGCTGGCGGGTGGAGGAAGAATTCATCAATGCCATCCGGGGGATCGAACCCGTGCGCCTGACCACTTTCGAAGACGGGGTACGCTATATGGAATTTACCGAGGCCGTGACACGCAGCCTGCAGACGGGGCAAATCGTTCATCTGCCGCTGATTACGCGGTGACCCGACGATGACCGGCCGTCCCCTGGAGATCCTCGAAGACCTCTATTTCATCGAGCGGGGCTATCTGTGCGCCAACCACTTCGCCCTGCGGTCTCCGGCGCCGGTGCTCATCGATACCGGCTACAAGGCCAGCTGGGGTCAAACGCGATCACTTCTGGAAGAGCTCGGTATCGAATTGTCCGCCGTGGCCCGCATCATCAACACGCATACCCATTGCGATCATATTGGCGGTAACCGCGCCGTTCAGTCCCTGTCCGGCTGCCGCATCGCCCTGCACCCCGCGGGCAAGGGCTTCATGGACGCCCGTGACGCCCGCTCCCCCTGGTGGTCCTATTTCCACCAGGAAGCGGATTTTTTCGACGTCACCGAAACGCTTGAAGATAGCGCCAGTATTCACGTAGGACCACACGAATTCGAGGTCATCCACACCCCGGGTCATGCGGCGGACGGTCTGGTTCTCTATAACCGCCGCCGGCGTCTGCTGATATCTTCCGATACCCTGTGGGAGCATGACATTCCGGTGATGACCCTGCGAATCGAGGGCGAGAGGGCCGTGGCGACCATGTTGGCCTCCCTGGACAAAATAAGCCGACTGGCGGTCGATCAGGTCTATCCCGGGCACGGTCCGTCCTTCAGGGATTTCCCCACCGCCCTGCGGCGGGCCCAAGCCCGGCTGGGGCGTTATTTGAAAGAACCCTCCCGCATTGGATGGGATCTGGTGAAAAAAATCGCCATCTACACCCTGATGATGAAGGCGCGCATCCCGGTGGACAGGTTCTTCGATTTGCTGATGCAGACGCCCTGGTACCCGGAAACCGTGGTGGATTACCTGGAGGGTGACTATCACGCTGTTTTCGATAGGCTTGTCAGCAGCCTTGCCGAGCGCGGGCTCATTCACCAAGAGCGAAACCACTGGGTGACCACCGTCAAGCCTTGAGATCCTTCAAATAGCGGCGTTCTCCGGCGTGTCGACAAAGAACGCCGCCGTTTGATAGGCTGCGCTTGGGGAGAGGCTCTGGTTTACGGGCGCGGCTGAATGGTTTTGATATCGGAATCGCAGGTCGATTCCTGGCCGCAGTCTGAGCAGCCGCAATCACAGCTGCTTTCCGCGCGGGGGCGAAAAATCCGCAGGTAGCGTTTTACCAGATAAATGACGGCCATCCCCACGATAATGACAACGATAAAGGTTTCCATGGACGCCCTCCGCTAAAATCCCAGCAGGATGCCGACCTGAAAGACCACAACCGCCAGCGTAAAGGCCAGCAGTGTGTTGAACACCATGGAAAAGATGCCCCATTTCCATCCGCCGGCCTCGCGGGCAATGCAGATCACGGAAACGAAGCAGGGTGCATAAAACATGGTGAAGATGATCAGACTGATGGCCGTAAGTGGCCGCCAGCCTGGCGCGTTGGCCAGTTTATCAGATAGTGAGCCGGTCTCCTCCGCATCGACTTCACCCAAGGAATAAGCCGTTCCCAGGGTAGACACTACCACCTCTTTGGCCGCAAACCCGCCCACCAGGGCGATATTGGTGCGCCAGTCAAAACCAGCAAATTGGGAGAGCGATTCCAGGGCCGTACCGATGCGGCCAGCCACGGAATAGCGCAGGGCCGCCTCCGCTTCAAGCGCGGCAATGCCATCGAGTTCCGCCTGCAGCGTCTGGGCGGCCTCGCTCAATGGCGCCCCTTCGGCGGCATTTTCGATTTCCAGGGCGGCACCTGGTGCCGCCGACATAAGGGCTTGGCGTTCACTGGCAAATTCATGTTGAACGGCATCCGGTGCGCCCGGGAAAGTCATCAGGGCCCAGAGCACGATCGAAATCCCCAGAATGACGGTGCCGGCTTTGCGCACATATTGCCAGGTCCGCTCCCAGGTATGGATCAAGAGCCCCTTGAAAGTCGGCAGGCGGTAAGGCGGCAGCTCCATGACAAATGGCGTGGATTCTCCTTTGACCACTGTGCTACGGAGCAATTTGGCCACCAGCAGGGCACCGGCCCAGGAAACAAGGGTGATGATGAACATGACCAGGGCCTCGTGCGAAGCAAAAAAGGCGGCCACCAGCAGGGCGAATACCGGCAGTTTGGCCCCGCAGTTCATGAAGGGCACGGTCAGCAGGGTGGCCAGGCGTTCGCGGGGCGATTTGAGGGTGCGGGTGGCCATGACCCCCGGTACTGCACAGCCGCCGGCAATCCCCCCGGAAACGATAAAGGCCATAACGGAACTGCCGTGGAGGCCAAAAATCCGAAATACCCGATCCAGCATGAAGGCCACCCGGGCCATGTAACCCGAGTCTTCCAGAAAGGCGATGCCCAAAAACATGAACATGATCAGGGGCACGAATCCCAGAACACCGCCGACCCCGTCGATGATACCGGAGATGATCAGCGATTTGATCAGCCCATCCGGGATATAGGCTTCGGCAAGGCCACCCAGCCAGCCGAAAAAGCCTTCCAGCCAGGCGACCGGCAGCGCGCTGTAGGTAAACGTAAAATGATAGAGCCCCCAGACCACGGCCAGCATGATCAGCGGACCGGCAAAGCGGTTGGTAAGAACACTGTCGATCCGGTCGGACATGTACAAACG
>JASJED010000245.1 GCA_030065585.1 Desulfobacterales bacterium | reverse complement strand
CTGGGCAATCGCGACAGCCCTAAACAGGAATTGTTTACCCTAAATTTAGTTGAACAGCTGTCAAGTTCCCTCTACATTCCATGTTAAGTTTCTCTTGCCAAAATAATGTGCGGCTGAAGCGCCCCAGCCGTTATGAACATGCATTGATTCAAGACTTGTCCACCAGCAAATCCTAAGCGTTGATTAAAGTGAACGACTGTTAAAACACGCGGTTGATGGGGATCTTAAATTCCATGATGCCCTGCCAGTTAGCGGGCGTCGTCAACACGGGCCCCTTGGCGGCCATGCCGACCTGGGAGAACCGCTAGAGGGAACGCCAGATGAAAATCAGCGACTTCAGCGCGCGCTTCGCTCAGCTCAAAAAAACAGGGCCCCAGGCCATCGACGCCATCCAGCCGGGACAGCGCGTTTTCATCGGCTCGGGCTGCGGTGAGCCCCAGCACCTGGTCAACACCCTTCTGGACCGGGCTGATGGTTTTGCCGATCTGGAGATCGTGCGCCTGCTCAGCCTGGAAAGCTCCCTGGTGGCCATGATGGCCGAAGAAAGCCATGACCGCCTCTTCAACGTGCGCTCCATTTACCTGGGCTCCGGCCAGACCCGCAGTCTCAGGGCCAACCGGCGTTTCATTACGCCCATTCCCCTTTCGACGGTACCGCGTATTTTGCGCGAAGGTCATCTGCCGCTGGACTTCGCCCTCGTTCAGGTCACACCGCCGGATGCCTACGGTTGGATGAACCTGGGGATTTCGGTGGACGTCACCCTGGCCGCGGCCCAGTCGGCGGTCAATGTGATCGCCCAGATCAATCCACGCATGCCCCGGGTATCGGGGCACGGCTTCATCCACATCGACCAGGTAAATGCGATTGTCGAACAAGACGAAGCCTTGCTGAGCGCCTACGCGCTGGCCGAATATGAGGCGGCCGAGTCTCTGGCCCGTCTGGCGGTCGGCCTGGTGGAGGACGGGGCCACGGTTCACCTGGGAATGGGAACGGCCTCCCAGACGGTGGCCCGGGCCCTGGCCGCGAAAAACGATCTGGGCATCCATACCGAAATCCTGACCGACGATATCCTCGACTTATCATTCCAGGGTGTCGTCACCAATAAATACAAGGGGATCAACTACGGTAAAATCGTGGCCGGCAGCGCCATTGGCACCGACGGCTTATATGATGCCTTGAACGATAATCCCGCCGTGGAATTTCGCCCTTCGGATTATGTCAACCATCCCGCCGTCATTGCCCGCCACCATCAGATGACTTCCATCTGCGTGGCCCGGACCATCGATCTCACCGGCCAGGTCCAGGCCGATGCCCTGCCTCAGAATCATTTTTCAGGGGTGACCGGGATGTTCGATTTCGCCATGGGCGCCCACATGGCCCGTGGCGGGCGCTCGATCATCCTGGTGCCGGCCCTGAGCCGTGACGGCCGCACCAGCCGCATCGTCACCGCGCTTGAAAGCGGTTCGGTGGTGATCCCAAGGGGCTACGTCTCCTATGTCGTCAGTGAATACGGTGTCGTCAACCTGTTCGGTAAAAACATGGAGGAGCGGGCCATGGCCCTGATCAGCCTGGCCCACCCGGATCACCGCGAAGTCCTCTTCACCCAGGCGAAAGAAAAAGGGCTGATCGACCGGCGCCGCTCGCTCAAGGAATCCCTCTTCGGCATCTATCCCCAGCGCATGGAGGAAACCCGCCGTTATGCAGACCATAAGGTGGTTTACCGCCCCACCAAACCGACCGACAACCGCCTGATCCAGGAACACTTCTACCAGATGGACCCTAAGGACGTGGAGATGCGTTTTTTCAACCTGCGCCGCCATTTTTACCGCGACGAGATGGAGGACATGTCCCAGGTGGACTACGTCAAAAATCTCTCCATCGTGGCCGTGACCGGCGAGATCGGTTTCGAGCGCATCGTCGGGCTGGGGGGTTATTTCCACGATCAGGGGACCACAGCCGAGGTGGCCTTTTCGGTGGCCAAGAACTGGCAGGGCAAGGGCATTGGCAGCGTCATCCTGTTGAAACTGGCCGAAGCCGCACGCGAAAACGGTATTGCCACCCTGACGGCCTACACCTTGCCAAACAACCGCGGGATGATCAGATTGTTCAAGAAATTGCCCTACGCAACCACGATTACCTTCGATGGCGATACAGTCGTACTGAACTGTCAACTCGGCGAACCGGACCAGGGGTCGGGCCTGCATGTCTAGTTCTGGGTCCCGCAAACCGGCCCGCGGCCAGCCGTGTGCTTGTTAACTTGCGAAGCGAAACAGGAGGCCAACCATGACAGCACTGCAAAGAGATTGGGACACGCATCGCGTGGGCATCGTTTCCACCCGCCTGGCCGGAACGGACGGCGTATCCTTGGAAGCCGAAAAGTGGGCCGACATTCTGCGTGAAATGGGATTTACCTGTTTTTATTTCGCCGGCGAACTGGACCGGCCCGCAGAACTCTCCTACCTCGTTCCCGAGGCCCACTTCACCCATCCGGAAATCCGTGCCATCAGCGAGCTGTCCTGGGGTGTGCAGACACGCGACCGGTCACTTTCCGGCCGGATTCACGCCATGACCAATTTGCTCAAAGACCACCTCTATCGCTTCATGGAAAAATTCGACATCGGCCTGCTGATTCCTCAGAACGCCCTGACCATCCCCATGAACATCCCCCTGGGGCTGGCCCTCACCCATTTCATCGCCGAGACCGGCATCCCCACCACGGCCCACCACCACGATTTCTACTGGGAGCGTGACCGCTTCGCCGTCAACGCCGTCATGGACTATCTCAACATGGCCTTTCCCCCGAACCTGCCCTCGATCAACCACGTCGTGATCAATTCTTTTGCCGAAGAGCAGGTCAATTTTCGGGTCGGCATTTCCGCCGAGATCATCCCCAACATCATGGATTTCGAGAATCCGCCGCCGCCGCCGGACGACTACACGAAGGACATCCGCGAGGCTCTGGACGTGGCCCCGGACGAACTCTTGATCCTCCAGCCCACCCGCGTCGTTCAGCGCAAGGGCATCGAGCACGCCATCGAACTGGTCAAACTGATGAACCTCAAGGCCAAGCTCGTGATCTCCCACGCCTCGGGCGACGAAGGCTGGGACTACCAGAAAAGGCTGGAGGAATATTCCGCGCTCATGGGGGTGGACACGATCTTCGTGGACGACATCATCGGTGAGAATCGCGGCACGACCCCCGGCGGGCGCAAGATTTACACCCTGGAAGACGTCTACCCCTACGCTGATCTGGTGACCTACCCTTCCACCGTCGAAGGCTTCGGCAACGCCTTTCTGGAAGCCATCTATTTCAAGCGCCCCATCGTGGTCAACGCCTACTCGATCTATCTCAAGGACATCAAACCCAAGGGCTTCGACGTCATCGAGCTCAACGGCTACGTCACCCCGAAAGCCGTCGAGGAGACGCGCAAGGTGCTGTCCGATCCCGAGCGCTGCCAGGAAATGGTCGAACACAACTATCAGCTTGGCCTGCAATATTTCTCTTACGCCCCCTTGAAACGCCGGATCATGCATGCCATGGCCTTGTGGGAAGAAGATCATCGCGGCGCCTGATGCCAGGCGCCGCGGGCGGTACATGACGACGATCATAGGACCCCATCCGCCGAATCGGCCGAAGCAGCAAGGAGAAAAAACATGGAGGCAAAGACGCGTGCTAAGGATCTACTGGTTGAAATCTATGGCCCCGACAAAGGACAGGCAGCCTGGGACCGCATCGCCCCGCTGATCGAAAGCGCTCCGCGGCAAGCAAGCCGCGGAGAGGGGTTTTTCTCGGAAAAAGACGTGGTGCTCATCACCTACGGCGATTCGATCCGACGGGCGGGCCAGGCCCCGCTGCAAGCACTGCACGGCTTTGCCGCTGAATACCTGCAGGGGGTCATATCCGCGATTCACTTCCTGCCGTTCTTCCCCTGGTCGTCGGATGACGGTTTTTCGGTCAAGGACTTCATGCAGATCGACCCGCAGCTGGGCGACTGGGAAGACGTCGCGGGCATCGGCCGGGATTTCGACCTGATGTTCGATTACGTGGTCAACCACGTATCGGCCCAAAGCCAGTGGTTTCAGAATTATCTGGCCGGGCGGGCGGGTTTTGCCGACCTGGCCATCGAGATGGACCCGGCCACCGATCTTTCGATGGTGACCCGGCCCCGGGCCCTGCCCCTGTTGAGCCCCTTCCAGAAATCCTCCGGTGAAGAGGTCAACGTCTGGACCACCTTCAGCGACGACCAGATCGATATCAACTACCGGAGTATCGATGTTCTGATCCTCATGCTGGAAGCCCTGTTGCTCTACGTGGCCAACGGCGCACGTTTCATCCGGATGGATGCCATCGCCTATCTCTGGAAAGAGATCGGGACCACCTGCATCCATCTCCCCCAGACCCATGCCATGGTCAAACTCTTCCGGGCCATATTCGACATCGTGGCGCCGGACACCATCATCATCACCGAAACCAACGTACCCCACGCGGAGAATATCAGCTATTTTGGCAACGGCCGCGACGAGGCCCAGATGGTCTACAACTTCACCCTCCCGCCCCTGCTCTTCCATGCCTTCGTCACCGGGGATACGACCGAACTCTCCCGTTGGGCCCGGGGCCTGACGCTGGCGTCTCCGGACACCACGTTTTTCAACTTCACCGCTTCCCACGACGGGATCGGCGTGCGCCCGCTGGAAGGCATCCTGCCGTCCGAGGCCGTCGATAAAACCCTGGCGGAAACCGTCCTCGCCAATGGCGGGCAGATTTCCTACAAGAACAACCCGGACGGCACGCAGAGCCCCTATGAACTCAATATTACCTACGTGGATGCCCTGGGTGTCCCCGGCCGCAAGGACGACCCGCAGCATCCGGCACGCTTCCTGGCGGCCCAGTCCATCCAGTACGCCCTGCCCGGTGTCCCGGCCACCTACATCCACAGTCTGCTGGGATCGCGCAACTGGTATGCGGGCTTAGAGCAGACCGGCCGCGCCCGCACCATCAACCGTGAAAAACTGGACGTGGAAACCGTGGTGGCCGAACTGAATGATCCGGGGAGTTTTCGCGCCCGGATCTTTTCCCCTTATACCCGCATGATCCGGACCCGCACCCGGCAACCGGCCTTCCACCCCAACGCCGGTTTCGAAATCCTGGATCTGGGCACACAGGTGTTCGGCATCAAACGCCTATCTTCCGACCAAACCCTCTGGGCCGTCACCAATATCACCGATCAGCCGGCACGGATCGACTTAACGGCCACCGGCGCGGATGGAAAATTGCAAGACCTGATTTCCGATGCCATGCTGGACCCATCCGCCCTTGAACTGGAACCCTACCAGTTCATCTGGCTCAGCAGCTGAACCCGCAGGTGGCCGGCCGCCAGCAGCGGCCGCCTGGCAACAACACCAACAATGCACAGAAGAGGAATCGCATGCGTACCGCCCAAGATCTTATCGCCCAGGCCAATTCCGGTTTCACCACGCTGGACATCCCGGCGCCCTACGTCGAATCCGCCCTCGAGGCCCTCGAAACCTGGTTGATCGACGACGCCTTCGCCGCCTATCGCCCGCAACTCGAGCATCTTATCGACACCCAGGCCTGGGATTTCCTGCTGGATGCCTTCTATCAGGTGATCCCCTTCGGCACCGGTGGGCGACGCGGACTGGTGGGCATCGGCCCCAATCGCATCAACCCTTGGACGATCCAGTCCTCGGCCCAGGGGCACGCCCAGTACCTGCTCAAGGAATTCGGCGAGGACGCCCGCCGCCGCGGCATCGTCCTGACCTACGACGTGCGGATCTTCACTCAGCAGGCGCCCTATTCAGCCGACCTTCCCAACCCGATCATGAACCTCGACTGCCGCCAGTTGGCCGAGGCCGCGGCCGTGGTCTACGCCGCCAACGGGATACGGGTCTTTCTGTATGAGGACGTGCGCAGCACACCCCAGCTCTCCTTTACCATCCGGCACCTGAACGCCGTCTCCGGCGACATGTTCAGCGCCAGCCACAACCTGCCGACGGACAACGGCAAGAAAGTCTACGATCAGTACGGCGGCCAGTTGATCCCGCCCCACGACCAGATCCTGGTGGACGAGGTCACGCAGCAGGTAACCGCCATCAAGACCATGGACTTCGATGCGGCCTGCGACCAGGGTCTGGTGCACATGATCGGCGCCGATCTCGACCAGGCCTACCAGGACACGGTGACCGTCCTTTCACTGAGCGATGCCCGTGATATCAAAATCGTCTATGCGCCCCTGCACGGCACCGGCCTGACGTCGGTCTACCCCATCCTCAACAAACTGGGCTTCGACGTCACCCTGGACCCCCACACCGAGAATCTCAGCGGCGCATTTGAAAACGTGACTTTCAACATCCCCAACCCCGAGGTCCAGCAGTCCTTTGACACGACCTTGCCGGTGGCCCGGGAGACTAGTGCCGATCTGATCATCAGCACCGATCCGGATGCCGACCGTGTGGGCGTGATGCTGGACCACCACGGCACCTGGGAATTTCTGAGCGGTAACGAAATCGGTATTCTCCTGACCCACTACGGCATCGAAAAAATGAAGGCCGCCGGGCGTCTCGAAAACGGCGGCATGGTCATCAAGACCGATGTGACCACCTCATTGATCGCAACCATTGCCGAGGCCCAGGGCGCGAGTTGCATCGGCGATTTGCTGGTGGGCTTCAAATATATCGGCGCGGAGATGAACCAACTGGAAGCCGACGACAAAATGGCGGGATTTGTCCTGGGCACCGAAGAAAGCCACGGCTTCCTGATGGGCAACTATGCCCGTGACAAGGATGCGGCCGCTGCGGCCATCTGGATAGCGGAGCATGCCGCCGAGCTCAAGCAGAACGGTCAAACCCTGCTCGACCAGCTCAACCATATCTACGCCACCTATGGGTACTGCCACAACTATTTGACCGAAATTCGGCTGCTGGGGGCCAAGGGCATGGAACAGATCCAGAGCATCATGGACCACCTGCGCCAGGCCTCAATTTCCGGTTTCGGCGATTTCGTGGTTGAAAATAGGGTCGACCGCTGGGAAGGCCCGCCCCAGCCGCACCTCTCGCGCACGGACACTTCTTCGCGCAACGTTCTCATCTTTCATCTGGCGGCACCACCGGAAACCCGCAGCCTGCGGGTCACCGTGCGCCCCTCCGGCACCGAGCCCAAGGTCAAGATGTATATCGAGATCATGGGGCTGCCCTGCGAAGCCGCACAGCTGGCCGCCGCCCGCGAGCGAATCGAAGCGGTTGGCGACAAGATCGAAAAGCAGATCATGCAATACTGCTACAATATCCTGGGCGTCGATTTTCCGGAGCGCGGATTCTTACTCTTCTGGCAGCTGCCCCTGGACACCAAGATGAGGTATTTCGAGATCGAAGAAGATATCACCGCTCTCAAAGCCGTCGACGACCCGGCCGCGCGCCAGAAGGCATTGGATGAATTGCTTCAATTTCTGGGTGCCAACCCCGTCCAGAAGATCGATCGCGCCTTTGCGGCCCGCTATGACAAGGGGGTTTTGGAATACCTGGAATTAAATTGATGCCGGTGAGGCCTAACCTCTAATTCTGCTTGGAGATTATCAGAGAACCAACTGCAAGGATTCAAGGGTTCAAGGGGCCGAGGATTCGAGGGTTACCCGAACAGACCGATTGTCTTTTGATACCACATGCCGTTTATCCCTTTGCCCCGCGCCGAGCATCGGGGGCGGGTTCGGAATAAGCGTGTCGGCCTGTTTGACCCCGCCGAAAGGCGGGGGGGTTCCGACACGCGCCGATCCTGGCAACCGGACGCTGAAGCAAGCATCATGTTGTCAGGCAAGGCGGCCCGTGAAGCGAGGCGCGCAGCAATCGACCGATTGTGAGCACCCGAGCAAGCGGAGCAACGCTGCATGGCGGCATGAGGCGCCGCTTCAGCGTTCGGTTGGCCGACGCGAAGGAGGAAGCGGGGCACGGGCGCTTTCTTTTGGTTCGTTTTCTTGCGCGTGCAAGAAAATGAACGATGAATAAAGAAGATTTGAACACTTTTCAAAAAGAAATCGACTATGGAAACACTTAAACGCATCGAC
>JASJED010000244.1 GCA_030065585.1 Desulfobacterales bacterium | reverse complement strand
TCCATTATGGTATCGTATTCGATTTCACCCACCGGACCATCGATGAACTTGCCCGGGAGTTGGATTTTATCATGGGGACGCCGGAAATCCCTTTGCCGTCCTTTATCACTTTGGCCATCCCCCTTTTGAAAACACCCTTCTTCTATGAATGCCTTGAACAAAGGTTGTTTCTCCCCAATCTCAGGCTTAGAGACCTCGACGGTGCCACCATCACCCTCCACCCCCGAAACAAGCTTTCCGAGGCTGTCGCCTTCCTGGTCCGCCTTCAAAAACTAAGCGGTTATAAAATGAAGATCCTGCAACACATTAAGCAATTCTGCCGGATCTATAAAAACGACCTGACAATCGCCAACAGGGTCCTGGCGCAATACAGCGCATTTCTTCTTTGCGCACCTAAATTGTCAACGCTTGAGCTATCCTCAAATCACGTGGGCCTCAATCCCTTCAAACGCCCCCAACGCGCGTTTATTGGATCCTACGACCGTCTCGACCCCGCTTATCAACCGGCTTTCGCCATCGATCCGCACTATCGGCATTATTTCAAACCCACGCGCCTGACCGACCGCGAAGGGAACATCTGTGAAAGCTTGTTGCCCGATATTTACGCCGGTCATTAAGCACCGCGCGGCAAAGCGAATGGCATTCCCGAAAGGTATCGTGGGCATACCGTTTTGGGCGTCGGGCCCCAGGTTTTGATTACGGCGCCAGCCGACAATAGTGTTCCGCGCTCACATTGCCGCCCTTATCAACGGCGACCAGGCGAAATTCCAGGGGGTGATTGCGGCTCGCGCTATGACCGGGAAGCGTATTCTTGGGGCACCAGGCAAAGTGATTCGTACCCTCATCGACTTCTTTAAAGCGCCACGTTCCGAAAAGGCCTTCTTCCGGCCCAACGGTACCGGAGGTCACGAAATCAAAGGGCCCCCCCGCAGGTCCGGCCAGAAGGCGAACATAAACGCTGTTATAGTCCTTGGATTCGACGCTGAACGCCAGGACCACAACATTGTTGGCCGCTTCGTGGACGCTGAACGCTTTGATCGTGGGCGCCAAAAGCTCAGCGCAAATAAAGGTGGTATCGTTGCCTTCATCCCCCGCTTGCACACGGGGACACAGTTCACCCTGGTCTAGCTCTAAGGTGTGCAAATCCGCGTGGCTTTCCGGATACTGGTTGCCTTCGGCGGCGATGTTCCAGCAATCGGCCTGGGTGCCGGCGCAGACCTGTTCGCCGCAGGATTCATAGATATACTCGACGACGCCATCGCATCGCAGGTTATCGATGTCGGCCGCGGTGCCGCTCCAATGCGAGCCTTTCCAGTCGAGCATGTCGGCAAAGACATACTGGATGTCGTAGGACATCAGATCTTCGGATGCCTGCAGCAGGCAAAGGCGCTCGGACTTGCCCGTGGAGGCCGTTTGCCGCGCCCCATGAAACTTATGATCGTCATCCACTTTAAAGGCTTTTAGAAAAGCGTCGTACAAATCATGCATCTGCACGGCCACATCGATGTTGGGATTGTTGAATCCACAACTCGACGCTGCAAAGGGCTGAACGGCGCCGGGGAATCCCGTCATATGGACCCCGCGCATATGACCTTCGACCCCGTCGTCTTCGTGAGTGAATTCGAAGGCCTGGAAAACGGCGGCATGCCAGTGGTTGTGACAGGTGGGATCGATGAGATAGGTATCCCGGTAAATCGCGTTGCCCATATTCAGGCCGGTGCAGTACTCGCCGTAGCGCCGTCCTTGGTCCGTGCTCTCTCTTTTTATGGCCGGCGGCGGTTGCTGAAGGTCGTCTAATTGTTTTTCTTTCCAGGCTTGGATATCCTCCTCGGGCAGGAACGCCGTACATCGGGCCGATTTGAAATCGCGTTTGAGTTCTTCAGCCATTTTCGAAGTGTCCGCATCAATATTGGTTGGAATTTTTTCGATGAAGGGTAGGGGGGACTTGTCCATGGCCGTCGGCTCAAGTTTTAAAACCCCCAGCAGTTCACGATAGCGCGCCTGCTCGTGAAGCGATTCCGCCAGCCCGGGGATGCGTCGCATCAGCGATCGCGTGGCCTCGCCCTTGCGGGGGCCTTTGATCTTCAAAACGCCTTGGATTGTCCGCAGGAGTGGTGCGAACCTGCTGTTTGGCGCGATGCAGGCCGCCAGGCGCACCCAGTCATCGTCTTCCCAGTCTTTTTCAACGAGCGCGGCGAAAGCCTTATGGGATTCCTCTGTATCGATCCGCGCCAGCGTGCGAAGAATATTGGGGCTTTGGACTGCGGCCGCGGGTGACTGCTTGACGAAGTCGATCAATGGATCGATCAGCTCCCCGGCTTGGACCAGATCGCCGCCCGGCCATCGGCATAAGGCACTGCAAGCGGCCGTGATCAAGGGAGGCTCCCGGGAGTCAATCAAAGGCTTCAAGATCGCCTTTTGATCCCGGGGGGGTAATTTGGCCAGCAAGCGGGCCGTTCTGGTCCGCACGGCCAACGGCAGATGGAAATCGCATGCAATGTCGCGGACCAGGTCGACAAATTCGGAAGGATCGATCGCATAACCCTTCCGGAAGAAGTTGGAAAGGTAATCGATGCAATGCAGAACCAATTTTTGAGGCACCTCCGAATTTTTCACCAGCGCGATGACTTCGGCGAGCGGATCTGGATACTTCTCTTGGATGCGTTTCAAAATAATGCGTTTCAAACCGGGCAAGATGAAATATCCCAGCATCTCGTTATTGAGCTCTTCCGATTGAGCGACCTCGATAAGGGTGTTCACCAATTCTTGGGGTGGCGTATCCGTCAGCAATTGGTCCACCGCCTGGTTTGCTAGCTCGCTGGTATCCGCTTTCTTGATTGCAGCCATAAACTGATCCAATGGAGAGCCCATCTTTTTTCCTCCTTTCGGAATTGATATCCTGATGCCTGCCTACCGTTAGACGGCATATCCAGGCGACCACACGTGTGTCTTTTCATGAAGCCGTATGGCTTGAAGCGTTGGCCTCAATCGGCCTTGTGTCCGGGGTCGCCTCCGGCCGGCGCGCAGCGCCATCCGGAGACGACGCTTTCTGACGATGACAATGCCAATGGCAATGTTGTGATGGTAGGCGTTTGTTCCCAAGCTGGAAATCAGGAGCACTCTGGCAACTGGTGGTTTAATTATCGCAAGCGGATGGAGCGTCTGTGTTCGGCGCGGTGGCCAGCGTTAATTTTCTAGCGCGATTCGACAAGCAAAGGGTCGAATATGAAAGGGAATAAATTAGGCCGATAAAAAAATCTCTGCAAAAAATACGCCATAATATGCGGAGCTTGGGCGTCTTCAAATTGTGCAATAAGCTTAAATGGATAAACCCATTCACCAGGATTGGGAACCATAAACTATGAAATTGGTTGCTCATCTGAATCGGCCTGGTGGGTATTTTACTGCCTATCCAAAGGATCGTTTACGCCGCCGGACTTAGTGCCTATTTTTAACTATAATCCTCCCATGGCACCGGTTTCGAATGATACGCCGCCGCTCGACTGGCGCCGATTTCCAGCGACCGCCCGAATTCCTATCGGCCTGACCGATGTTCCCCCTCACAACCCTGAAGGAGGCCTGGTTCGCAATGTGTGTGCCGTTATCCCAAATGGACACCGATCGTCAGGAAGCGCTTTTCAAGGCCATGGCCTGTCCGGATTTTTATCCGCATGCGGTCCGTCATGTCACGCAAGAGGAAACTCACATCTCCAAGGTTTTTTTAACGGGCGGCGATGTCTATAAGATAAAAAAAGCCGTTGACCTGGGGTTCCTCGATTTCTCCAGCCTGGCCAGACGACGCCGCTACTGCGAATTGGAGGTGACCCTCAATCGCCGTTTAACCCATCAGGTTTATTTAGGCGTGATCCCGATTACCTATGCGGATAACCGCTTTCATTTAGCCGGACCGGGTCGCGTCGTCGAGTTCGCTGTTCGCATGCGCCAACTGCCTGAAGCCTGCTCCCTGGCCTCGCTGCTCGAACAGGATCGCATCACCGCCCAGCAGATTGAAACACTCGCCGTTACGATGACGGATTTCTACGCGCGGCAGAGACGGATCAGCCCTGAACAGGCCGCAGCTTCCTGGAAGAATGTCCGGGCGGCTTGTGAAGAAAACTTCAAAAAAACGAAGTGGGCCGAGGGCGGCCCGCTTGACGCCGAACTTTATCAGGCGGTGCGCGCCGCGACTTTTGCATTCTTGACCAGACGCAAGGCCTTGTTCAACGACCGAAGTGAAAGCGGGAAGATTTACGATGGCCATGGTGATCTTCGTTCCAGCCACATTTACTATACCGGCCCCCATCGGATTCAGGTCATCGACTGTATCGAATTCAACGCGCGTTTGCGCCATATCGACATTGCCTCGGATCTGGCCTTTTTGGCCATGGATCTCGACTTCCGGGGCGCTCCCGGGTTGGGGGCGACCCTGCTGGACGGGTACATTCGACAAACACGCGATTGGCAGGCCTATGCGCTGATGCCCTTTTACAAGTGCTACCGGGCCATGGTGCGCTGTAAAGTGAATTGCATTCGCCTGGCGGCCAACCACGGCGGCGGAAGCGATCGGATCACGATCCAGCGCAGGGCCAATCGATACCTGGCCTTCGCAAACCGGTACGCGGAACACTTCACGCGACCGACCGTTTGGGTGCTCGGTGGGCTTCCGGGTGCAGGCAAGAGCGTGCTGGCCGGCATCCTTTCGCAAAAGTTGATGCTGCCCAGCTTACGCACGGATGTTATCCGTAAGCGGCTTTTCGGTCAAATCACGAGGGAACCAACAGCGGCTTGCCGCGCGTACGAACTTTACAGTCCGGCGGCGCATCGTCTTACCTACGATGAGCTGCTGCGGCAGGCTCGCAATGCCCTGTCGCAGACAAATTCGATCATTCTGGACGCCACTTTCAGCCATCCGGAAGATCGTCGCCAGGTCCTGCGAATGACGAACGAACTTCGATGCCGGGCGGTATTTGTCGAGTGTACGGCCCCGGATGATGTGCTCAAGGCGCGCCTTGCGCAGCGTGAGGGCGCGCCGTCGGTTTCCGACGCGCGTCCACGGCACTTTGCAATGCTCAAGCAGAGATATGTACCCATGGACGAGTTGGGTCCCGCTTTACGATGCCAGGTCGACACCACCCGGCCGATCCATGACTGCGTCCATGCAATTTTGGCATGGGATTATAGGGCCTCTTTATCTGGCTGGTGCCGGGAGAAACACGGTGGGCCATGATGCGGAGGGCAGGAGGTAGCCATGTTCAAGACAATTCTGGCGGCAACCGATCAAGTTAGCGAACGCGATCCCGTGGTGGAAACGGCCGCGCACTTGGCCGCCGCCAACCGTGGTCAACTTTTTTTACTCCATGTCCTTGAATCCGCGTCCACCCGCAACCGCCGCCGGGTAAAACATTACGCCACCGGCCAGGAGCTGCATTGCGACGAGGATTACGAGGACCAAATCCGTCAGCAGCTGCAGGTTGCCCACCAGGCGGCCATCGATGTGGCACCGGTGACGCAAGTTCGGGTGGGAACCGGCTACCCCTGGGAGGCAATCCTGCGCTGGGCGCGCCGGGACGCTGCTGATCTCATTGTGATGGGACCACACAGCGGCCGCGCCTTCCAGAAAGGGGTGGTCCGGGTGGTGGGCCAGGTCGGCAGCACGGTGGAAGGCGTCATTCGGCGGGAAAAATGCCCGGTGATGATTGTCAATCCGCACCTGCCCGACCCTAACGTACGCTTTAAGCGTATTCTGGTGGGTATCGATTTCTCGGAAGCCTGTGAATGCGCCCTGTGCTTTGCAGGTCGCTTGGCCAAATTTCATGGCGCCAAGGTATTTGCGTTTCACATGCTTCCAATTCCGCCCTACCCGAAATACTCCCGCCGGGACTACGAAGCGGATCGAAGCCGCGCGCGTGAACGCTTGATGTACTTCTGCCGTGAGTATTTGGAAGAAACGGACTGGTCGGGCCATATCAAGGGCGGTGCCCAACCGCATCGGGAATTGGTCGACTTGGCCGCCATGAAGAGCGTTGACCTGATCGTCCTTGGCTCGCATACACGCCATTCACAGGGAAAATGGTATCCCGGCAGTGCCGTCGAGCGCGTCAGCTACCGCGCGAACTGTCCGGTGATGGTCATCAACGATCCTGAGGCGCTTCAACCTTGGGTCGAGATGCAGACATCCCTCGCCCGTGAAACACAGTCTAAGGATCGGCTCATCCAAGTTTTTACCCGTCGCGCAGCGCTCGAGCGCTCTAAGCCGACGGATCTTTAAATTGGGGAAAGCGGTCGTCTAACCCGGATCGGTGCTTTCGTACACCTCGTGGCGGTATTTCACGAAAGCGATCTTTTTATCGTGAGCATATTTCAGGTGGGAAAAAAATTGGTGGGCCGCGTTTCGAAAGGCGCTGCTGAACAGCATGATCTTGGTGCAGCCGCGCCGCCAGCAGAAGGCCTCGATGTGTTCCACGATAAAACGGCCGTAACCGCCGCCTTGTCGGGCAGGATCCACCACGACGTTTTCGAGGACGGCAAAGGGCAGCGCACCGTACATGGGATCCAGGCACAGGGTCAGAAAGGCCGTGGCCCTCACGTCGCCGTCCTCCTCCACGACGAGCAAAAAATTGTTCGGGTCCGCGGCGATTTGGCTGATCCGCTCCGGGTTTACACGCATGTTGCGGTCGTGGGGCACCAGGGTTTGGTACAGACGGGCGACGGCGGGTGCATCGGTAGCAATGGCTTCACGCAGAATCATCTGGCCTCCCGTCCGGCCGCATCACCGGTCTTGCCGTACCTAAAATCAAACGACGCCAACGAGAATACCAGGATCGCCCGTAGGCTTCAAGAAGGCCTGCGGACCGACGCCTTCCCCAAAACACAAACGCCGGCCCGTTCTCAAACTAAATCTTGCATAGGCCGCCCATCCGGGCTATCAAAAAAACTTGCCGGCGACGCGACAGCTTGCACGATGGCTGCCGCACGGAGGTTGATCGTTGATGAAAATCATTGTTCTGGGTGGGCTCGGTTATCAGGGCAAGGCCGCGGTCATCGATTTGATGCGCAGCGAAGAGGTCACCGAAGTGGTCTGCGCCGACGCCCGCACCGAGGGGCTTGCGGCGCTGAGCCAATTCGCGGGCTTCACCAAGGCCCGCGCGGTCCGGCTGGACGCCGCCTCGCGGACTTCTCTGGCCTCTGTTTTGGAACAGGGCGCGGACGCGGTTATCGACCTTTTGCCCATCCAGTTTATGCCCGCCGCTTGCGGGGCCGCCATCGCCGCCCGCCTGCCCCTGGTCACGACCAACTACGCGCACCCCTTGCGTCATCTGGACCAGCCCGCCCGGGAACAGGGCGTGCCTCTCATGCCCGAGTGCGGCCTGGATCCGGGAATCGATCTCGTCATCATCGGGGGGGGCGTTCCCCGCTTCGACCGCCTGACCCGGCTCGACTCATACTGCGGCGGAATCCCGGAGAAAGCCGCCTGCGACAACCCGCTCAATTACAAAATCAGCTGGAATTGGGAGATGGTTCTCACCAGTCAGATGCGCCCGGCCCGCTTCATCCGCGACGGCGCGGCGCTTAATATTGCGGCCGAGGACCAGCACGCCAGCGATGTGAATCACGACATCGAATTCCCCGGCCTGGGCCGTCTGGAGGCCATCCCCAACGGCGACGCCGTGGCCTATGTCGAACGGCTGGGGTTGTCGGCAACCATCCGGGACGCCGGCCGCTATTCCTTGCGCTGGCCCGGCTGGCGCGCTCTCTGGCAGGCCCTCAAACAATTGGGGTTTCTGGACGAAACCCCAGTGCCCGGTCTCGCCGGCGACATATCCCCCAAACAGTTCATGGTAAAGCACCTGGCGCCCCGGCTGCAATACGGGCCCGACGAGAAAGATTTGACGCCCATGGTCAATGTCTTCGAGGGCCAAAAGGACGGGCGCCGCCTGCGGCTGACCACGCGGCTATTGATCGAGCGCGATCTGGCCAGCGGTCTGCTGGCCATGAGCCTGGGGGTGGGCTGGACCGCCAGCCTGGTGGCCCAGATGATGGCCCGCGGCGAGATTGCCGCCCCCGGTCTGCTCTCGCCGGT
>JASJED010000243.1 GCA_030065585.1 Desulfobacterales bacterium | reverse complement strand
ACCTTTTCAACCCGTGTTGCCGAAGACCGCATCAAGGCGCTCAAACATCTGGCCGTCGATGTGGACAAATCGCTGGGGGCCCTGCTTGAGGAGGCCATCACGGACCTGGTGCAGAAATACAAGGAGAAAGGAATTCAATCATGACCGCAAGGATGTCATCCGCCAGCGCCGGCCGAATGCGCGACGCTGATTTCGGCGCAATTCCCGGCCGCACCGATCAGTTTCCGGAACTCCCCAATGAAAAACGCTCGTCGACACGCTTTGCTTTCGAGGAGCCCATCATCCTGGAGACCGATCGTGGCGAGATGATTGGCGCGGTGGTCATCAATTACGGCCGGTGCGGGCTGTATTTCGAATCGAATTTTGAGGCGCCTAGGGGGACGGTTTTAATCATTCGCAACGAATCGGCGCTATCAACACCCTGCCATGGAGGATGCGCCGCAAGGGTGCGATGGTCGCGGGAAATTAAACGCCTGGACGGCGATTACTGTTTTGGAACGGGCGTACAGTACTGTTGAAGGCCGTGTTGTTGAAATCCGGTCAGGTTGGGCGGTCAGACGGCAGACCGTCAGCTAGGCAGAGACATATGGCGGCATCTTGGCACAATCGTATTTCCAATCATCGGACGGCAAGGCTTGAATCGCCTCAACCCTTGCTTGTCCCCGTGGTCATCCCGAAATGGATGGGCTCGACCTAACTTCACGGAGGGCCGAAGCATGCCAACAGAAAAAGAAATCCTCGCGACAGAACAGGGTATCGAATGCATCCAGACCATTTGCCTCAGCGAGAAGTCGACCGAATGCGTGTGCCCCAAATGCGGCGCCAAACACCGGCTTAAAATGGCCTGGACCGGCCGGGGAGTGCCGCGTAAATTCTGCCCGATCTGCAAACACTATTCGTCGTCGATCAACGACTCCGAGCCCTGCAGCATCGGCAACTTGACGGCTTAGACGATCAGCTGACGAGAATTTTCTGGGCCATGCCCCGGCCGAGAACCAACTGGCCGCCTTTGACGCCCAGAACAAAAGGTCCCCCGGGGGCTTTGCGCTTGATCTCCACCTCGACGCCGGGCAAAAGCCCCATGGCGGCAAGATGCGAGCTTATGGCCCGTCCGCCGGTAAAGGAAACGAGCCGCAGTTTGCGGCCGGTGGCGGCCATGGCGAGGGTGATGTGGTGTGAACTCATTGTTGGCGATCGATGCCCGTTGGTTAACGCATACTCAGCCACGAACTGCAATTTTGGAATGACTAGCTCTATACGGAAGCATCAAGATGATGTCAAGGGAAATTTGGCATACCTAACATTTTTCAAATCCGGGGTGATCTCGGGAAGATGGACAGCCATTTAGCGGGCTTCGAGCCGGGCCACCGCTTCGATATGCCAAGTGTGCGGGAACATGTCCACGGGCTGGACCTCGGCCAAGTGGTAGTTTGCTTTCAAAAGGCCGATATCACGTGCCAGCGTGGCCGGGTTGCAGGATACATAAACAATGCGCTGGGGGGCTCTGGTTTTCACCTGGGCGACGACATCCTTGTGCATGCCATCGCGCGGCGGATCGATCACCATCACCTCCGGCATCATCGTTAGGGTCGGCAGCAATCGGCGTACGTCTCCGGCAAAGAAACGGCAGTTGTCCACGCCGTTCTGTCGGCAGTTGCGGCGGGCGTCCTGAATGGCGCTTGCCGTCATTTCAATACCCACCACTTCCCGGGCCCCTTCCGCCATAAAGATCGCAATCGTTCCGGTGCCACAGTAGAGATCCATGACGGTTTCCGATCCCGTCAGACGGGCGTAGGCCCTGGCCGTCTCGTAGAGCATCCGTGCCGAGCGGGTGTTGGTTTGAAAGAAGGAATTGGCCGATATTTGAAATTCGTAGGGACCGATGCCGTCTCGCAGGCAGGTATCCCCCGCCAAGGGCACCTCGTATTCGCCGAAAGCCACGGCGGCCTTGCGGGTCGTGACATTGTTGACCACCGCGGCCACCTGGGGGTGGGCTTCGATGATGCGTGCGGCGAGCGGTTTGAGCAGGGCGTCGTCTTCCTCGGCCGTGATCAGGTTGACCATCCAGCGATCATGGGCCACCGAATGGCGCAGCATCAAAAAGCGCCAGAACCCTTCATGGCTGCGCAACCCATAGGCCGGCCGCCCCGAGCGGCGCATTTCGCGGCGCACCATGCCCAGGAGGGTATTGCCCAGGTCGGGCTGCAGCAGGCAGGCCTCGGTGTCCAGCACCTTGTGGAAGGTGCCCGGCACGTGCAGACCGAGGGCGAAGCTCGTATCCAGATCATCGCGTCCCATTTCCGCGGGCAGCAGCCAGCGGCGATCGGCGCAGGAGAATTCCATCTTGTTGCGATAACCGAAAATCGGATCCGCCGGCAGGGTCGGGTGAACGTTGACCTCTTCCAGCAAACCAATGTGCCGCAGGGCATCGGCTACATGGCGGCGCTTGTATTCCAGCTGTTTGGCATAACGCAGAAACTGCCATTTGCAGCCGCCGCAATAGCCGCTGTAGGGGCAGGGCGCGGCGATGCGGTCCGCTGACGGTGCGATCAGGTTCAACACGCGGGCTTCGGCATACTGTTTGCGCTTGCGAATGATTCGCGCCTCCACCCGATCACCGGCCGCCGCCTGGTCGACGAACACGGCCATCCCGTCGATGCGGGCCAGGCCCTTGCCCCCAAAGGCCATGTCCTCGACATCGATCTCGATGATTTGTCCCTTTTTTACCGGCATCGGCGCGTATCCCCTGTATCCCCGCCGCCACGGGAACGCCCGCGGCAGCATCGCATTTGCCGTTCGGCGGCGCGCGGCAGTCACCATCCCCCCATGACAAACCGAGCGAAGTTGTATATACTCCCCGGCATTCGAAAGCAATCCCTTTAACCCTGCCGGCGCTCCGAACAAAACGTCTTGGCGCCGCCGCCGGCCAGGACAGCGATCACATGGCCTCACCCGCGCCCCAATCGGCCTTTGAACAGCAGCCGTTTGCATTGACCTGCGACGATCTGCGGCTTTCGGCTGTTTTGCATCTGCCGCCTGCCGAAGATCCGCCGGTGGTGATCGGCTCCCACGGTCTCTACAGCAATGGGGACTCACCCAAACAAATCGCCCTGGCGGAACGCTTGAATGCCTCGGGAATCGCCTTTCTGCGCCTGGATCATCGCGGTTGCGGCCAAAGCGAGGGCCACTTCGAGGTCGTCACGACCCTCGATGGACGCGTCCGGGATCTGCAAGCCGCCGTGCGGGCCCTCGAACACCGGCTGGGAGCGCCTCTACGCCTGGGGCTCTTCGGCAGCAGCTTCGGCGGCAGCACCTGTCTGGCGGCCGCGGCTGCTTTGCGACCCGAACGCATGGTCACCCTGGCCGCCCCCATCGACAGCCGCTCGTTGATCGAGACGGCCCGTCAGAGATCCGCCGATCCCCTGCCGCCCCTGCTCGAAAGCGAAGCTTTCCAGTTCGACCTGGCGGACAGCCTTGCTGACGTGCACGACCTGCTCGTCATCCACGGTGAGTACGACGAGGTCGTGCCGCTGGAGCATGGCCGGCGGATCTTTGGTGCCGTCCGCGATCCCAAGCAACTGATCGTCAACCCGGGAGGCGATCACCGGGTCACGCAGCCCGAGCACCAGCGAACCTTTGTCGATGCTTGCCAGAACTGGTTTGAGCACTTAAAGACGATACCGAGGAGAACACCTAGATCATGCTGAACGTCAAAGTGGCCCAACTGCAGCCCGAAGATCTGGAGGCGATCCGGGCTTTCGAGAAGACCTTGAGCGGCGATATCTGCCTGCTGGCGGTGGAGAAAAGTGAAGCCCTCTATGTCCTGGAGGCCAAACTGGCCCCCAACCGCTGGCAGCGCGTGGACCGGGCCTATCCGGAGATCGCCGATCTCAAGGCCTTTTACGACCGTCATCAGGACGCCCACAGCGCCAAGGCGGCGCTCAAGGCCTATCTCAACTCGTCCGGCGCCCGTAAGCTCACCAAGCGCCCCATCCGCATCCGTCTGAGCATCCCCATCATCGATGACTGAATCCCGTATCACGCGCGGCGATCGACTACCACCCGGCCCGCGGACACCAGGAATTGCGGGTGCGGCAAGATTCTTAGCCAATGCTCTCCAAGACGAGATGGCCCTGGAGGTACTGCCGCAGCCGGTCCAGGGCCATGGCCGCGAAGATCCGGCGGTTCAGATCGCGGTCACCGAAGGGGTAGACGTAACGCCAGGCCCGCACCCCGTCAAGCGTGGCCAGTCCGATACACACGGTGCCCACCGGCTTGTCTGCGGTTCCCCCGTCCGGACCGGCGATGCCGGTGGTGGCAATGGCAAAATCGGCCGCGGCCACCCGCCGGGCGCCTTCGGCCATCTCGACCGCTGTATCCTCGTGAACCGCCCCCAGATCATCTAGCGTGGCTTGATCGACCCCCAGCACCCGCACCTTGGCATCATTGGCATAGGTTACCCCGGAGAAAACGAAAAAGCCCGAGCTGCCCGGCACGTCCGTAAGCTGTTTGGCAATCAGCCCGCCGGTGCAGCTTTCGGCCACGGCCAGCGTGGCCTGGCGCGCGAGCAGCAATTTACCCACCACCGCGGCCATCTCCGCGCCGGAGGTTGAGAGCACACGCCGGCCCAATCGCGTCTGTACGGCATGCGCCGCGGCCGCCAGATTGCGGCGCACTTCGGTTTCGTCTTCACCGCTGCCATACAGACGCACGTGAATTTCCGGAAAGACCACCCGCAAACCGACCCGGAGGTCTTCAAACTGATCTTCGATATCGCGCACCTTCTCCCCCACGGCGGACTCCGGCAGCCCGAAGGTGGACACCACGCGTATTTGCCGCACCGCCCGTTTGTCGGTCATCCGTTCGGCCAGCGCCGGCAGGACGTGACGATCGAGCATGACCTTCATTTCGCGCGGCACGCCGGGCAGAAAAAAGAACCGGCAATCCGCGATGGTCAGGGCGAATCCGGGGGCCGTGCCCACCGGGTTGGGCAGACAAACGGCGCCCTCGGGCAGCAGGGCCTGTTTGCGATTGGCGGTGCCCATCGGCAATCCGCGTTGCTCAAACCAGCGGGTCACATTTTTAAGGGCGTCCGGATCCAGGTGAAGACCGACCCCGAGCGCTTCCGCCGCCGCCTCGGCCGTGCGGTCATCGGCGGTGGGTCCCAGCCCGCCGGTCACGACCGCCACGGCCGCCTGCCGGGATATCGTCGCCAGGGTCTCACGAATATCCGCCCGGCGATCGCCCACACAGACGTGGCCGTACACGGCCACCCCCTGCATTTCCAGTTTTTCTGCGATATAGGCGCTGTTGGTATCGATGATGGCCCCCGTACGGATTTCATCACCGGTGGCCAGTAGCACTGCCTGCATGGTGTTCCTTTCCACCGCCGTGGGACGGTGCCTGATCGGCCGATAGACCTTAAACTTGAATGCCACTAAAAATGATTTAATTTATAATTTGATTGAATTTTCAAAAAAAATCAATCTGCCGGAGTGACGCGATGAATCCGAAGATGATCCGCGACGGCAGTCTGCGCTGCCCCGTTACCAAGGTACCGCTCAAGCCGCTGCATCCCGAAAAACTTAAATGCCTGAACCGTATGATCACGCACGGCCGTGCCCGGCATGTGGACGGCACCACGGTGTCGCCGATCATGCGCGAGGCCCTGATCACTTCGGACGGCCGCCTGATCTACCGTTTCGACAATCATCACGCCGTCATGCAGGCCGCCAAGGGCATCCCGGCCGCGCAACTGCCCGAAGTCGTATGCCACAAGGAGCGCAAGCGCATTGCATCACTGCAATGAAGCCGGTACAATGATCTGCTGATGGCGTCAACTCGAACCCGGCGGCGGTCATCGTTAGCCTGACGGCCATCTCGCCTGCATGGCCCTTGCGGCCCGTAACCCATCCCGACCGGAACCCATGAACCCAAGCATACTGATTTTAAATGCCCGTATCGTCAACGACGGCGCGATTTCCGAAGGTGATGTCTTCATTCGCCAGGGTCGCATCGACAAACTAGAAACGGATCTGACCGCGCAGACGGCCGATATCCGCATCGATGCCGCGGGCAAGACCCTGTTGCCCGGTCTGATCGACGATCAGGTCCACTTCCGCGAACCCGGTCTGACCCACAAGGGCGATATCGCCTCCGAATCCCAGGCCGCCGTGGCCGGCGGGATCACCAGCTTCATGGAAATGCCCAATACCAGCCCGACGACCACCGACCACGCCGCCCTGGAAGACAAGCTGCACCGCGCCGCGCAGACCGCCCACGCCAATTACGCCTTTTATTTCGGCGCCACGAACACCAACCTCGAGGCCGTCAAGGCCGTGGACCCTGGGCGCACCTGCGGCATCAAGGTTTTCATGGGGGCTTCCACCGGAAACATGCTGGTGGACGACCCGGAAGTGCTGGAAGGCCTTTTTGCCGAGGCCCCCGTGCTGGTGGCCACCCACTGCGAGGACACGCCCACCATCGTGGCCAACGAGGACATCTTTCGGTCACGCTTCGGCGAAGCCGTGCCCTTCGAACACCACCCCGACATCCGCAGCCGGGAAGCCTGTTTGAAATCCTCGCGCCTGGCCGTCGACCTGGCGCGCCGTCTGGGCACCCGCCTGCATCTGCTGCACCTGACCACGGCCGATGAACTGGCCCTTCTAACCGCAGGCCCGCCGGACCCCAAGCCGATTACCGCCGAAGTCTGCGTGCACCACCTTTTTTTTGCCCGTTCCGATTACGCGGCGCGCGGCGCGCGCATCAAATGCAACCCGGCCATCAAAGAAGCCAGCGACCGCGCGGCCCTCATCCAGGCGGTCGTCGACGGTCGCCTGGATGTGATCGCCACCGACCATGCGCCGCACACCGCCGACGAAAAAAGCCTGACGTATTTCAAGGCCCCCGCCGGGCTGCCGCTGGTCCAGCACGCCCTGCCGTCCCTGCTGGAGCATTATCACGACGGGCATTTCTCGCTGCCGCTGATCGCCGAGAAAACCAGCCATGCCGTGGCCCGTCTGTTTGCCATCGAAGATCGGGGCTACATCCGCGAAGGCTACTGGGCCGACCTGGTGCTGGTGGATCTTGAAAAGCCCCTGGAAGTCACGCGCCAGCGGATCTGGTCCAAATGCGGCTGGAGCCCGTTCGAGGGGCTCACTTTGCGCTCTTCGATCGACACCACCATCGTCAGCGGGCAGATCGCCTACCGTGACGGCCGCGTCAAGCCCAACTGCCGCGGGCAGGCCCTGACCTTCAAACGCTGATATCGCCCGCTGCCGGACCGGGCACGCACCTGCCGACCTGCAAATCGTGATGCCGTCGTACCGAGGCCGGTTGGGTTTTGTCAGGAAATATGCTAATGGACGCGTAGTTTCGAATTGCTTTCGACCTCGCCGTTTAAATTCAATCTAATAAGGATAGACTCGTCAAGAGTCATATTTCGGAGGGTTTCGGAAAATGTTCGAGAGGCGACATGAAAGGCCCGAGGAATGAAGCGTAACGCCGCTATTTATCCACCTCGGGTGGATCGGACTTTTTACGAGACCGTCAAAAGGGGGCCCGCACCTTATGAAACCTACGATTGCCGGATTGATCCTGATCGCACTGACAACCTGGACCCCCCACGCGGCGGCCCAAGACCTGCAGACCAGTTTTTCGGGCATTGCCTGGGGTGCCCCGGCGGAAGATACCCGCAACCTGACCCTGGCCCGCGAGGAAGGCGACGAGCGCTATTACGCCCGCCCCGACGACTTCTACCCCCTGGGGGGTGTCACCTGCGAAAAAATTCTCTACGGATATTACCAGAATCAATTTTACGCCGCGTTCATGCAGGTTAGCAACCAGGCGGACTTCAAGGTGCTGCGCGCGCATCTCAACGAGCGTTACGGCGATGCCCGCTCCCAGATGCGCATGGACCGCACGATCTACATTTGGGATTTCCTCGACATCAAAATCAAGCTGAAGCATTACGAGGAAAGCGGGACCGCCAAGCTGGCCTTCTACTACACACCGCTGTCCACCAAGGTCAACGAGGCGCGCCAAGCCACCAAGTCGGAAACCGTCATCAAGATCGACGCCGG
>JASJED010000036.1 GCA_030065585.1 Desulfobacterales bacterium | reverse complement strand
GAATGGAAGCAGAAGCAGACGAGGGAATAATTGAGTAAAAAGTATTTCTACGGTTACAATATCGTTGCCGCCGGCTTTGTCACCCAGGCCGTTTGCATTGGTGCCATGTTCACTTACGGTGTCTTTTTTAAGGAACTCCAGGTCGCCTTTGGTTGGTCGCGGACCATGATTTCAGGGGCGTCCTCCATGGCCTTTCTCATCATGGGCGGCGGCGCGGTTGTGGCGGGCGGCCTCAACGATCGCATCGGGCCGCGAATCATCTTGACGACTTCGGCCGTTGCCACGGGGATTGGTTATCTCCTGATGGCGGGAATACAGAGCATGTGGCAGCTTTACTTGTTGTATGGCTGCCTTGTGGGTCTGGGGTTTGCCACCCACGATGTGATCACCTTATCCACAGCAGCCCGCTGGTTCGTCAAACGCAGAGGCACGATGAGTGGCTTGTTGAAAGTGGGCACCGGTGCGGGCCAACTGACGGTTCCCTTGATCACGTCTAGCTTGATTGCTGCATACGGGTGGCGCCAAACTTATCTGATCCTCGGAGGATTTACCATGATTACACTTGTCGCCGCTGCCCAATTGATGCGCCGTGACCCACAAAGCATGGGACTTCAACCTGATGGCGAGGCACAGAATACACAACATTCTATGACGCCGAACGCCAGCAACGAACTATCGCTTGCCGCAATCGCACGATCCAAGCTTTTTTGGTATATATGTCTGGCTGAATTCGCTGGATTTTTCAGCATCTTCACCATCATCGTGCACATCGTCCCTTATGCCCGTGACATCGGCCTTGCACCAACCATCGCCGCTGGTTTGCTCTCCACCATTGGCGGCGTGAGCATGCTGGGGCGCATCGTGATGGGAGCGGCAAGCGATCGACTGGGAGGCCGAAAATCGCTAATCATCAGCTTTATGGTGCTATTGGCAAGTTTAGTATGGCTGCTGTTGGCTTCTAACGACTGGATGCTCTATCTGTTTGCGATTGTTTACGGCTTTGCACATGGCAGCCTGTTCACCGTTATCTCTCCCACCATCGCCGAATTGTTCGGCACGAGTTCCCACGGCCTGCTGTTCGGGCTCGTCCTGTTCAGTGGCACCCTCGGAGGTTCGGCAGGTCCATTGCTGGCCGGTTTTCTCTTCGACCAAACCGGTACCTACCAAACCGTCTTTATCGTTTTGGCGCTAATGGCCATCCTCGGTCTTTTTTTGGTGACGTTGCTACGCCCGACATCACCCACTTTAGCGCACTAAACCGCATCCACGTCCCTGGGAGCAGACCTCAAGTCAGGCCTAAGATATCCAGTGAAATTGAGTTGCACCGCGACCTTCTGGACGCTCACCGCCAATCGGGCTATTTTTTGTTTTTAGGCATCTGCGTCACGGGCCTCTACGATATTAAACAAGCCAAACTTGACAGGTTTTAGTCACGGAAAGCAAAATATTAATTACACCCTTCCATTCGATTGGATTATCTTTGCCAGATCAATGGCATCTTCAAGCGTTATTATATTGAAACGTTAGCGCACCAAAGAGAGTTCAATGAAAATCGCAATATTGGATGATTATCAGAATGTAGTCCGCGAAAAGTGTCTTTTAAGCGCTCCAGCTAACGGGATATCCACCCGCCACAAATCGGGAAAATCTGACCTACGAAGCAATTCGCGGCGTCAGAACACAAGTACGCTACAAATGAAGCATCCTCGCTTGAGGAAACCAGCCGACCAAGAGGCACCTCTCGCTTTAATCTGTCCTGAAACTTGGGATTGGCTTGTATTTCCTCAGGAAAGTAGCTTGGATTATCGACAAAATTTTGGGCAATGGCGTTTACTTGGATATTGTGCTTGGCTACCTCTACGCCAAGTGCCTGCACATAGGCAATTTGCGCGCCCCTTGCGGCGCTGTAAGTTGTCGTCCGCTTCATTCCCCTGAGTGCGGATGCACTACCTATCAAAATTATCTTTCCGGACGAACGTGATATCATTTGCGGTAGCACTGCACGCGTAAGACGTGGGAGGGGATGAACGAGTGCCGCGAAGACCTCATCCCATTCTTGCTCAGAGACTTCCGCTGCCGGGGTCGAGGGTGCCCCGATGGCCAAATTGACAATAAGTACATCTACCTTGCCAGCCTTTGCTACAATTCTACCCGGCTCGGAGGGATCAACCAGGGATCCAACGTGTGCAATGACATCAGCTCCTTTTGACATCAGTAATTCGCATATGGCCGGTCCCATAAAGGTGTCGGACTGCGTAACCAATATACGATTATTTTTAAGAATCTGTTCCATTCGCTAACCTTTCTGCGTTCGGTTAACCTTAATTCTTTCCAATGTCTCCCGTGGGATCTCAACAGGCGAATGACTGCTATAATCAAAGAAAACCAATCCGATTGTAGCTATAGCCACCTTCCTTGAACGCGTTTCATTGAATACCTTGAAATGAAGTGCAAAGCCTTTTGTGCGGATCTCCCCTACAGCCATATCGATCCGCAATCGATCTTTTCGAAAGGCTTCGGATAAATATTGAATGGAAAAATCGACTACAATGACCCTAATTTTCTTCTCAACATCAGTCATATCCAACCCAACATAGTCCATAAAATTCGCTACGGCATCATGGATCATATTCACCAGACAATCAAAACCCAAATGGGCAGCCAAGCTCAGGTCATTTAGCCGAACCGTGACTTCATGGGATAATAGGGTGTTGCCCGGAAAATATCGTTGAGATTTTTCCATTGAAAGCCTCCTTTATTCATATGCGCTGAGTTCGCCCTCTCTCTGTTGGACTCAAAGCGTTGCAGCATTCGAAGAGGGTGCGGAGCTTAGGCAGCGCCCGCACCTTGAATGCCGGCTTTATTCACCAACCAGGCTCTTTTGGTCCCAATTAGGTGGTGACAATTCCATATTACGGCTCCCTTATTTCCTGGAGTACCGATCCACTCTGACTCTTGCCGTGATGCCATGGGCCAGCATTCTTTCCACTTCACATTGTCGTTCCGTTACTTCCCCGATCTTGATGCTGGCCTCCGGCGTCATCCGTTGATAGGTGCAAGTTTTCAGGAATTTGCCCACCCAGAGACCGCCGGTGTAACGGGCCGACCGGCTCGTGGGCAGTATGTGATTGGTCCCGATCGATTTATCCCCATAGGCGACGGTTGTTTCTTCTCCGATGAAGAGGGAACCGTAGTTCCTTAACCGCCCGAAATAATACGCCACGTCCTCGACGTGCAGTTCCAGGTGCTCCGGTGCATAGTCATCACTCAGGGCGATGGCTTCATCCTTGTCGTCAGCGACAATCACCTTGCCATTATTCGACCAGGAAACCTCTGCCACCGAACGAGTCGGCAATACCGCCAACTGCTTGTTCAGCTCTTCAATGGTCGCCTTGGCGAAAGCTTCGCTGAGACATACGAGAATCTGTCCGCTACTGGGATCGTGCTCTGCCTGCCCCAGAATATCACAGGCCACAAGTGCTGGATCAGCAGCGTCATCAGCGATGACCCCGATTTCCGTCGGCCCGGCCAGTAGATCGATGCCACATTGGCCGAATAGTTGCCGCTTGGCCTCTGCCACGAATTTGTTCCCCGCACCACAAACCATATCAGCCGGCGGCACCTCGCCCATACCATAGGCCATAAGGGCAAAAGCCTGGACTCCGCCCAGCACTAAAATGCGATCGGCGCCAGCCTTCCTCATTGCATTGATCGTAGCCGGATAGTACCCTGTGCCCTTAACCGGCGGTGTACAGGCGACTACGGTATCCACACCGGCTACCTTGGCAGGAATGATGCTCATCTGCGCCGATCCGAACATGGGGTAAACGCCGCCGGGCACATAGCTGCCAACACAGGACATGGGAATATGTTTATGACCGAGTGTAATTCCTGGGCTGGATTCCACCTCCAATTCCTTCATCGTGGCCAGCTGTTGCTCTGCGAACCAACGGACGTTCTGTTGGCAGAAATCCGTATCCTCGATGAGCTGGTCGTCACATTTACTGATAGCCTCCTCGATTTCATTCTCGCTCAGCTCGAAACTTTCCGGGTCCCACTGATCGAAATCCCGACTGAATTTGCGAACAGCGTCCATACCGTCCTTCTTCAAAGTCTTTAGCATATCGCGAACATATGCTGCGGTTTGCTCGTCTTCCTCAAACAATCTGTGGCCGCCATCTTTGACAATTTTCATGTAATCCTCCCTTTGTGCATCTGTTTATCGGAAAGGTGTATATTCACTTTGGAACATACTGCTAGCCTTTCGGCATGGATTTTCTAAGCCAATCCAAGAAATGTTACCAGTAACATTAATTGGAACAAATTGTCCTGTCAACATTTTTTAATTATTTCTGCAAGTAATAGGTATTTATACAAATATCTAATAGTTTTAATCCAATAATCATGCTATAGAGCTATTCTGGGATTAACAAATACCGCCACTCACAATATAGATGACGAATATTTCAATGTTATCGGTAAACATGTTTTTAAGCCGATAAACGCAAAATCCGAGATTTTACAGATATAAAGAAGGATACATTAATGAAAAAATACACCATTCGGGATGTGGCCAAAGCCGCCGGAGTTTCGCACATGACCGTATCCCGCGTGCTCAACAACAATCCTCGGGTAAGGGCCAACACAAGAGAGAAAGTCCAGAAAGCTATTACCGAAATGGGTTACGAGCCGAATGCCATGGCACGCGCGTTTGTTACAAAAAAATCCCAGCTCATCGGCTTGGTTGTTTCAGATATAAGCAATCCTTTTTACGCTGAAATCTCAAGAGGCATCGAAGATAAAGCCTTCGACTTGGGATATAGTGTGATCTTTTGCAGTTCAGACGAAAACACACATCGTACAGAGGCTTGCGTGAAAAACCTTCTTCGTACCGGGGTGGACGGCATGATTTTCACCTCCGTACACCTCAAAGAGCCTGCTGCGGAAAAACTTATCGCGGATGGATTTCCGGTGGTCCTGGTGAACAGGAAGCTCAGAAACCCTAATTGCCATTATGTTACATGTAACAATTTTCAGGGCAGCTATGATGCCACCGAACATCTGATAAACCTAGGCTATAAAAAAATAGGTATTATTTCAGGATATTCGCATCTCTCAACAGGTCTCGATCGTCTGAAAGGCTACAAAAAAGCACTGGAAGATCACGGTATTCCCCAGCGTCCGGAATACATTATCGAGACTTCCTTTTCCGCTGACGGTGGCTTTGAGGCCGCCAAGGAGCTGCTGGTCTTGAAGGACAGACCTGAAGCTATTATGGGTGGTAACGACTACATCGCGTTAGGCGTGATGGATGCCGCTGAAGCGTTGGGGCTTAGCATTCCGGAGGACTTCGCCCTCACAGGTTTCGATAACACTGACTTCGCAGCTAGGTCGCGTACCAAACTAACTACGGTCAGCCAGAAAATTTATGAAATGGGCAGTATCGCCGTCCAGATCATTGTGGACACCATCGACCGAAAGAACCTAGACTATGCACACAAAGTGGTGCTCAATCCAAATTTAATTATTCGTGAATCCTGCGGATATCAGTTACATAAAAAGTAGTTTTGGTACTTCCGGCACAGTGTCCCGCCGTACTTAAGATACACCTTGTTGAAACTGGTTGCCTGACCTACCGTGGCCGCCATAGTGCGACGGAGATAAACGGAATATGATTATAAGGAAAACAATCCAGGTACAATTCCGTGATTGAACGTTTATTCGTGTATGGGACATTAGGTCCAGGCCGACCGAATGAGCATGTAATGGATGCGATTGGCGGTTCTTGGGAAACCGGGACTGTAACTGGAATTATAAAGAAACCCTGAAATGTTTTTTGAATCAACTGATCACTGCACGCCAGACCGGAGGACGACTTGAAGAAACTGTTGCTGTCCCTGTTTGCTGTGTTCGGTATCTTGATGGTGACGGGCGGGATCCTTTTTTCGACCATGCGGTCGACCCGCCCGCCAGCGCCGCCGGCCGGCAGCCCGATCGCTTACCCCTGGGGGGCGATGAATCTCGATGACGACCAGGATGAGCCGGATTCGCAACTCGAGCAGTCGCTCATTGCGTCCATCCGGGACGAACCTGTAGGATGGTTCGATTCGGACAAAGACGGGAATACCGAGTACACGATCCTGGTCCTCTCCGGTGGTGGTTCGGCCGGTGCCTTTGGCGCCGGCTTCCTGTCGGGTTGGACCAAAGCCGGTACGCGGCCCAACTTCAAGGTCGTCACCGGGATCAGCACGGGGTCGCTGCAGGCGACGTTCGCCTTCCTGGGACCCGATTACGATGACAAACTGTCCGAAATGTTCACGCAATACAGCACTGACGAGATCTACACCAAGCGGAGTCTCCTCGGCGGTTTACTGGGGGAGTCGGCCTGGGATACGGCGCCGATGAAGGGACTCATCGAGCGCTATTTCACAGACGAAGTCCTTGCCGCCGTGGCGGCCAAGCATGCCACCGGACACCGTTTGTTTATCGGCACCTCGAACATGGACACCAAGGAATTCAATATCTGGGACATGGGGGCCATTGCGTCAAGCCAGCGGACCGACAAGCTGGAACGCTACCGGAACGTGATTCTCGCTTCCTGCTCGGTCCCGGTATTGTTCCCGCCGGTCTACTTCGACGTCGAGGTTGATGGAGAGAATTATTACGAGATGCATGTAGACGGCGGTGTGAAGTCGCAGATATTCCTGCGCGGCTTCATGCTGGACTTCGAGGAAACGCTGGAGGAGGCCGGCGTGGAGGACAAGGTCGAGGCCTCGCTCTACGTGATCCGGAACGGCAGAGCGGGCGAAGAGATCAGACGCAGCATCGTTGAGGCCTCGTCGCTGTCGATCGCCTCGGCCATCATCAACGGCGTCTTCACATTGAGCACCGATTCCAGCCTATTCCGCATCTACGTGCTCGCGAACCGCAACAACATCGATTTCAACCTGGCATCGATTCCCGACGACATCTTTCCTGAAATCGATCCCATGGTGTTCGACCTCGTTACGATGCGCAAGCTCTACGACTACGCGTTCGAAAAGGCCAGTGCCGGATACGCGTGGGCCAAGGTTCCACCCCGGCTGGACCCGGATGAGCTGATCGAGGCCTCTATCAGCGAGAACGGCCCGTCCGAAGCAAAGTAGATCCAGTGTCAAAGCGCTCCGCAAAAAAACGCGCGATGTAAAGGCCAGGCAAGGACCCCATTATTCCTACAATAATTACATAGAGGAATCATTGATGGAAGAACTCTCACATATATCAGCTTTCAACCATTACTTTCTGACCATGGTGATCTTGATTACGATGGTATTGGTTTCCCGAACCATTGTCGCGGGGACAAAATACTCTTCCATCCTCGTCATCGTCATTTTTGGATTGACCATGGGTGCTTTGCTGGTAAAGAGCGGGATAGCGGCGCCCGGGTTAAGTGAGTTTCCAGCCATCGTGTTGGTGAGCCAAACGACCATTATCGCCCTGATCGCCACCTTTTTTGTCGGAGGGCAAGAAATAAGGCGAATCCTATCCAATCAAGAAATAGATGGTGAAATTTTTTTGACGCCCTCCAAAGAAGAAGTGATTCTGGGAACCAGCAGCACGCAGTTGTTTTTCATTATTCGTGCTTTCTTTATTTTGGTCGGCATCGAAACGGCCCATGTGCTGCTCAGCGGTCGGGCGTTTAATTTTGCCCTCGGCGGCTCCTATCTGTTATTTGCCTACGTTAGCTTGGTGCTGGCCGTTATTTTTATCGATAGCCGGGCAAAACTGGCAGTTGGAAAACAGGTCTATATCAGAAAGGGTGTTGTTGAGATCATGGCGATCATCCTGGTGCTGAAAATTTCTTTGCACCTGGCGGCTTGGATTGAGCCGTGGATTGCGCTGCCTCAGATCTTTTTTGCCATGATCATCTCATCTGCTCTGGGTATGGCGCTGCCACAATGGAAGCTTGGACCGACGCTCAACTCGCTATTGTTCGCCGGAATTCCGGTTGTTTTAGCCGGCAGTTTCCTGGTGGGCGGCTCAAGAATGCTGGAAGCCTTTGCCATCGAAGGTATGACCAACGTGATGATTTACGGCTTTTCCGGCCAGATGTTCTGGATGTTTTCAGGCTTGGCTGTTCTGATCTTCCTGGCAAGAGCCAACCACTTGCGAAATCTGGCACCTGGTATGGCCGGCGGCCTTTCACACTCAGGTTTGACAGGCGCCTGTACAGCCGGTGATTTAGGAGAAAAAGCGGCGGCGCGTGCGCCGATCATGATCAACATCCCGTTTATTGGCCATATTTTTGTCTTCTCTATTCTAGCCGTCAGTGCTGAGCGGGGCGGCATTATATATAGTTGGACGCTGGTGCTGATATTGGCTGGTGTGGTGTTTGTCGCCATGGCGGTGCGCAACCTGCGCAAGACTGACGGTGATGAAGGGCAGGAAATCAAAGGTCTGATGCAATTCTCACTCGGCTGGCAGGTACTAGCTGTGTTTGGTAGCTTCACGATGCTTAACGCTGCAGGTATGGATCTGGATCATGTATCTCTCGCGGTGGCTTCCGCGTTGTCTCACTTTGGTTTGTTCGCTGCGGTACAGGGAGGCATGTTTGGTGATGCCGCCGCCGGTTTGATCGCGTTTATTTTTGCCATGCCGTTTCTGGTTCACCCCCTGGTGTTTGGTATGTTTGGTAAAGCGGCCGAAAAAGACGGCCGCATGGCCGCTAACCTTGTACTGGGCTTTGCGATGATTGGCGCGGCAGGTATAGCCTTTTCGCTTTTGACCATTTAAATTATTGATCAGTTAAAAGGTCACCGGTTTAGCTTGCGTGCCACTGCCTGATGAAAGCGAACAGGTTGCCGAGGGGGGGCAGGTCTACACTCTTGACAAATCATTTTGTCAAGAGTGTAGACCTGCCCCTTGACCTGCTTTGGATAACCTGTTGATCCGCAACAAGGTCTATCGCAACCTCAATACAATAAATACACAATACCAGGACAGGTATCGCGATTGAAAAACAATAAAACTTATAGTGGCCGTGCGATATGGCGCACGGCATGGTGCATATGCCGCACCTCTCCCCGGTTTCGCCGGGGAGACGCCATTCGGATAAATTCAAAATAATAAGTAATTACAACTGATTATCATCTTATCACAAGACATTCATAAAAATTGGCATATCAATTGCTCACATAAGCCGTAAAAATAAAATACCAACCAGGAAAGGGCCAACCGGCGACGGCTGCAGAACCAGTGAATATGACTTTTTCCCTGAATTCTGCAAATAACAATTGAGAGGGACGCAAGAAAGGATGTGACAATTGATGGATATTAATCAAATACTGGATAAAGTGTGGGAACTGCTAACCCTGTATGGGCTGAAGGTGGTCGCCGCCATCGCTATTTTTGTCGTGGGGCGCTGGGTGGCCAAGGTCGCGGCCGGTATCATCCGCAAAATGATGACCAAAGCCGACGTGGACCAGACGCTGCAGAAGTTCGTGGCCAATATCGCCTACATCGCGCTGATGGCCTTTGTGGTCGTGGCCGCACTAAACCAATTGGGCATTCAAACCACGAGTTTCATTGCCATATTGGGTGCCGCCGGCTTGGCCGTCGGACTGGCGCTCCAGGGCTCGCTTTCCAACTTTGCCGCAGGTTTTCTGATGATTCTGTTTCGTCCCATCCGCGTGGGCGACTACATTGAAGGGGCCGGTAGTGCCGGTACGGTGGAAGAGATTAGCATTTTCACCACCACGCTGGTGACGCCGGACAACAAGACCGTTATCATCCCCAATGCGGCCATGACCGGCGACAACATCGTCAACTGGACAGTTAAGGGCACCCGGCGTGTGGATATGGTCATGGGCATTGGCTACGACGATGACATCGACAAGGCCAAGCAGATCATGGCCGACGTGCTGGCCAGGGATTCCCGAATCCTGAAAGATCCAGCGCCCCAGATCGCCATGGTGGAACTGGCCGACTCCAGCGTGAATTTCGTGGTGCGTCCCTGGTCCAAAGCATCGGACTACTGGGGGGTCTACATGGACACCCATGAGGCCATCAAGAAAGCGTTCGATGCCCAGGGAATCAGTATTCCCTTCCCACAACGTGATGTCCATGTATATCAACATCAGACTACCCAGTAATGTGGACCTATGGGGGGCATGTTACAGTGCATGCTCCCTTTCTGATAGCCGTACACGTAACCTCACGGCTTCGCTCCCACAGGGCAGGCGAATTCGCACCGCCGGCACCATTCGGTTACAAGGATCGGAGAACCGTCCGAATCTCTTTGGCCACTATCAATCGGCTGGCTCCGATCGGCATCGAGGCGTTGGATGCAGGCTGGCCTGTCGTATTGCCCCTGACGGAACGCGTTTGGGGGGCAGGCCTTTCGGCAAGGCATGGCACAGCGGCGGCAGGGATCGAAATTCTCGAGTGGTCTGCTGGCAGACAAGCTTGCTTCAATTAATACCGAGCGAAGCCGCAACCGGGGTCCCCATTTAGGGTGCAGTATCAGGTTGTTTTTGCCGACGACGCCCAATCCTGCAAGCACGGCGGCATCTTTCAGGTAGACCCCGCCCCGCTCCACCTGATAGGCTAACGCTTGGGCATTAACCCCGTGGGTCCGAAGCAACCAGGTCACCAGCGCTTCTGAAATTACCGTTAACCGGTGGTTTCCTGCGGTATTGCCCCGGTCAAACCAGTCCAGCCGTGGGTCGTCCTCGGGATGATGCATGGCCAGCACCAGAAGGGAGCGGGCGTTTGGCAGCCATGGGGTGGTCTGCTCCGAATGGTCATCCGCCCAGTTCACCTCGGCCGCGGCCTTATAGGAAGGGCCGTCCAAGACTTGATCGATCGCAGCCACCCCCGCTCGAATCCCGTCCCATTTTTCGGCCTCGGCAATCAATGCCGCAGATAGTTGGCGATATTGAGGCATATTTTCTCCTGGGTATGTTGGGGCCGCCAGATTGATATGGTCCAATCGGGCGGTCCCCAGGGGTGAATCCAAAGAATAGGATCGACTTTGCCATGTTGTTTACTTAATCTTGACAACAAAACTTAATGTGATTATTCCGATCTGTAAAGCTCACGCTTATGGCCGCTTCAATATTTTGGGCGGTTCTATTGCGGCGTAGCCCCCACGAAGACGAAAGCTAATTCCGATACACAATTATCCATTAAGGTGTTTTCATAAATATAAGTTTTTCCAGCCGGCAATACTGTATGGAGCAAAGCAGGCTATATTGGGACAGCCTATCGGAAAATTACCGCGAGAGGGTAATTTCACCCTTTTATGATGGGGAAACTGCAGGATTATTCTATAGGGCAGTGAAAGGCCTGCATACGGATTTTCTGCCAGACAGAAAGAGGGACCAGAAAGACTACTCGATTCTCGACGTTGGTTGTGGAAAGGGGCTGTTTTTTGAGAGTCTGCGGCGTGGATGGGGCGATGTTCCTTCTGAGCGTCATCTAACCGGTATAGATTTTTCACCTGAGATGATCCGGTATGCGAAAGAAGATCAGACGGGAGGATCACTCGTGAGGGGTGATATCACGCTGCTCCCATTAAAGTCTTCCGGCTTTGATGAGGTCTATTCGATCAATTCGTTTCTGGTTCCCGAAAGAGAGAGCAGGCTAAAATGTTTCACGGAATCTTTTCGTGTGCTAAAACCGGGCGGGATATTTACCGGGCTTTTTCCAAGCAATGAAAACCACCTGGAACAGTCATATGCGATGAAGGAGTTTTTTCTCAAAGAACAAAAGTATACGGATGAAGACGAGGCTCTACATGCGGTCTACAAAGAATTGGCCTTAAGGGGGTACGATCCGGTCGGCGGATTTATAGATGCCATAAACGGGGAGATGCGTCAGAAGCTTTATGCAAAGTATGAACTTGAAGATCTACTGGAAACAACAGGCTTCACGCTTCAAAAGATCGTACCTTTTTATTACCCCGTTTTGGTGACCAAGCACTTCGATTTGACGGTAAGAAAAAACATTCTCTATGACTGGCTTCTAATTGCCACAAAAGAGTAGCTTCTGTTGCTTGCCGGGTGAGATAATGTCTCTGTTTGACTCAACACTTGAAGGGTTTCGGTTCAGGAGCAGTTTACTTGAGAGCGATCTGCAGGAACGCGCGACCGCTATCATGGCACGAACCGCAAAACTTGACAGGCGTCTCACGAACAAAGAAGATGTGATCGGCTCTTTTCGAAATATCCTTTCGCGGTATGGAGACAACACGGTAAATGCGGTTAACGAATCGGCAGCTTTTGTTTGCCTCGCCTGTATACGGGCTTTGGGGAAAAAGTGGTCAATTTTTAACAAAGCTTACAGATGGGAACTCATTCCAAGGGATACTCAGGTTCAGGCCGGCTTGATCCTGTGTGATGAGATCGAAGAGAACAGATTCATACGAGCAAGAACCGGAGAAGGGAAGACACTTATTGGGCTTTTCCCGATAGCCTATCATTCTCTATATGGCTCCGTGCATGTTGTGACCTGCAATGACTATCTCGCGAACCGTGATCAGCAGTGGATCGGACCGGTTCTGAGAGAACTTGGGATCGATTCAGCCTTCCTTTCGATTGAGCAAGAAGGAAAACGCGAGTGTTATCATCATCCGGTGCTATTTGGTTCAGATAAAGAGTTCACCTTTGATATGCTCCGTGACAGCATCCGGTCCTCAGAAAATATTACCTGCTGCGAAAAGAGAGATTATATTCTGGTAGACGAAGCTGACCATATTATGCTTGATGAGCTTGAGACCCCGGTTGTTCTTTCGAAGCTCACAGGAGAAGTTGACGGAACGGTTGCCTACGCTAATGGACTGATCGAGCATCTCCTGGTGCGCCAGAAAGAGGAAGTCGAAGCTATTAAGCGAAAACTCCTCAAAGGCGTAGCGAGGTGTCGGGATGCGTGCGATTTCTATGTGCTTCTTCTTCGGCTGAAGTATTCCGGTTTAGCAAATGGATGGTTGCAGAATTATTATCAAGAGCATCCGGACGAAAAAAACAAAGCTGAGAAATTCGAAGCTACCTACATTGACAGCAAAGGTTTTGTTGAACAGGTTGAATCGGGTTTGTTTTTCGCGGCCGATTTAGAAAAAAAGTGGGTTGCGCTGACTGAAAAAGGAATGGAACTCGCTGAAGAGTTATGTCTAGAGCTTCCCGGCCTGTTCCAGATTCCCGATATTAACCAGCAGGAAAAAACTCTTCTGCAAAAAGGACTTAGCCGCAACAAATACGCGATGGAACTGGAAGGCATCCATGCTGAATTCCGAACCAGACTCCACGTCATCGACTCGATCAATAACTCGCTTTTTGCTCACTTAACACTGAAACGGGATGTGGATTATATGGTGACGGGAGACATGATCGAATTAATCACGCCTTCAACAGGAAGAGGCGATCCCCTGAAGAAGTATCAGAGAGGGCTGTTTCAGGCGCTAGAGTGCAAGGAGGGTCTGAAACAGACAGAAAATGATCGGGTAATTGCATCCACAGTGCTCACTTCGTTCTTCGGGTTATATAGCAGGATTGGGGCCATGTCCGGTACGATCACTCCGAACCAGAAAGAGATGCACAGCATATACAACATGAAATGTTTTGACGTGCCCACGTTCAAACCACCTCTCGTTAAACACCTTGGTCCTCTGGTTCGTAATACTGATAAGGAAAAGAGAGAATCAGTTATTAAGGATGTTCAGTTCAATCATAGCTTTGGCCGACCGGTACTTGTTGGTACGGCCTCTATCGCTTCTTCGGAAAGTCTGAAGAAGCAACTGGATGAGAGGGGTATTCGCTGTGCGGTGCTGAACGCGCGTCATGAAAGCAGAGAAGCGCAAATCATCGCGGACGCGGGAAAAACGTCAGCGGTTACCGTTTCAACGAACATGGCCGGCCGGGGAGTTGATATTCCTGTATCGGAAGAACAAAACAGGCAACTTGCCAAACGCTTCGTGCGCTTGATAGCGCAATTCCTGCTGGACGACCAGATGGTTAAGGTTGTTTCGCATACCCAACTGGATCACGATCTGCTACGCGAGGAACTGGCGAAACAAATTGACGTGCTGCACTACAGAGTATCTGGCCATAAAAAGCGATTTGGAAAAAACTGGGTTTTAATGGTGTCGAAGAATCATGACGATCATGCTTCACCGCAAGCGGAGGTCGTGAATGTTACCTTCAACACGGGGCTTGCTGTTTTGGGGGAGGAAACCGGTGACTCCGAGCGGTGGATGGTACAACTGGCTGGTAGAACAGGGAGACAGGGAAACAGAGGGTCATCACAATTTTACTACACTTTAGATGAAAAACTCCTGCGGAACTCTCCATTCAGCCTATTCTGCAAAGGGATATTCAGAGGAAAGAAAAAGAACAACGGGAATCCAAGCGTTTTATCTCAATTGGCGAGTCGTTTACTTCTTAAGATGGCGTACATCAAAAGCGAAAACAACGCGGCATTTCGCAGAAGGGAGAAGCTGTTCTATTTTAATCTAGCCGAAGAACATCGGAATCGAATCCACCGTTTCAGAGAGTGGGCTATGTCAGACAACTTCGATCTGGATGAGACGGTTTATTCGGCCGTTATGTATACTCTCGTTGATATTATCAATACTTCGTGCAAATCTCGCCACCTATCGAAAGTCGAATTCGATGAGGCGGTCCTTAAGAGTGGAGAACTGTTCAACACCGGAACGGAAGGCTTAAAGAATTGTTATGAAAAGGTTTCTTTCTCAAAGCATTGGCGCGATGTTCTCATCGATCTACTGCGAAACCATGTTTTGTCCTACTACCAAAGTCGAAATTGCAGTAGGAATTCGAATGGGCAAAAAGAGTTAGGAAAAAAGGTGCTTCTTGATGCTGTTGATCGAAACAGGATTGACCACCTCTATGATCTGGAATATTTAAAGGACACGGCTCAGTTGTTCGGTTATACCGGAAAAGATCCTAAAGCAGCTTATATTGCACTGACAAGTGAAAGGTTTGATGCCTGCTCGTTGAACACCGCTCGTGATTTTGTGCGTGACCTTTTCCATTCTCCGCTGCCGAATGAGCTCTGCTTGGATGGAAAAACTAGACCTGTTTCTCCTGCCATCAAGGAACTTTTGCTTTAATTTTGTTTAAGATAGCCGAATAATTTTCGGACAATTTTGAATAGACGACTTCTTCACACTAAACAAAGAGGATGTATATATGGTAACATTTAAAAAGGCGAATTCCGGAAAATCCATGACCGTTTATGCCTCTGTTGGTGCGTTGGTCGCTTCCGGCATAATTGGATGCGGCGGTAAAGTTGCAGGGCAGCAGGACATGATGGTAACGGACGTAGCGACGGGCAGGATAAATCTCGACGCGGTCAAAGATGCCCTGGAAATTTCAAAAGATATGAATGAGTTCGAAACACGGGTCAATCAGATATACGAAGGCGATAATCTTGTCCTTATCAGGGTGGAGGAAAAAGGAACTCAGAAAATAATATCCGGATTTGAGGATTTGAACCAATCTTATGCTATCGAAGAGGCGACCGACGATAAGCTTTTCTCCATTACCGTCGACGAAGAAAAATATGAGGTCTACGGTCATAGTACCAACGACTATTATTATTACGGAAGCGATTATTGGTATGATA
>JASJED010000242.1 GCA_030065585.1 Desulfobacterales bacterium | reverse complement strand
TCTTCGACCCGGTGCCGCTCGGCGATTTCACGCTGCAGCGACCTTTCGCGGTCGCGCACCGTGTCCGCCATTTCGCGGAAGCGCGCGGCAATATCGCTGAGTTCACTGTGGCGCACGGCTTCGAAACGATAGTCGTAATCCCCGCAGGAGATCCGATCGATGCCGTCTTTGAGGATCGCCAGCGGCCGGCGCATGGAAACCCGCAGCAGGATCCCGGTGGCGGCCAGGATCGTCACCAGGGAAGCCGTCAGGATCAGGATGATGACATTGCGCCACCAGGCCAGATCGGCCGCGTGGGCCCTTGGCGAAAGATACAGTTCCACCTGCCCGATGGCCTGGCCGCGATGAACGATCTGCGCCCGGCGCTCGATGCGGTTGTCAGAAACCTTGTCCTCGCGGGCTTCGAACAGCACCTGCCCCTCGGCATCGGTGATGCGGACTTGATCGACAACCTGGTTGCGGAAGTACCCGCTGCCGATCTTGGCGATCTGCTCGTCATCATAGTCCCAGAGCGGAACCGCCAGCACCTGCGCCAGATTTTCCGTATAGCTGTCGGCCAGCGTCTGCAGCTCGCGGGCATGCGAACGCTGCTGAATACTGTAGACCACCGCCAGCAGGACGCCTTCGAAAAGCACCACCAGTAGGACGAGGCTGATGGCCAGCTCTTTGGAGATCGAGCGGCGGCCAAACTTCACGAGCGCTCCAAGGCCGGTGGGCTGCCGGTTCAGGTTCACGACCATCGTTTCCCTTCATCACCCTGTTAGGGCTGCACTTCCACGTCGTACTGGCGGGCGATCCGCCGATAGGTGCCGTCCTCCTTGATCTGCGCCAGACAATGCTGCCAGGCGGCAACGAGGGTTTGGGGGGTATCCAGCGAAAAGGCGATATGGTTGTCCACCCGGCGCAGGACGTAAACCCGTTTGAAGTCGCCCGGTTCGAAGCCGGCCTGGCGGACCAGATAGGGCATGTTGAAATCCGAGCTGACCCACAAATCGATGGTACCGTCCATCAAGTGCCTGACATTGCTGAGATTGCGCTTGGCGCTCACCAGATTCTCAAACCCCTGATGCTGCAGGTACTGTTCCTTGGCATCCAAGAGATAGGTACCGATGCGCTTGATCTTTTTGGCCTCCGCCAGGGATTGGATCCGGATGGGGGATCCCCGACGGGCGTAGAGCGCCCATGTCTGGGTGTAGAGGGGGCCGACCCACTGAAACAGCTTTTCCCGATGCTTGAGCCGCGTCGTGGAAAAAAGGGCAACGTTGGCCCTATTTTGCGCCAGACGGTATCCCCGCGACCAGGGCACCAGGGTGATCGTATCCGGCTGTTTCATGCGCTGCAGGATTTCGCGCACGATCTCCACCGCAAATCCGGCCGGCCGGCCATCCAGCAGATAACTGCCGGGCGGGGAATCCTCCGTGTAGATTTTCAAGGCCGGGGCGCCGGCCGCAAACTGCTGCGCGGTCTTGAAATCCGGAATACTCTCGCGGGGAAGCCACCGGCGGCTGATGGCCAGAAAGGTACCGTCCTGCGCCATGGCCTCCAGGGTCGCCTGCCACTGTCGGACCACCGGCTCCGGGGTCTGGCGGGAAATGGCCACATAGGACTGATAGCTTCTAAACGGCAGGGCCAATTCCACCTCGGCCGGATCAATGCCCTGCTGGCGCGCCACCACCGGCATGCCCATGTTGTCGAAAAGCCACAGATCGACACGACCGGACATCAGCTTCTTCAAACAGCTGGCCGGCGATTTGGAGCTGTCCAGATTCGTGAATCCCAGACTGATCAGCAGCTGTTCCTTGACATCTTCTTTATAGGTCCCGATCGAACCGACCTGTCGGGCATCTTCCAGCGTATTGAGATGCAGCCCGCGGTCTCTTTTGGCGTAAAAACCAAAATGGACCGTGAAGAGGGGACCCACCCAGTGAAACTGAGATTCCCGCTCCGGCGTCCGGGTAGTTGAAAAAAGGGCGACGTTGGGCTGGCTCTGCAGCAGTTTGTAGCTGCGGGCCCAGGGCAGGACTTCGATGTTGTCCGGCTGCTTGAGACGCCTGAGGATTTCGCGCACGACCTCGGTGGAGGAGCCCGTGAGCTGCCCCTCGCGGGTGTAATTGAAGGGCGGTGACTCCTCGGTGTAGACCACCAGTTCCTGCGCGAAGGCCAAATCCGCCCGAAAAACCAGGATCAGCAGTAAGCCGATCAGTCGTGTGCGCTGCATGTCGGCCTCTTTCAGTGTCAGGCCACCGTCGGAGGAGGGGCTCAAATGGGGGAAGAAAAACGCGTGACCCCGCAACCTGGCGGGACCGCCGCGCTGCCGGCTGTAAAATGTAGGATCTATAGCAGAAAAGTGAACCTTATTACAGGGAAAGCTCGGAAAAGGGCCGAGTGTCGGCTGTGTAGAAGACGGGGTGGCCGTCAAATAGCCCGCATTTGCATCTATCCGTGCCATTTACTTCTTTCGGAAGAAAAAAGAAATTCCAAGAGAAGTCATTTTGCAGATGATTCTACAAAAATTATAGCTGGTTAGACATATTCAATGAATTATGTTAGCCTAATTTAAGTCATCGCGGCACATGGCCGCACACCTTCGATGCCGTTTAACCCCTGCGAGGAACGCCCATGGAAAACAGCGACCCGATGGAAAAGGAAGTCGATCGGCTGGTTGCGGCAAACGATACTGCAGGGGCGGTCAAACGCCTTCTCGAAATGATCGAACAGCAGGCCCAGGCCCACAACTTCGCTCAGGCCGAGGCCCTGCGGGAGCGACTCATGGCCGTGGACGACATGGCCTTGAGCGAAATCATCAAGGCCGCGGAAGTCATCGAGGCGGCCAAGAGCAGTGCGCTCGACCCGGATCATCTGCGGCGCTTTGCCGGCCTCTACGATAATCTCACCCAAGAGGAAACCAATACGCTTTTCTTCGGCATGCAGGCCTTGCGCGTCGAGGCCGGGGAGGTTCTCTACCACCAAGGCCAACCCAATGACCGCCTTTTCTTCCTCGATCAGGGACAACTCAATCTTTTTTTTACCCGCCAGGGCCGGGACAGCCTGATCAGCGTTCTGGAAGCCGGCGCCATCGCCGGCCAGGACAGTTTTCTGATTTCATCCTTTGCCACGACCTCACTGGCGGCCCAGTCCCCGGCCGACCTCCATGTTCTCGACCTCACCACCGTGACTAAATGGAAAGCCGATCAGCCCGGCCTGGTCGACAAACTGGAGCAGTTCTGCCAGCACCACAGTGTGGGCGACCTCGTGGCGGCCAAGGGCATGGAGCGCCGCACCAGCCGCCGAATCAAGATGGAGGGTCAGGTGGTGGCCCAGATCATGGGTGACGACGACGCGCCCGCGGGCAAACCTTTCCGCGGCGACCTGGCCGATCTTTCGAATACCGGCCTGTCGTTTTATATCCGGGCCACCGATCGTGCCGCCCGCATGCTCCTGGGCCGCAAGCTGAAGGTGCGTTTCGCCGTCAAGACCCCCAAACAGGATCAGACCGTCGAACGCAAGGCGCTGACCGTGGCCGTCAATGCGCTCTATATCGGCGACTATTCGGTTCACCTGCGGTTTGACAAACCGCTCAAATCCGATGCCGCAAGCTAAACCTGACACGCGACGAAATTTTGACGCCCCATTTGACACGCCATAGGCCATCCCGCCCGATCCGACCTAGGCTGTACACCAGATGAACACCCGCTGTTCACTGAATGTGTAACATTGGTCATAGAATCTTATCCCCAACCCTAAAAACGCTATGAATTATATATAATTTCAGGAAGATACCCTCCAAAATCCACCTGGCATTCCTCTTGCTTAACCATATGACTTGTTTCGTTTTGCGCTCGACGCATTCACCGGCTTCGGCGGGCACCCGCAGCCCGATTTGTAACCCCAATTAGGAGTGGCCCTAATGTTAACCAGACTTATCAGTTCCCGACTGCCCGTGTTGGCGTATCATCCCACCAGGATATGCGATACCGCCTATATGCAGGCCCTTCATCGCGCCGGCGCCCTGCCCGTCATGGACACCGAATTTCTGACCAATACCGAAATCATCCAGACCCTGGACCGCCTGTCCGGAACCGACCTGCTGTTCGGTTTGCGCCTGGCGGTCAGCAACCGGGCCCTGGTGGACTATCTGCAGCGCAACCCGATCGCCAACCTGGATCTGATCATCTTTAGCTACCGCACGACCGAGGAGCTGGGGGCCTTTGAGTTCAATCATCGCGATTACAAGTTCGTTCTGGAAATCGTCGACATCAAACTGGATCAAGACATCGCGCGCATCGCCCCCCACGGCCTGATCGTCAAGGGTATGGAGGCGCCGGGCAAGGTTTCGCGCAACTCCGCCTTCATCCTCCTGCAGTGGTATCTCGCAAACGCCGACCTACCCGTTTTCGTGCACGGCGGCGTTGGCCGGCATACGACCGCCGGGCTTTTCGCCATGGGCGCCCACGGCATCGTCCTCGACAACCAGCTCTACCTGGCCCAGGAAGCGCCCCTGTCGGGCAGCTACAAGGCGCTGCTCCAAAATCTGGAAGAAAAGGATTCCACCATCATCGGGCATTCCCTAAAGGCCCGCTACCGCTTTTTCGCCAAGCTCGGCACCCGCATCGTCAAAACCCTGCGGGATCAGGAAATCCAGCTGGCCGGTGAGACCGATGCCGACGAAATGCTCTACCGCGAAATTGAAAAGCATTTCGCCCGGCTCGGCGAAGACAGCCAGACGCCGATTCAAAGCCTCTTCTATCTCGGGCAGGATGCGGTCTTTGCCCGTCATTTCGCGGCCATGGGCGACAATGTGGCGGCCATGATCCGCGGGCTTTTCGTACACGTCGGCGAGCAGCTCGGGGCCGTGGATGAACACGACCCACTCAGGGCCGATTCGCCCCTGGCCCGGGAACACGGCACCCGCTATCCCATCGTGCAGGGCCCCATGGCCAATGTGAGCGACAATGCCGATTTTGCGGCCGCGGTTTTTGCCAACGGGGGCCTGCCCTTTATGGCCCTGGGCAACCTGCCGTCCGATCTGGCCGACAACATCCTCAAAAACGGCAAGGAAAAAGTGGCCCGCTTCGGGGCCGGCATGATCGGCATCGAAGCCTTCAACCAGTCCATCGCCCACCACCTGGACTCCGTCAAGAAATACGAAGTGCCCTTTGCCCTGTTTGCCGGCGGAATTCCCTCCCAGGTCAAGGAACTGGAGGCCAGCGGCACCCGGGCCTACCTGCATACCCCCAGCCTGAGCATGCTCGATAACGCGATCAGCAAAGGCTGCCAACGCTTCATCTTCGAAGGCTCCGAAGCCGGCGGTCATGTGGGTGAACTCAGCAGTCTGGTCCTCTGGGAGCAGGCCCTCGAAAAAGTGGAACGGCTCCCGGACGACACACGCCGGGGTAAAACCCTGATTTTTGCCGGCGGGATCGGCACCCGTCGGGCCGCCCAGTTCATCAGCGGCATGACCGCCCGGCTGGCCGCGCGCGGGGTTCTGATCGGCATCCAGGTGGGCACCTCCTATCTCTTCTCCCGGGAGATCGTGGAAACGGGGGCCATCAAGAAGCTCTATCAGGATGTGGTTTGTGAGCGCGACGAAACCATCCTCATGGGCGAGACGGTGGGCCTGGCCTCGCGCACCGTGGCCACGCCCTTCTCCGAGCGGATGATCGAAAACGAACACCGCCGTCTCAAGGAAGGCCAGCCGCTGCACGATCGCAAGAAGGCCTTCGAAAAGGACAACATCGGCTCCCTGCTGATCGGCGCCAAGGCCTTCTGCCCGGACTTCGACGGCACCACCGGCGAAGTCTGCCTGATCAACTACGACGACAAGGAGCAGTTCGATTGCGGTAATTTTATGGTGGGTGACTGCCTGACCTTCAACCCCTGCACGACGACGATCGCGAGCATTCACGACGCCTATTTCGGGGGCAAGGAGGAACTCGCCGCTCGCTTGAACGCCCTGGAAATCTTCTCCAGCCCGGTCAGGGAAATCGAGGATGAAATCGCCGTGATCGGCATGGGCTGCATCTACCCGGGGGCCGACAGCCCGGACAAGCTGTGGCAGAACATCATCGACAAGCACTATGCCATCGAGGACATGCCGATCGAGCGCTTTGATCCGGCACTGTACTATGACGAAGACCGCAAGGCCGAAGACAAAAGCTACACCAAGATCGCCGGGGTCGTGAAAGATTTCGTCTTCGACCATGAACGCTACGGCTACACCCCGGAAAAAGCCGCCCGGCTTTCGCGCAGCCAGCAGATGATCCTGGAATGCGCCTACCGGGCCATGGCCGACGCCGGCTACCTGAGCGACGATCTCAAACTGCCCGCCAAGCTGCGTGCCGCCACGGCCGTCATCGTGGCCACCTGTCTGGGCAACGAACTGGGCAACGACCTGCATCTCAAGTACTGGTATCCGGAGCTCAAGCACTATCTCAACCAGATCGAGGCCTTCAACACCCTGGACGACACCGCCCGCGCCGCGGTTCGGGACGGTCTGCGCGAGGGGCTGGCCAACGGCTTGGACTACGAGCCGGTCCACGGGCAGCTGCTCAATATCGAGGCCTCCCGCATCGCCCACCACATGGGCATCGAAGGCATCAACTATGTCGTGGACGCCGCCTGCGCCACCTCGTTTACGGCCCTGGACTGCAGCATCAAGGAGCTGCTCAGCGGGGAGTGCGACCTGGTGATCACCGGTGGGGTGAACACCAATCTGGCGCCGGAATCCTTCGTGGGCTTCTCCAAGATGGGGGCGCTTTCGGCCCGGGGCTCCTACCCCTTTGACGAGCGCGCCGACGGTTTCGTGCTCGGTGAAGGCGCCGGCGTGCTGGTGCTCAAACGCATGAAGGACGCCCTGCGCGACGGTGACCGGATTCAGGCCGTGATCAAGGGCGTGGGCGCCAGTTCGGACGGCAAGGGCAAGGCCATCGCCGCCCCCAACACCAAGGGCCAGGCCCTGGCGCTCCAGCGCTGCTACGCAAAAATCCGCGACGACGTCTCCGTGGCCGACATCGATTACATCGAGGCCCACGGCACTTCCACGATCGCCGGTGACGGCGCCGAAATCGAAACCCTCAAGCAGATCTACGGCAGCGGCCATCCCGTGGGGATCAGCTCGATCAAATCCCAGGTCGGCCACTTGCTGGGCGGGGCCGGCTACGCCGGTTTGATCAAGGCCATTCTGGCCATTCAACATGCGACCCTGCCGCCCAACGGCCGGTTTGAAAAAGCCGCCGCCGCTCACGGGTTCGACGACAGCCCGCTGTACATCATCGAGGACGCCCGCCCCTGGGAAGCCAAGGCGGACAAGGCCCGTACGGCGGCCGTCAGCTCCTATGGCTTCGGCGGGATCAACTACCACTGCGTGGTGGCCGAGCACACCCCGTCCTACCGCCCCCTGCCGCGTAAGATCTTCGCCGATCCGGATTACGACTTCAACCAGGACCGAATCGTCTTTGCCGGCCTGGGTGTGGTGCTGCCCGAATCCCCTGATGTGGAGACCTTCTGGCAGAACCTCACCGCAGGGCGGACCGTCTTCTCCTCGATCCCCGAAGAGCGCTTCCATAATGCCAGTTATGCCGAGGAGCCGGAGGATTCCAATTACCGGATTCCGATGGTCAAGGCCGGGGTCGTCAAGGACTACCGCTTCAACAACGTCCGGTTCCGAATTCCACCGACCACGGCCCGCTCCCTCGACCGGGCCCAACTGTTTGCCTTGGACGCCGCCAACCAGGCCATCGAGGCCGCCAACCTGAAACCGCTGCTGACCCAGGGCAATCGCACGGGCGTGATCCTGGGCACCCTGCCGGGGGAGCGCCAGGTCAAGAACGTGCTGCGGGTCCGGCTGGGCAAGATCGAACGCATCCTCGAGGGCATCGCCGGCATCGATCCGGCGGCCTGCCAGGAAATTGCCGCCCGCCTGATGGCGCTGGTCCGCGACCGCATTCCCGAAAACAACGAAGATACCATTCCGGGGCTCTTGTCCAATATCGTCTCCGGTCGAATTGCCAACACCTTC
>JASJED010000241.1 GCA_030065585.1 Desulfobacterales bacterium | reverse complement strand
ACCGCATTGTCCCCCTTGCCCAGGGAGATCTCCTTAACGCTGCCGGCATAGGATTCCTTGAAAAATTCGAAGCCCAATTTTACCTCCTTATCGATGGGTTGAGCCGATAACCGAACTGAACCTCAGCTCTTGGTGAATGATGTTCTATTTCCTTTCTCCGTTGAATGTCATTACTAATGTCCGGTCTCCGGGCGGAAACCGCTGCCACCATTAATAATGCTCTGTCTGCAGCCCCCCTTTCAATTGTTGGATTTGTACTTTCTATTCGCTCGCGGCGCGGATTGCTGCGCCTCGCTTTGAAAACGCGGCCATGTCGTTCAATACGTACAGGTTTGCCTGGCTCACCAAAGGGGCAAACCTGTATCTATCTGAATATATAAAAGCTTTCGCGCAATCCGGTCGCCTGTGGGGCGGAACCGGCGTTAACGGCGAAAGCATCTGCGGCGGTCTTGCAACGGCTGGGGTGATTTGAGCCCGTGGAAATATTGCTCTATCTTTCGCGTGCTTTTTTGTCAATACCTGAATCCGGTAAATCGGGTTTAGTTTGTCGAAATGATTCAGCTATTTGCTTTGGCTGACCCCAGCCGGGTTTTCAGTTTGGGAAACTGGTTGAGGTCGGTGTGCGGCAGGAAGAGCGCCGCCACGTAATGATCCATGTAGGAAGCCGTTTCCGAAAGCTCGAAGTTGGTCATCATGCGGGTCACCGTGACCACGTCCTGGCGCAGACGATTGGTGAGGGCGGCCATACGCGCCCCCAAAAGCGAGGCATTACCGATATAGGTCACTTTCAGGGGATCGGTTTCCGGCAGCAACCCGATGGTCATGGCCTTTTCGAGATCCACGTAGCTGCCGAAACCGCCGGCTAGATAGATTTGCTCGATGTCCGCCATGCCCAGCCCCACCTCTTCGAGCAGGGTCAAACAACCGCTGTAAATGGCCCCCTTGGCGCGGATCAGGTTCTCGATGTCGATTTCGGTGAGCACGATATCGCGCGCCACCTGGGTTTCATCGGCCCAGGCCAGCACATATTCGTACACATTTTCCCGTTCCCGGATGCGCGGGGTATCCAAATCGCGGTCGAATTTGCCCAGATTGTTGATCACCCCCATTTCGAACATGACGGCCACGGTGGTAATCAGCCCGGAGCCGCAAACGCCTTTGGGGCGAACATTGCCGATGGTCAGGATCATTGGCTCCAGGGTTGCCGGATCGATGGAAAAGTCCTCGATGGCCCCCTTGGCGGCCCGCATGCCGAATTCGATGTTGCCGCCCTCCAGCGCCGGACCGGCTGAACAGGCGGCACAGGCCATCCAGTCCTTGTTGCCGACGACGATCTCGGCATTGGTGCCAATATCCATGAAAAGCGTCAGCTTGTCGGTGCGGTACATGCCCGATCCCATCACCCCGGCCACGATATCCCCGCCCACGTAACTGGACACCTGCGGATAGACCAGGGCGGCGGCGTGGTCGCCCAGCGCCAAACCGCAATCCACGGCTTTGAGCGGCGGATAGATGTTGCTGGCGGGAACATAGGGCGAACGGCGAATATGGCGCGGATCGACCCTGAGAAACAGCTGGGTCATGGTGGTGTTGCCGGCGATGGTGATGGCGTTGATGTCGTCCACATCCACACGGGCACGCTTGACGATCTTGGCGATGATCTTGTTCATGGTGGCCGCGACCACCTCATGCAGCTTGTCGAGCCCCCCCGGTTTTTCGGCGGCCATGATCCGGGTTATCACATCTTCGCCGTAACTGATCTGGCCGTTGAAGTCGCCGCTCTCCGCCAGCACCTCGCCGGAAATCAGATCGATCAATTGACCGTAGACGGTTGTCGTACCGATATCCATGGCTATTGCATAGTTACGGTCGGTGGTGTCACCGGCCTGGATGTTGATGATGTGGGTCTTGCGGCCCGGCTGCACCGGCCGCGCCAGGGTGGCCGTCACCCTGAAGCTATCCCCCCGTAAGGCCTCGGGCAGCTTGCGGATCACCGGCATCTCCATCACCAATCGATGTTCGGCATGATTCAGCGTGAGAAAATTGACCAGGCGGGAGGCGTCGGGCTGATTGTCGGTCGCGCTGGGTTCGGGAAGCTCCAGGCAAACTTCCTCCACAGGCGGCACAAAAAGGCCCTCCTCTTTGAGGCTCTCGAAATCCGGCTGGTGAATCCGGGCCGTGCTGCGCGGCGTGGCCTGGCGCTTGAGCACGCTGGCGTCGATGCTCGATTCCACCGGCACGCGCACGGTGACGTCTTCGATCACCGTGGACTGGCATGCCAGGCGGTACCCTTTTTCCTGGTCTGGCGTGCTGATACGCTCGGAGAGTCCCCCTTCAACCGCCCCGGACTCCAGCAGGATACGGCACTTGGCGCAGACCCCGTCCCCCCCGCAGGAGGCATTGATATGCACGCCGGCCTCCATGGCCGCCCGGATCAAATTGTCGCCGGCGGGAACCTCGATTGATTTCTCATGGGGCAGAAACGTCACTTGGGGCATAGGCCAACTCCTGTCAATGACGGCCGGCGGACCGGCGCAGGCTGCCGCCGGGTGGCCGCCGCATTATTCCTTGGGTTTATCGAAACGACAGCTAAGCGTCAGCATTTCGCCGTCAAAGAAGGATTCGCTCTGGTAGGGCAGGGTCTTGAAAAGACGGATCATGCCCTGGTTCTGGGGTGAGGTGTAGGCCATCAGACCGATGATCCCGTTTTCCCGGGCCTGGGTCGCCAGTTTCGTGATGAAGAGACTGCCCAGTCCTTTGCCCTGGTAGGGTTTGATCACCGAAAAGGCCACTTCGGCCATGTTCTTGGCTTCATCCAACAGGTATTCCCCCACGGCCACGACCTTGCCGAATCCAAACTCGCCCACCAGCGCCAGGAGGGTCAGATCCTTTACGTAATCGATCTGGGAGACCCCCTCGACCTCTTTGCGTATAAAGCTGTTCTTTTCATGGAAAAACCGCAGGATCACGTCTTCCTTGTCGAGATTGTAATAGTGCTCCTGAATGCGTCGTTCGTCCACCGGCTTGACCGGTCGGATGGTAACCGTTTCGCCGTCGATCTCGATGGTTTCCTCCAACTCGACCGGGTAGACCCCCTGGAGGGATTCGTGCAGGGTGCGCTCGGCGGTCAAGAGCCCCATCTCCTTGGCCTGTTGAAACAGTTCGTCCCGGAAATCCGGGTGAGCGATGCTGATCATGGCCATGGCCCGCTCCTGGAGGCTTTTACCGAACAGGTTCACGGCCCCGTATTCCGTGACCACATAATGAACGTCCCCCCGGGGGACGACAACGGAATTGTCCTCCAGTTGGGGCACGATCCGGCTTTTTTCCCCGCTCTGATTGGTGGCCATCATCATCAGGATGGCCTTGCCGTCCTCGGAAGCCGCCGCGCCGCGCATAAAGTCGAGCAGGCCCGTGATGCCGGAAAAATGGTTGTAGGGCAGCGCATCGGCGGCCACCTGGCCGGTGAGGTCCATGGCCATGACCACATTGAGCGAAACCATACGGTGATGCTGGGCGATGATGCTGGCGTTGTTGACATAATCGGAAGGGAAAAATTCGATGCCCGGGTTGTCGTCCAGAAATTCATAGAGGGCGCTGGAACCGATGGCACTGCTGGCCACCAGTTTGCCTTCGTTGAGCCCTTTGTAGCGATTGTTGATCACCCCCTGGGAGAACAGATGCATGACCTTGTCGGTTACGAACTGCGAATGGATCCCGAGATCGTTTTTATCCGCCAGGGCCAGTGCCGTGGCCTGGCCGGTGGTCCCCGGGCTGATCTGCAGGGTGGAGCCGTCGTCGATCAGACGGGCAATCAAACGACCGATCTGATTGGCCCGCTCGCTTTCCGGGGGTTCGGGAACGGTAATCAGCGCCTCCTCGTGCTCGACGATGAAATCGGCCTCGTTGACGTGAACGAAGCTGTGTCCCAGAACCCGGGGCATCCGGGGATTGACCTGCACGATGAGCAGATCGGCGACCTTGGCGGCGGCCAAGGTGATGTCCACCGAAACCCCCAGGCTCATCCATCCGAAATCATCAGGCGGGGCGGCCTGGACGAGGGCCACGTGGATCGGCAGTTTACGGCTTTTGAACAGCCGTGGAATATCCGATTGGTTCATGGGGGTGATAAAGCGCTTGTTGCGGGCAATGGTCTCCGGCCGGCCCGATCCCAGGTAGAGGGAACGGATGTTGAGGCTTTGATCCTGGCTTTTATCGGCGATCATCGTCAGGGGCGTGGTCTCGAGCGACATCAGGCGCACCACCTCGAGCCCGGTGAGGGTGCGGGCATAATCCGACAGCGCCCTGACCAGGGCCTGTGGCTCGCCACAGGCCGAACCGATGAACACCCGCTGGCCGGGATGAATCATCCGGATGACTTCTTCAGGCGTGCGGCGAATTTCCACGTAACGATCGGCCCAATATTGCGTGGATTTCATATCGTTTTCTCCCTTCGGCCTGGTTGCCGGTGAATGCCGGACAAACACTGCCATCGGCCCTTCTCACGCCGGGTTGGCAGGGGTGCCATTCGTTGAAAAATAGCCCGTCGCAGAGGGCCTTAGTTTAGCGCACTCACTCGTAACCCATACCCGTCGATTTGGCAAGACCGCAACGGGTAGGACTTGACCCCGTGGACCGACTCCGTTATCCAAATCCTGTTCACGGGCCCGACCGCATCCCCGGCGAGCGGGCCGATGCCTTCAAACCCGCCGATCACGCATCGCTGACCGGTTCATTGCCATCGGCCATTCCAAGCCCGGCATCCTTGAGCGCCGATGGCCAGAAACATCAAAAGTTCGGCCGCCGCGGCCGCGCGTGGGCCAAAAGCACCCCGCGTACCGGCATCCACGCGACCGGCTCAGAAAAGGACCCGCCGCATCGTGTTCAAATTCATCCACACGGCCGACATTCACCTGGACAGCCCCCTGCACCGATTGGAGCACTACGAGGGCGCCCCGCGGGAGGAAATTCGGCAGGCGTCGCGGCGGGCCTTTGAGAATCTGATCGATCTGGCACTCGACGAGTCCGTTGATTTCGTACTGATCGCCGGCGATCTGTTTGACGGTGACTGGCGCGACTACCACACAGGGCTCTATTTCATCGCCCAGATCCAAAGACTCAACGCGGCCGGCATCGCGGTTTTCATCGTATCCGGCAACCACGATGCCGCCGGCCGGATGACCCGCAGCCTGCCCTATCCGCCCAACGTACACGTTTTTGGGCATCGTCAACCTGAAACCCGAACCCTGGACCACCTCAAAGTCGCCGTGCACGGTCAGAGTTTTGCCGCCTCGGCCATCATGGACAATCTGGCCCGCCGCTATCCGGAGCCGGTGCCCGGGTACTTCAATATCGGGCTGCTGCACACCAGTCTCAACGGGCGGGAGGGCCACGCCGCCTACGCCCCCTGCACCCTGACCGATCTTGAAGCCCGCGGCTATGATTACTGGGCCTTGGGCCATGTCCATCAGTTCGAACAGGTCTCCCGGGACCCGCTCGTGATCTTTCCGGGATGCCTTCAGGGACGCAATATCCGCGAAACCGGTGCCAAGGGCAGCGTCCTGGTGGTCGTGGAAGACCGATGGGCACCGGAAATCATTCCCCGATCCCATGATGTCGTGCGCTGGGCACAACTGACCGTCGAACTCGACCATAACGCGACGACTCAAACCGGATTGGATGCTTTCCGCAAGGGGCTCGAAGCGCTGATTGCCCAACACGCCCCCCTCCCGGTCGTCGCACGGGTCGTCTTTACCGGCGATACGGCGGCGCATGCCCGTATCAGCGGTGATCGCGATTACTGGCTGGAGGCCGTTCGATCGACGGCCGTGGCCCACTTTGGCGAACGCGCCTGGATCGAATCGGTGCGGGTCGAAACCCGCCCCACGGGCCAGGGACCCACCGGTCCGAACGACCCCGGCCCGTTTCGGGAACTGGACCGTCTGGTGGCCGAAATCGAGGCGGACGACGACAAGCTCCTCGCCCTGGGGGCCGTGCTGTCGCCCCTGCTGCGCAAAATGCCCGTCGAATACCGGCAGAGCGATCGGGCGCTTGACATGGAAGATCCCGAATGCTGGCGCCAAATCGTGCGGGAGGCCCACGACCTGCTCAGACAGGGCCTCAAATCGGAGGCGCCGGACACATGAAAATCGATCGTCTGCAATTGATCGCCTACGGCCCCTTTACCGACAAGGAACTTGACTTTACCGACGGTGGCCGGGCTTTTCATCTGATCTACGGTGCCAACGAAGCCGGCAAGAGTTCGGCCTTGAGAGCGCTGCGCAGTCTGCTTTTCGGTATCCCGGTGCGCACCCGGGACAACTTCCGCCACCCCCATCCCCAATTGCGCATCGGTGCCCGCTTAACCCGCAGCGACGGCGCCACGCTAGCCTTTATCCGGCGCAAAGGACAGCTTAAAACCCTGCGGGGCACGGACAGCCAGTCCGTCCTGGAGGAAACCGCTCTACAGCCGTTTCTGGGCGGTGTCGATCGCGAACTGTTCGAACAGATGTTTGCCATCGGACATGACGAGTTGATCCAGGGCGGTGAAGAAATCATTGCCGGCGGCGGCAGTGTCGGGCAGGCCCTGTTCGCGGCCGGGGCCGGACTGCTTCGACTGCAGACCTTTTGGCAGCGTCTGGAAACCGAAGCCGATGATCTGTTCAAGACGGCGGGTAAAAAACCGCGGATCAACCGCACGCTGTCCGACCTCAAGGCAACGCGCCACCAGCAGCGCACCACTCTGCTCCGCATTAAAACCTGGCAAACCCACCACGCGGCCTTGGACAATGCCCGGGAAAGACTCGCGGCCGTGGAACAGGATCTGGCCGCGAGGCAACAGCAGCAGGATAGGCTCCGACGGATTCAGGAGGCCCTGCCGCTGATGGCCCGCCGTCAGGAAATCAATGCCGCTCTGGAGGGCTATGCCGGCATCCCGGACCTGTCGGAAAATTTCCGTGATACGCGTCGTGAAGCGGAGACCCGTCGAACCATCGCCGACCGCGATCGGCAGCGCGCGCAAACCGTCATCGAGGAACTCCGCCAACAGATAAACGCCCTTGAGGTGCCCGAACAACTGCTGGCGCACGCCGCTCTGGTGGAAGCGCTGCAGCAGGACCTGGGCAGTTTCAATAAAGCCCGGCAGGACCGCCCGGGCCTGGAGGCGCGCATGCAGCTGCTCTACCGACAGGCCGCCAGCGACCTGTCGGCAGAAGACCGCGACGCCCCGAAGGCGCCTGCCGCGCCGCGGGAACTTTCGCCCGTTCTGATCAGCGAAATCCAGGCCCTGGGCCAACGCCACGAACGTCTGCAAACCCGATTGGAAACGACGCGGGCCGATTTGCGTCACCTGGCGACGGAGATCTCGATCCTCGAGGAACAGCAGGATGCGATGCCGGCCCCCGTCAACGTCGGGGGCCTGAAAATCGCCCTGCAGGCCGCACAGGATGCCGGCCCGCTTGAAAAACAACTGGCCACCACCCGCAGCGATATTGCCGCCGAGCTTAAAAACCTGAACCAGGCGCTGCAGCGCCAGGACCTTTGGTCCGGCAATCTGGAAGAACTCGACGACCTGGTGATCCCTTCTGAAGCGCGCATCACGCAGTTCGAAACGCGGTTTGAAGCGCTGGCGCGCCAGTTCGCCAGACAGCAGGCGGAACAGGAGCAAAAAACCGAGGAACTCGCCCGCAACGACATCGAACTGCGGACCATGGTCTTTGCCCGCGACGTACCCACCGAAGCTGATCTCACCGCCGCCCGCGCACGGCGCGACACGGGCTGGCGACTCGTGCGGCGCCGATTGGAAAACCGCCCGCCCGCACCGGATGAGGAGCACCAGTTTGCCAATGAGGCCCCATTGACCGAAGCCTTTGAAACCAGCATGCGCCGCGCCGACCGGATTGCCGACCGTCTCAGGCGCGAGGCCGATCAAGTCAGCCGCAAAAGCCTGCTCGAAGCCCGCCAGAAGCA
>JASJED010000035.1 GCA_030065585.1 Desulfobacterales bacterium | reverse complement strand
GCCCTTTACTACTACGCCAACCGCGGACCCGAACCGCATGCGATCGCGCCCGGCATTCACGGCCTCAGCAACCACCTGATGAACACGCCCTGGCCCAAGGTCGAACGGGCCCGCGAGGCCCTGGCCGCGATCATCCGCCAGAAACGCCGGCCGGATCCCGAGGCTTTGATGTCGCTGCTCCAGGACCGCTATCGCCCCCCGGATGGCGATCTTCCCGATACCGGCATCGGTCTCGAAGGGGAGCGCCTCCTGGCCACGGCCTTCATTCAAAGCCCCGCTTACGGCACCCGCTGTTCGAGCGTCCTGCGGATCGCCGCCGACGGCAGCACGCTCTTCATGGAACGATCCTTCGATCCCGACGGCCGCTCGCAAACGCGCCGGTTTCGTCTGCAGATCCCCATATGACGGCTGGGTTGTGGTGGAAAGGATCGGTATCGGGATCGCTATCGAGCGGGCACATCGCCTTAAAAACATCGGGGCTGACGATACCGATTGCGATTGCGATCCCGATTTTTATTGGACGTCAAGAAGATGGGCCTGGTCTGAGTCTAGTCCCCCCGGACGATCATCACCGAACAAGCCGCCTTCTGGGCCACGCGTTTGGCCACACTGCCGAACAACACCAGCCCCATTCCCGAAAGGCCATAGGCCCCGGTGACGATCAGATCTATCTTTTGCACGCGGATGAATTCGAGGATTTCCGAAGAGACATGACCGTCCCGGACAACGAGTTCGTAATCGACCTCGTGGGGGATCTGGGCACCGTAGCGCGTCTGCATCTCCTCCTCGATCTTGAGAATCACGGAATCGCGGGGAGCTTCCGGGGGCACCCAGCCGCTGTCCATCGTCAGTGGGTTGACCAGGGGAGGCAGCACATGCACGATGAACAGCTTGGCCCGGTAGCGGGCGGCCATGTCGACGGCCGCGTCCACCGCCAGGTGAGCATTGTCCGAAAAATCGGTACAGCAGGCAATCGAGCGTATGGCCATGGTTCCTCCTTGTCAGCTTGCCGGCATGATGGTGCGCAGCATGTCCTCCTTGCCCACGACCCCCACCAGCCGTCCGTCATCCACCACCGGCAGGGTGTGATAGTTCTTCTCGACCATGAGTGTGGCCGCGTCTTCGATGGCCGTGTCGGGTGAAACGCAGGTCGGATCCGGGGTCATGGCCTGCTGCACCTGCGAAGCCGCAATTTTCTCCACTTCGCGCTCGAATTGCTTGGCGGAGGCCAGGGTGATGTAGCCGTCCAGGAAGGTGAACAACGACGGCACGCGGAGACGCTTCTGCTGCATGATCAGATCGCTCTGGCAGACGATGCCGACGATACGCTTCCGGTCATCGACTACGGGCAGGCCGTTGACCTTGTTGTCGACCAGCAGACGGGCCGCATGGACAATTTCCGTTTCCGGGCTGACGGTAATTACCTCGGTGGTCATGATGTCGCCAACAGTTTGCATGCTTCCCCCTTTGCGACGGCGGTGGCCCGGATTGATCCGGAGGTGGATGATGTTTAGGACGGCCTGGTCCGGTTCAGGAGAAGAAAGTGGTGTATATTCAATTACTAGCGCTCACGCGCGCATCTGTCAAGCCGACGCGTCGCCGTCCGCGGGGCCCTGGCGGCCCGGCGGCGGTTGCCCGGCGTCGACCCCGGCGGCCAAGGCACGCCAGCGATCCAGACGACGCTTGACCTCCTTTTCGTAACCGCGATCAGCGGGTCGGTAAAAAACCGTGCCGCGCAAAGACTCGGGAAGATAATCCTGGGCGGTATAGGCCTCACGGTAATCATGCGCATAGCGGTAGCCCCGGCCGTAGCCCACGGATTTCATCAATGCCGTCGGGGCGTTGCGGATATGCAGCGGGACGGGCAGGCTGCCGTGCGCTTCCGCCGTTCGGGCGGCCTCCTGGTAGGCCCGGTAGATGCGATTGCTCTTGGGGGCCGTGGCCAGGTAGACCGCCGCCTGGGCCAGGGCCAGTTCACCTTCCGGGCGACCGAGGAAGCGGAAGGCTTCCATGGCGTTCAGGGCGACGGTCAGCGCCTGGGGATCGGCCAGACCGATGTCTTCGGAAGCAAACCGCACCATGCGGCGGGCGATATAGAGCGGGTCCTCCCCGGCCGTGAGCATCCGGGCCAGCCAGTAAAGGGCCGCATCCGCATCGCTGCCGCGCAGACTCTTATGCAGCGCCGAGATGAGATTGAAATGCTCCTCGCCGGATTTGTCGTAGCGCAGGGCCTTCTTCTGAAAAGCGGCTTCCAGCACGGGGATGTCGATCGGTGCCCCAGCGCCTCCGGACGCTGGATCGGCGGCCGCGCGCAGGCTGGCGGCCATTTCCAGACTGTTCAAGGCCCGTCGGGCGTCACCATCGGCCGCGCGCACCAGAAAGTCCAGGGCCTCGGGGGTTATGGCCAATTCGTCGCGCCCCAGCCCCCGTTCAAGGTCCGTCAGGGCCTGCTTCAGAATGATTTTCAAATCTTCATCCGTATGGGATTTGAGCAGAATCACCCGGCAGCGCGACATCAGCGCCGGGATGACCTCGAAGGAGGGGTTTTCGGTGGTGGCCCCGATCAGGGTGATCAACCCGGTTTCGACGTGGTGCAGAAAGGCATCCTGCTGGGCCTTGTTGAAGCGGTGGATCTCGTCGACGAACAGGATGGTGCGGCGATGGTGGAAATCACGCTCGCGGCGGGCTTCCGCGATCACCCGGCGGATATCCTTGACCCCGCTCAAGACGGCCGAAAACTCGATGAACCGGGCCTGCTTGGCACCGGCCACCAGCCGGGCCAGGGTGGTCTTGCCGCTGCCCGGCGGCCCCCACAGGATCAGGGAGAAGAGCCGCTCGGCGCTCAAGATCTGGCGAATCAGCGACCCCTCGCCCACCGCCTGGGACTGACCCACGAAATCCTCCAGACGCCGGGGGCGCATGCGGTCGGCCAGAGGTGTCTCTATGGTTTGGCGGGCGGCGTGTTCGAATAAATCCACGGCGTGATCCTCGTCAGGGGTTTGGCGCCGGTCGCTTAGCGCGACCGTCGGCGTTTGCGGGCCTTCCGGGTCCGCGGTTTCGATCGCTTCGCGGGCGGCTTGCGTCCCGAGCGCGGCCGCAGCACCAGTCGTATCGGGGTATCGTTCAGACCGGCGCCCTCCCGGAGCCGGTTTATCAGATAGCGCTGGTAGGAAAAATGGACCGCTTCGGGATAGTTGACGAACATGATGAAGGTGGGGGGGCCTGTCGCGGCCTGGGTGGCGTAGTAGAACTTGATGCGCCGCCCGTGATGCAGGGCAGGCTCGTTGTCGGCCAGGGCCTGCTCCAGGATCCGGTTGAGGCGCCCGGTGCCAACCCGCGTGGTGTACTGCGCATAAACCGTGTCCACCAGCTTGAAAATCCGCGGCACACGCTGTCCGGTGAGGGCTGACAGGGTCAGCACCGGCGCAAAGGCCAGGAATTTGGCGGCCGCACGCAGCTCAGCGCTGAAACGCCGCACGCTGTGCTGGTCCTTGACCACCAGATCCCATTTATTGAGGAGCAAGACACAGCCGCAGCCCCGCTCATAGGCATAGCCGGCCACGCTGATGTCCTGATCGGTAACGCCCTCGGCGGCGTCGATGACGATCAGGGCCACATCGCAGCGGTCCAGACTGCGCAGGGCCTTGAGCACCGAAAATTTCTCCAGCTTGCGGGTGACCTTGCCCTTGCGGCGGATGCCGGCTGTGTCGATCAGGCGGTAATAGCGCCCCTCGCGCTTGATCACCGAATCCACGGCATCACGGGTCGTTCCGGGAATCGCGCTCACCAGATGGCGTTCTTCGCCCGCCAGCCGGTTGAGCAGGGAGGATTTGCCCACATTGGGACGGCCCACCACCGCCAGTTTGATCTCGTCGCGGCGGGTTTCCTCGTGGCGCTCGAAAGCCGCCACCAGGCGGTCGAGCAGGTCTCCCAATCCGAAACGGTGTTCGGCTGACAGGGGAAAGAGGTTGTCGAGCCCCAGGGCAAAGAAATCCGCCAGGGCGCCCTCCTGGGCGGGATCGTCGATTTTGTTGACCGCGAAAAAGACCGGTTTGCGCTGGTTGCGCAGGGTGTCCACGATGTCGCGGTCATAGGGCGAGAGGCCCTGCTTGCCGTCCATCAGCACGATAATGGCATCCGCGGCCGCCAGGGCCTCGAAGACCTGGTGGCGAATGGATTCGGCCAAGGCATCGTCGAGCTGCCCTGAAAAACCGCCGGTGTCAACCAGGGTGAAGGGAATGTCGTTCCAGGTTGCATCACCATAGATCCGATCCCGGGTCACACCCGGAAAATCGTCCACCAGGGCATCCCGGCTGCGGGTCACCTGATTGAAAAAGGTCGATTTACCCACATTGGGGCGTCCCACGATCGCGACCATTGGTTTCATGGGTTGGAGGTGCCTTCACTTTGGGTGGGAGCGTTCGGCACGCGGGCAAATCCCCGTTCATCGCCTGCGGCGCCATCTAATAGGGTCCTCGCGAACCCAAAAAAATTTCAATAAAACTTAAGAATATCTTATGGTTGACAACGTTGGCCGGCTAATTTAGGCTATTAGCATCCGTCCTCCAAAAGTCGATGGATACTGTTCAAAGTTGGTGGGCGACCAGCCATCGTGGCTGCCGCGACCACAGGGGCTCAAACTCTCAGCGCCTTTTTAGGCGACCCGGGCACCGGCTGAATGCTGATCACTCAGAAGCACAAATATGCCCTACGGGCTATCTTCGAACTGGCCAAGCACCGCAACGGTCATACCAAGCTGGCGGACATCGCCGATGCCCAGGCCATTCCCCGGCGCTTTCTGGAAGTTATCATGGCGCAGCTCAAGCGTAAGGGTCTGGTGGTTTCCAAACGCGGTTTTTACGGAGGCTATGCCCTTTGCCTGACGCCGCGTCAGATCACCGTGGGAGTCATTTTCAGATTGATCGACAACCGCAGCCGGCCAAATCGCTGCGATGCCTGCATTGCCCGCGAGGGCTGCCCGCTCTTTGAAAACTGCCCCTTCCGACCCATGTGGGACCGCGTCTGCCGGGCGATCTACGCTGTCTACGACGAGACCACCATACAGGATCTGATCGACAATGAAAAGATGATGGCTGCCCTGGCTAATCCTGTAGTCTCCGGGTAAACCGGGCCATGGCGAATTGACTTACGGGCGATTTCGTTTTTAAGTCAATGGGCGAGGGTAATCCTAAATGGCAGTGTTCAGGTGTCAGGTTTCAGAAAATAAGGGTTACGATGCTGCCAAGCTGTTTGTTCTGACACCTGACACCCGAAACCTGAAACCTGAAACCTGACACCCGAAACCTGAAAATGGAGAGCGAGGCATTGCCAGACGACCGATGAATCGAATCATCTCGGCACCATCCGGAAATTATGAGAAACCTCCGCGCTACCTCTAAAGACAGCCTGAACGGCCAACCGATATCGCCCCCAAAGGCGCAAAAGATAGATGACGACTATCTCTGCCAGGTCAGCGGGTCGGTCTCCTGCGGCGCCTGCTGCGGGCTCTACAACGTGGCGAACGACTCGCGCGCGGGAATCGAAGCGCTCCTGGCAGCGCGCTCCCGCCGCTTCGCGACCACCCCACGTACCGTTGAGGACATCCTCCGGTTTCGCCGCGCGATCGAACAGCATGAAAACCAGGAGCGCCCCCTGAGCGACTTCCACCATTGCCCCTATCTGGGTTTGGTCGGCCCCCGGCAGGAAACCGTGGGCTGTCTGCTCCACCCCCTGGAGCCCCTCAACCGGGGTCTGGATTTCCGCAGCTTGAGCCACTACGGCGGCATGACCTGCCATATCTACTTCTGCCCCGCCACCCGTCTGCTGCCGGCCCGCTACAAGCAGATGCTGCGGGCCGTGGTCATGGACTGGTATCTCTACGGCCTGCTGGTCACTGAGCACCGGTTGCTGCAGGCCATTTTCGAAGAAATCGAATACCGCCTGAACCGCCCGGTTTTCCTGGACGACTTTCGCGAGCATCCCGAAGCGTGCCGTGCGCTGGAAGACCTTTTAGGGCTGCGGATCGCCTGGCCGTTCCGACCGTCGGAACGCGCACAACTGGTCAACTATTTCTTCAATGACAATCGCCATCCGCGCCCGGTGATCTCCCCGCCTGCCGGTGAGCCGAACATCGAACGTTATCGCACCATCCTGCAGGAACTGGAAACCCGAACCGACACGGCCGGGCATCTGCGTCGGGCCGAGCTGTATCTCGACAGCCAGTTTCGATTCCTTCAAGAATGCCTGCAAAGCTAGGCACAGCGGAAAACCGCGCCGCATCAGGCCAAAACCTTTTCTGCTACGGAACGCTGCAAATTCCCGTGGTGATCGTGGCCGTCCTCGGTCGCTGCTTCATGCAACGCTTCGTTGTCGACCGCCGCGACATCTTCCGGCCGCCGAACGGCACCGTCTGAGCGCACCACCGCTGGCGCTGCCGGCCGGGGCGATTCTTGCTTTTTTACAAACGATCCTTACTCTACCTCCATTCCCACTGTAAACCGCTTCAGCCAAGAGCGGCTTCAAAGCCACCGATCGCGTTCGAGGGCCAGGCACCGCCTGATGACAAAGCACAGCATCCTCATTCATTAGATGAGCATTTTGAACAGGGCGCTAACGCCGCCAGCGGGCGCCAGATGAGCTTTGGAAACCGCTTTATACGATGACCCCAACGACGAGGGAGACAACTATTATGAAAGACGAACGCAATCTACATCTCAAAGTTCAGGAACTATGTGATTGTTTTGCCACCACGGACCCGCTCAAGGAGATGTCACGCATCCCCACGGCCGCCGGCGAGGAAGAGATCGGTTTGAAATGGCTGGCCCTGGCGGCCCTGCACGGCGTTAACAACAACGCCGACAAGATTACGCTACGCAAAGGTGAAGACGGCGGCATTCACGTAACCGCCGAATACCGCCCCACGGAACTGCCGTCACCGGGCAGCGCCGTCGGCGACAAGGTTCTGGAAGCCATTCGGGAGATTACCCACATCGATGCGGATCGGGGTGAGACACGTCTGGCGCTCGGGATACGGGACAGCAGCATCGACCTGGAAGTCAAAATCAAGGCCAAGAAGGGGGCTCAGAAAGTCTCTCTCAAATTCCCCTGAGCAGCGGACGCGAACCCGCATACCAGCCTAAATCAAACGACTCCGGTTGATGGACGCAGATAAGATCAGGCAGCGCCGCCGAGGCCTGCTTCAGGGGGGACACATGAGGACAGGATGGATACTGCTAATTACTGGCCTGATACTGACGGGCTGTGCCGGCGTGCACGACGGCGGATTTCTACAACCGGCGACACCGGCCCGGTCCGCGGATACCGGCGGTCTCAAGCCCGGTCTCGCCGTTCTCTACTTTCCCAATACGTTCGTGCGGCATGTGGATGCCCTGCCCCGGGGTGACAAGGCACGCCGCCAGGGAGTTCCCGGCCCGGCGGTCACCAATTTGAACCGCCGCTTCGGCCGCGGTCAAGTCTTCGACAGCGGTACCAACCGCGGGATCGGCATGGAAATGAGCGGGTTGATCCTGTTGGACCAGCCCGGCCGCTATCGATTCCAGGTCAACAGCAACGACGGTTTCCGCCTTTTTCTCGATGGCCGCAGCCTGCTGGAAGATCCGGCTTGGCATGCTTCCGGCGATCGTCTCACCCCCCCCGCCGATTTCGAGGTGAGCGCGCCGGCCTGGTATTCGTTGCGCATCCGCTTTTTCCAGCGCAAAGGCACGGCGAGCTTCCAGTTTTTCTGGATGCCGCCGGGCAGCACGGAATTTACGCCGGTTCCTGGCCAGGTGCTTGCTCACCTCACGCCTTACTGATATAGATCCGTTCCGATAACGGTGCCGGCGAAAAAACGCTGACGCCCGTCATCGTCCGGCGGGGGGGCCTTTTGACCTGCTTGCCGGAGCGCTTACCCGAAACGAGATTGGCATGACCACATACCGGTTGATATTCGAGGGCCGTGTCCAGCCGGGACACGATCCGGAAACGGTCAAGCAGAACCTGGCCGACCTTTTCGGTGTCGCGGTCGCCGAGGTTGAAACCCTCTTCAGCGGCGATCCGGTCGTGCTGAAGGAAGGCCTCGATGCGGACACGGCCCGCCGGGACCAGGAAGCCTTCGAAGCCACCGGCGCTGTTTGCCGCATGGAAGTCCAGTCGCCGGCTGCGGGGCGCCGGTGGTTTGGACGCAACGCTGGCGAATCGTCTGTGGCATCGCAGGACCCGGATACCGCGCACGAACAGACCACAACGGACCGATCGCCCGCCACCCGCCGCTATGGTCTGCGGCATCCCTATGTCATGAGTTTTTATTTCAAGCCCTTCTACCGGGATGTGGCCCTTCACTGGCGCGGCCTGGCCTTTGTGCACCTGTTCGTCCTGCTGGCGCTGACGGGTGTGGCCTTCATGCTCCATTTCCAGACGATCGCCCGCATCTTTGTCAACGAAAAGGCGCCGGCCATCATCGCCCAGTTGCCGACCATCGTCATCGAAAAGGGCCAGGTTAAGGTGGCGGTCGAGCAGCCGTTTAAGGTCTTCAGGCCCGACACCCGAGACCTGTTTGCCGTGATCGACACCACCGGGCAGATTAGATCCCTGCGTCAGACAGACGCCATGCTGCTGCTGACCCGCTCCCAGCTGATGGCCCGGATCGGTCCGGGTGACAGCCGTGTTTTCGATCTGCGCGCGATCGAAACGTTGCGCCTGACCCAAAGCGACATGGCCCAGTGGCTGCAAACCTCCCTGCGCTGGGCGCCCTTCGTGCTCTACCCCCTGACGCTTTTTTTTACCTATTGCCTGCGCACCCTGCAGGTGCTGATTTATGCAGGGATCGGGATGGTGATGGCCTCCCTACTGAAACGCGCAATGCCCTTTGGGGCGACGGCCAGCGTGGCCGTGATGGCCATGACGCCGGTCATCCTGATCGACACCCTGATCATGCTGGCGAGAATTCATTTACCCCTGTGGGGCATCGGCAGTTTCGTCGTGGCCTTCGGTTATCTGTTCTTCGGCATCCGGGCCGCCGCGGAGGACGCCCCTGAACGTACGGCCGAAAATCCGCCTTGAAAAACGGGCTGGCGTGCCGCCACCCGTCATGGCTACCGATCCTTTGAAGGGGTCTGCCACCGTGACCTTGCGCTTGCACTATCTGCAGCACGTTTCATTCGAGGGGCTGGGGCAAATACGCCCATGGGCCGAAAAGGTCGGGGCCGCCATCAGCGCCACGCGATTCCACGAGGGGCAGCCCCTGCCCGGTGTTGACAGCTTCGACGTGCTGGTGATCATGGGGGGACCCATGAGCACCGGGGACACGGATCGCCATCCCTGGCTGGTTCGTGAAAAGCAATTCATCCGGGAAGCCATCGCCGCCGGCAAAGCCGCCCTGGGGGTCTGCCTGGGCGCCCAACTGATCGCCGCGGCCCTGGGGGCCCGGGTCTACCCCAACACCCACCGTGAAATCGGCTGGTTCGACATCCAGCGCAGCCCGGCCGGCGCCGATCACGCGATCGGCAGCTGCCTTCCACCGCAGCTCAAAGTCTTTCACTGGCATGGCGACACCTTTGATTTGCCCGAAGGCGCCCTGCGGATCGCTTCCAGTACGGCCTGCCGCAACCAGGGATTCGTTCTCGGCCCGCGCGTGGTGGGACTGCAGTTTCACCTGGAAACCACGCCGGAGAGTCTGGAGGCGCTGATCGCCAACGGCGGTGAGGATTTAAAGCCGGGCCCCTACGTCCAATCCCCTGAGGCCATGCGGTTGGAACGCGAATACTACGGCCTCAACCACGATGTCCTCCAGGCCATCCTGGACCGCCTGGCAGGCCGTTCCACGGCTGTCGCATGACAGGGGTTTGACCATGGGTTACCAGGACTACCGTGAATTGGCGGCGCATGAATGCCGGGGAAGCGACTATGTGATCGAAACCCGGCCGGGCCATACGGGGCTTCTCGTGATGGCGCCGCACGGAGGGTGTATCGAACCGGGCACGGACATCCTGGCGTCGGCCCTGGCCGGCACCCGGCATGCCTTTTACGCCTTCAAGGGCCTGAAACCGCGCGGCAACCGCAGCCTGCACCTGCCCAGCCACAGATTTGACGAACCGCTCGCCAACGACATGGCGGCCCGGGCGGATTGGATTTTGACGTTGCATGGCTGCGCCCGGCGTGATGCGTCGATTCTCGTGGGCGGACGCGACCGGATCCGAGGCGCGCTTTTCTGCCGTCGTCTGAATTCCGCCGGGCTTCGCGCCCACATCACCCGCCGACACGGACTGGCCGGCCGCCACCCGGCCAATCTCTGCAACCGCGGCCGTCTGGGGGCCGGCGTTCAATTGGAGATCGCCCGGGACCTGCGGGATCGGTTGCAGCTGTCCACAGATTCCCGCTCTTTGCTGCGGCGCCTGACAACGGTGCTTGCACCGATCCTGGATGGAATCCCGCCGGCTGGGCGGCACCGCACGTCTGCTTTTGTTGACACGTCGGCAACGCCGCCCAAGGGCTAAATCCTCATACTATCTGCCGCCGCCGCACAGGGTCGCCCCAATTTTCCCGCTGGTCGCCAAGGCGCGCTTTCTCGATCGCGCCGCCCATGCGACCCCCGCCCTCTGTTCCACAAAACGGGCCGCGCCACGAAAAGCATTTACTTCCGCCACCAATCCAGATACGAATGGCAGGTCCGAAGGCCACGACATCAGGCACCATTCCCGGACCCCTAGATTCCACCATCAGGAGGACTTGCCATGGCATCCGACCTGGAAACCTGCATGCAGCTGGCTTTGGCCAGCGAATCGGCCTCGGCCGCGCGCAACCGTCTTTACGCCACCAAGGCCAAGAAGGAAGGTCAGACCCAGCACGCCCGGCTATTGAACGCCCTGGCGCGCGGTGAAGAAATCAGCGCGCGCCGCAGCCTGATTTATCTGCGTGGTAAAATCAGCCGCATCGAAAAACATCTGGAGACCCTGCTGACCGCCAAACAGACCCTGTCTCGCGACATCTATCCGCAGGACCGCAGGATCGCCATGACAGCTGGCGACAAATCCGCCGAAGCGGCCCTGCACCAGTTTGAACAGGTCAACGCCAATCATGCCCAGCGACTAAAGCAGTTTGCCGGCGATGGGGCCGAAGCCGCTTACTATGTCTGCCAGGTATGCGGCTACATCGCCGTCGACGCCATCCCGGACAAATGCCCGGTATGCGGGGCCGTAACCGAACGTTTCAAGGAAGAACCGATCTGAACCCCTAAGATATCAACCATCTGAATTCGCAAAAAGTTCGCGTTACGGCATGCAAAGCACTAAAAACGCGGCGCTCTTGCCGCAAGCAGCCATGATCCGGACAGTCTCCTAACAAGTTCGCGATACCGCGTCAAATGCCCGAAGAATGAAGCATATTGACGGTACGCGGCAATGACGAGGGCTACGCCTAACGCCGATCGCGGGCTTTTTACGAGACCGTCAAACAAGGAGGCGCGCATGGACGCGAAGACCCATCTGGCCATCGATGCCGAACTTTGCGGGCATCCGGAAGAACTGCGGGCGCAATACTGCCGTCTGCGGATGATCACCACCGAGCACATGGCGGCCGACGCTCGCGGCCTCGTGCACGGCGGCTTTATCTTCGGCATGGCCGACTACGCGGCCATGCTGGCGGTCAACGACCCCCACGTCGTTCTGGGAGGGGCTCAATCGCGGTTCCTCAAGCCGGTCCGCACCGGCGAGACCGTGGTGGCCGAAGCACAGGTGGAATCCGTGGACGGGAAAAAACACATGGTCACGGTAACGGTGTCCCGCGATCAGGAAGCGGTCTACCAGGGCACCTTCACCTGCTTCGTCCTGGAGCGGCATGTGCTGGATTGATGCGCCTCCCCACAATCTTCATCTCGCACGGCATGCCCAGCATGGCTCTGGACGACCCGCCGGCCGCCTGTGCCGAGGCCTTCGATTGTTGGCTGGCGGCAGTTACCTCGGCCACGCGACTGCACACGCATTTCGAATACGGGGTCCTTTCGCTGGCCGCCTACCGCTGGGATTGACCGTGAAGGTTTGCGTGGCATTCGCGCGGCTGGTTCCGGTTGGCCTGGCCCACAAACTCTGGTACGATGGCCTCTGCCTTTTTTAGGAAGGCGTGGCCCTTTACTTTCTGATCAGCAGCGTGTGGCACTGGGTCGAGGTTAACGCCAACTAAAGCAAGAGGAACGCATGAAAGTTTACACCGGCACCGGCGACCGCGGCAAAACCAGTCTGTTCAGCGGTGAACGCATCGATAAATCCAATCCCCGCGTCGAAGCCTATGGCGATGTGGATGAACTCAACGCCTTGATCGGCGCCATCCTGAATGTCCTGCCGGAAGGCCGCACCACCGAGGCCGAACAGCTGGAACAGGTGTTGATCGATCTTTTTCATGTGGGAGCGTGTCTGGCCACCACCTCCGACGGTCAGAATGCCGCCGCCTTCACCGACTTGCCCGCCGAAAAGACCACCTGGCTTGAGAAGGCCATCGATCGGATGGATGCGGACCTGCCACGACTGACGCGGTTCGTCCTTCCCATGGGCCACCCGGCCGCCAGCGCCTGCCACTTGGCCCGCTGCGTCTGCCGGCGAGCCGAGCGCCGGGTCGTCCGTGTTTGCCTGGAAACCGAAGCCCAGGGCGGGGATCAGCCCTACCACGGCATTCGCGGATATCTGAATCGTCTCTCGGATTATCTTTTCGTCATGGCCCGGTACTGCAATCATATCACGGGCACCGTCGAAAGGACCTGGGGAGGGTAACGCCGGTTATGCCTGCACCGTCAAAAGCGGCGACGTGGTCGTGCCGGCTTCGGGAACGCCGCCGGCTGACCGCGGGGACCTTCGAGCTGCGCCTGACCCGACCACCGGGATTTAGCTACCAGGCGGGGCAGCGCATCGCCCTGCGAACCGAGGCCACCGAGCGGGACTACACTCTGGTCAGCGCCCCGGCCGATGAGAATCTGGCCGTGCTCGTGCGCCTGATTCCGGCCGGCCGGGTCACACCGTTTCTGGATCAAGCCCCCATTGGCAGCGAACTGCTCTTTTCCGGACCGAACGGGTATTTCTGCCTGCGCCCCGATGCGCGACCGGTCGTCATGGTGGCCAGCGGCACGGGCATCGCACCTTTTGCGGCCATGGTCCGAGCGGGCGCACGGCCGTTCGTGCTGCTGCATGGGGTGCGCACCGCCGACGAGCTTTACTACCGAGCGGAACTGCAACCGGCCGCCAAACACTACGTCCCCTGCCTCAGTGCCAAGGCGCTCTTGCCAGGCGGGGCCTTCAGCGGTTACGTCACCGCATATCTGCAAACCCGACTCGATCCGCAGCCCTGCGACTTCTATCTCAGTGGACGGATGGAAATGATACGCGACGCCATGGAGATCATCGATGCGCGCTTTCCCGACGCGCGGGTCTATACCGAAGCCTTTTTCTAAATAGTGCCCATCCATAAAAGGCATCTTTCGGCCCAGGCCGGCGTTCTCGCGCTTTTGAAATCCTCGACGTAGCAACACTACGCCTGTGGTTTCAAAATCGCTGCGGCCTTGGCCTGAACCAAAATCTACCATTTATGGATCGACACCGGTTTGTTGAAAGGGCGGGGCGATTTACCCTTAAAAGACAAATATATCTCCTGGTATTCAGCAGCGGAATGGCGTAAGGCATAAGATGTCTTGTGGATCGTCAAGAAAGCGCTAATGAGGACATTACCGACCCATGAGACAAATTAATCGAACGCAGCTTTGCAAAAATGCGGGGTCTCCTGGAGGAAAAGATTTCGACTCCGTGCCCCTCCACACCGCGGCGGGATTTCACTACTGACCTCTATAGTGGCGGTATTCAACCAACCGCAGCGGGTGGACGGCCGATGGCGAAGCCGTCCTCCGACAGCAGGCGTAACCCACGCTGCGTCGAGGACCGGCAAAGAGCGAGAACGCCGCACAGGCCGAAAGATACCCCTACCTTTTGACCCCGTGACCCTCCTGGAGGGGTAGATTTTGGTTCCGTGCAAGGCCGCAGCCGTCTTCGGAACCGCAGGCGTAGCACACGCTACGCCGAGGATTGCGAAGCGGCGAGAACGCCGCACGGGGCCGAAAGATGCCCCTCCAGGAGGGTCACGGAGAGAGTTCGTCGGCGAGCGCCGCAACCCCGTCCAGGTCGAAATCGTCGGCCAGCCCGGCCAGACGCCGACTCAAGGGCTGCAGGTCTGGCGACCGGCTGGTCAGCTCGTCCGCGATGGCCTTCAGTGCCCCCACATCGCCGATATCCGCGGCCTCACGGATGCGTCCCGCGATCTCGCGGCGCAGATCGGGTGCCAGCCCGGCGATGGTCTCGCCGGAAGGCGGCGGTTCGGCTTCCGGGGCCCGACCCAGCAGGCCGGCGGACGCGGCAATTTCGCCGAGGCTTTCCTCCAGGCGGGCGAGGGCCGGGTCAAGTCGCTCGGCTTCCGGCAAAGCGGCGGCATCTTTGATCAGGCCCTCCATGGCCATGGCCGCGTTTTGAACCCGTTCCGCCGCCAGGTTGCCGGCGGCCCCCTTGAGGCTGTGAACGAGGTGGCGGGTCTGCTCCAGGTCCACGGCCGCCAGTGCTTGTCGAATCGCCACGGCCGCGTCCCGGCATTTGTCCGCAAAATCAATGATCAGTTTGCGGTAAAGTTGCCGGTTGCCCTGCAGCCGCCGAAGCCCCGCGGCAAGGTCGAATCCGTTGAGGAAATCCGGCAATGCGTCACTGACGGCGGCCGCCTCATTTGCGGCGTCCGGCACGGGCGGCGTTTCCCCCGGCAGCTTGGGGGCGACGATCCATTGCCGCAAGGCGCCGAAGAGCTGCCCCGGGTCGATGGGCTTGGTCACGTGATCGTTCATGCCGGCCGCACGGCTTTTCTCCGCATCGCCGGTCATGGCATGGGCCGTCATGGCAATGATCGGCAGGTCCTGAGAATGCGGATCCTTTCGGATTTCACGTGCGGCGGCATACCCGTCCATGACCGGCATTTGGATATCCATGAGGACCGCATCGAAGACCTCTTGTCTTACGGCCTCGACACCCTGCTGTCCATTTGCGGCCAGGCGCACCACAACCCCCCCACCTTCCAGGATTTCCTTGGCGACCTGCTGGTTGATTTCATTGTCTTCCACCAACAGCACCCGCGCGCCGGCAAGATTTCCAATATCATCGGCCCCCTCGGTCGAAGGCGCATCGTCGGCACCGACCTCGGGAGCCTCCCGGCTGAAAGCCTGAATGACCGTATCAAAGAGAACGGAGGCGTTGACCGGTTTGATCAAAAAGCCGTCCAGTCCCACTTTTTCGGCCTGACGCATAATCTCCTCACGGCCGTAAGCCGTGGCCATGATGATGGCGGGCCTAGTGCCCAGCGCGGGATGGGCCTTGATGCGCCGGGCGGTTTCGATGCCGTCCATTTGCGGCATTTTCCAGTCCATGATGACCAGTTCGAAGGGCTGATCAGCAGGGGTATTTTCCAACTCGCTCAATGCTTCCGCCCCCGAGGCCGCCTGGTCCACCTCGAAAGAGAACGACTCCAGCATCTCACGGAAAATGTTGCGGCTCGTGGCATTGTCGTCCACCACCAGCGTCTTGAGGCCCCGCAGATCGGCATGCGGCACGAACTGCTTCCTGGCCTTCTCGGCCCCCAGTCCGAATTCGGCCGTAAAGATAAACCGGCTGCCCTGGCCGGCCTCGCTCTCCACGCGGATATC
>JASJED010000034.1 GCA_030065585.1 Desulfobacterales bacterium | reverse complement strand
GAGGGCCAGAATGTTCCGGTTGTCCTTTTGGGTGCGGCCCACGATGATCTTGGTGGCGTCATCCAGTCGGAAGTGCCGGCTCAGGGATCTTTTCGCGCACCAGACACAGACCCAGACCGCGGAACTCGAAATGCTCAAATACGGCCGGCACTTCCGACTGGATGACGCCACCAAGATCATCGTGGGCCGCACCCAAAAGGACAACCGGAACATTCTGGCCCTCCAAGATCCCCACCGGGATACGACCCTGAATGTCATCAATTACCCGGGACCCGTCGTCGTCGTTGCCGGCCGGGCTTCCGGAGAGGCCCTCGTCACGGCGGCAGCCATCTGCGCCGGCTACAGCAAGGCGGCCCGGCAAACCGAGGTCGATGTGCTGGCCAGCAGTCCGGACGGTCGGCAGACCCTGCGGGTGAAACCGCTCCGGCCAGATGACGTGCACGCCCTCATGGTTTGACGGTTTCGTAAGGTGAATCTCCTCCTGCAGAACGGGAGGCCTTAGGTAGCCCCCCGGAGGTGAAGAGTTTAGATCAGCACTAACCCGATAGCGACGTTACGCTTCAACCCTCGTCCGTCAGCGTATTCCTCGCTCTTCGCAAGCCTTGCGATCGAACTTGTTACAAAGGCGTCGTAAAGATGACTTTTCATGAGTTGATCATGATTGGACATCGCCCCAAGCAGAATCGAAACATGCCGGTCCAGGGCTTGGACGAGGCGGGCCGCGGTCGCCGCTAGTTTCGGGCGCGGGCCCGCAACTGCCCGCAGGCCGCAGAAATCTCGCGGCCTTTGCTGTGGCGGATGATGGCCGTGTAGTGCCGGTCGACTAAAATCTTCTGGAAAGCATGTATGGTGGTCTCGTCCGGGCAGCGATAGCGACAACCCGCATGCCCGTTGAAGGGAATCAAATTGATCTTGGCACGGATCGGCCGCAGCAGATCCGCCAGCCGACGGGCATCGGCCGGTGTGTCGTTGACGCCCTCAAGCAGGATGTATTCGAAGGTGATGCGCCGCTGGGGGGCCAACGGATAGCGGCGGCAGGCCTCCAGCAGCATCTCCAGCGGATAGCGCCGATTGATGGGCATCAGACGGCTGCGGGTTTCGTTGTCGGTGGCATTCAGGGAAACCGCCAGGCCGACATCCGTGTCCCGCCCCAGGTCGGCCATGCGCGGCACCAGCCCGGCCGTGGAGACCGTGATCTTGCGTTTCGCAAAGCCGAACCCGATCTTGTTGTTCCGCAGCACCCTGATGGCCCCGATCAGATGGCGGTAGTTGGCCAGAGGCTCACCCATGCCCATGAAAACGATATTCGTCAACTGCTCCGGTGCGGCCAGCCCGTGGCGGATATCGCGCACCTGGGCCAGAATCTCCCCTTGTGACAAGTTGCGCCGGAAACCTCCGCGGGCCGTCAGGCAGAAGCGGCAGTTCTGGGCGCAGCCCACCTGGCTGGAGAGGCACAGGGTGAAATGATCGCGCTCGGGAATCAGCACGCTTTCGATGTGCTCGCCATCGGCCAGTTCGAAGAGAAATTTCTGCGCGCCGTCGTCGGCGATTTCATGTTCCCGCAGATGCAAGCGCCCAATGGCGAACGCGTCGGCCAGTTGCGTGCGCAAGGTTTTTTTGAGATTGGTCATGGCCTCGAAGCCATTGACCTGATCCCGATAGATCCAGCGCAAAATCTGGTCGGCGCGGTAAGGTGCTTCGCCGGCGTAGGCCAACCATTGCCCCAGCGCTTCGCGGTCCAAATCTTTGATATCTTTTTTTATGATGAGAGCCCTTTACAAACCATTATTTTGTTTGCATTTTTTAATGTAGTGCGCTATGTGGCGGTTAATCCTGTTTTATTCTTTGCCCGCCCAACCCGCCTGTAAAGACTTAAAGGAATCCATCTCCCACGGGAGCGCCTTAAAGCCGTTTAATCACTTCCTTTTATTCTTGACATAGCATTTTCAAAATTCTAAGTTCAACGATTTATGATAATCGACAGCCACTGGGGTCATACGCATGTTTGAAAACCTGTCCGATAATCTTGAGTCTGTATTCAAAAAGCTCAAGGGGCAAGGCAAGCTGACGGAAAAGAACATCGAGGAGGGTCTCCGCGAAGTCCGGATCGCCCTTTTGGAAGCCGATGTCCATTTCCGCGTGGTCAAGCGTTTCATCGCCGATATTCGTGCCCAGGCCCTCGGTCAGGAAGTCATGACAAGCCTGACGCCCGGGCAGCAAGTGGTCAAGATCGTCAACGAGCAGCTGACCGAATTGATGGGCGCCAAGCACGAGGCGTTGAACCTCAGCGGTCCGCTTCCGGTGGCGCTGATGCTGACAGGGCTTCAGGGGTCGGGCAAGACCACCACCGCGGGCAAATTGGCCGTGCATCTGCGCAGTCAGGGCCGTAAGCCCTACCTGGTGCCGGCCGACGTCTACCGTCCGGCGGCCATCGACCAGCTGACCAAGCTGGGGGATCAGCTCAAGGTCCCGGTATATGGTGCCCAGCCGGACATGGATCCGGTGGACATCTGCAAGGAAGCACGGGTTGCCGCCCAGTTGGCGGGCTGCGACACCCTTCTGCTGGATACCGCCGGGCGCCTGCACATCGACGAAGAACTGATGGCCGAGTTGCGCCGCATCAAATCGGAGGTGCACCCCGCGGAGATTCTTCTGGTGGCGGATGCCATGACCGGCCAGGACGCCGTCAATATCGCCCAGGCCTTCAACGACACCCTGGATATCGGCGGCGTGGTGCTCACCAAAATGGACGGTGATGCCCGGGGCGGGGCGGCCCTGTCCATCAAAGCCGTCACCGGCAAACCGATCAAGTTTATCGGCGTCGGTGAAAAACTCGACCAGCTCGAAGCCTTTCATCCGGACCGGATGGCTTCTACCATTTTGGGCATGGGGGACGTCCTCACCCTAATCGAAAAAGCCCAGTCGGTGGTGGACGAGAAAAAGGCCGTCGAACTGGAAAAGAAACTACGCAAGAGCCAGTTCACGCTGGAAGATTTTCGCGATCAGTTGATCCAGATCCGCAAGATGGGCTCCCTCTCCGATTTGCTCAAGATGATACCGGGGATGGGCAAAATGAAACAGATGAAGCATTTCGATGTGGACGATCGTGAACTGGTACGGATCGAAGCGATCATCAATTCGATGACGGCCAAGGAGCGGCGCAATCATCAGATCATCAACGGCAGCCGCCGCAAACGCATTGCCAAAGGCAGCGGGACTCGCGTTCAGGATGTGAACAGCTTGCTTAAAAACTATACCCAAGTCATGAAAATGATGAAAAAACTCAATAAGGGCGGCATGCGCGGTATGGGCCGCGGAATGATGCCTTTTTAAAGGAGAGGAGCGAATGGCAGTAAAAATCCGACTGGCCCGACATGGGGCTAAAAAACGACCTTTTTACCGCATCGTCGTGGCCGACAGTGAAGCCCCCCGCGACGGCAGATTTCTGGAAACCGTAGGCACGTACAACCCGTTGCGAGACCCCGCTGAAATAGCGGTTAAACAAGAGCGCGTGCAATATTGGCTGGACCAGGGTGCTACCCCCACCAACACGGTCAAAAGCTTGTTGAAAAAGGAGGGGGTCCCTCAGAAGACAGCATAGCACCACTGCCCCGCATTCTCACCCACCAACAAAGGAGATGGAGCTATGAGAGAGCTGATCGATTACATCGCACGGGCACTCGTTGACAATCCTGAAATGGTAGAGGTATCCGAAGTCGAGGGAAATCAGACATCCGTTCTCGAGCTTAAGGTGGCCAAAGAGGATCTGGGTAAAGTCATCGGCAAACAGGGTCGAACCGCGCGCGCCATGCGCACCATTCTAAGCGCCGCATCGGCCAAGATAAAAAAACGAACCGTACTGGAAATCATCGAATAGGGCGTGAAACCGGAAAACGCTCTGCTGATCGCCAGAATCGTCGGCGCCCACGGTAACCGGGGCGTGTGCCGCATCGCCTCGTATGCGGAATCATTGGACATTTTCGAACCGGGCGGCCGACTGTTTGTGGAAACCCCGCGGGTGCCCCGCCCGTGGCTTGAAGTCCTGTGGGTCAAGGCGCATTCGAAGGGGGCCCTGATGGCCTTCAGGGATGTGGCCGATCGCGACGCGGCCGAAATGCTTCGCGGTGCGGCCCTATACATCGACAAAGACCAGCTGCCGGACTTGGAAGAGGAAAGCTACTACTGGTTCGAACTGATCGGTATAGAAGTCTACACGCCGGACGGCCGATATCTTGGCCGGCTGGAATCGGTTTTGCCGACCGGCAGTAACGACGTCTACGTGGTACGCAACGCTGACCGGGAAATCCTGGTGCCGGCACTGGCCTCGGTGGTCAAATCGGTCGACACCGCCCAAATGCGAATGGAGGTGGTGCTCCCGGAAGGATTATGACATTCCGGCGCCGGAGAGATTGACGCCATGCACATCGCCGTGCTGACCATATTCCCGGCCATGTTCGATTTGTTCTGGGAACACGGCATCGTTCGACGCGCGGTGGCCGGGGGGCTTGTCCAGCCGCAGGCGGTGGACATCCGGGCGTTTACCCGGGACCGCCACCAGGTGACGGACGACCGCCCTTACGGCGGCGGTTGCGGAATGGTCATGAAACCGGAGCCGTTGGCCCGGGCGATTGAAAGCGTCCGAGATCAGTTTAATGACGGGGGGTTTACGGTGCTCATGACCCCCCGGGGAGACCAACTCAGCCAGCAGACGGCCGCAGGGCTGGCGCGTCAGCAAGGGCTGATTTTTATTTGTGGGCGCTACGAGGGCGTGGATGCACGCATCGTGCACCGCCACGTGGATTATGAACTTTCGATCGGCGATTATGTGCTGAGCGGTGGTGAACTGGCGGCCATGGTGGCCATGGATGCGGTCATTCGGCTGATCCCTGGCGTTCTGGGCGGTGCGCAATCCGCCCAGCGGGATTCCTTCAGCGATGGGCTTCTGGAGCATGAACATTACACCCGTCCGCGCGTTTTCGAGGGCGACGCCGTTCCGGAAATTCTGCTATCCGGCGATCATCAGGCCATCGAGCGCTGGCGCCGCAAAATGTCCCTGATCGAAACCCTGATGCGACGCCCGGATCTTCTGGAGAACCGGGCGCTCGACGAGCGGGAAACTGAAATCCTGCGGCAGTGGTCGCAGATGCTGGAAAGGGTTCTCAAGCATCAAGCTGCACATCGCCCTGATTCATTACCCGGTCGTCAATAAAAACGGCGCGACCATCGCTTCCGCCGTAACGAACCTCGACCTGCACGACATCGCCCGGGCGGCCCGCACTTTCGGGGTGCGGTCGTTTCAGGTGGTCACCCCGCTGGAGGATCAACGGATCCTGGCCGGTCGCATCGTGGCGCACTGGACCCGGGGGACCGGGGGTGATTACAACCCCAAGCGGCGCGAAGCCCTGGCGCAGATCCGGATTAGCGCCAGCCTGGAGGAAGCCTGCCAAGCGGTGGCGCGGCACGAAGGATTTAAACCGCTAACCGTGGCGACCTGCGCCCGGCGACATCCCCAAGCGGTCGGCTACGGCCGGCTGCAGCGGGCGATGCAAAACGATCATCCATACATGATCTTGATGGGAACCGCCTGGGGTTTGGCCCCGGAGATCATCGGCAGCGCCGATCACGTCCTGGAGCCCATCGGCGATCAGGCAACCTACAACCATTTATCGGTGCGCAGTGCGGCCGCCATTATCCTGGACCGGCTGACCGCCCCTGCCGGGCGACCGCGCGACTGAGTTATTAACGAATGTCCGCCCGCAAAGGGATGGACACTAAAGTACAGGGAAATCAACGATGGGAAAATTGAAACAACTCGAAAGAGAAATGATGCGTCTGGATTTGCCGAATTTCGCCCCCGGCGATACGGTCAAAGTCCATGTCAAAATCAAGGAAGGTGAAAAAGAGCGGATTCAGGCTTTTCAGGGGGTCGTGATCAGCAAGCGCAAAGGGACCACCAACGCCACCTTCACCGTGCGTAAAGTCTCCTATGGTGTCGGTGTGGAGCGCATTTTTCCGATGCACTCGCCGATTATCGACAAGATCGAAGTGATTTCACGCGGCCGGGTGCGGCGGGCCAAAATCTACTACCTGCGCAAACTGCGGGGCAAGGCGGCGCGCATCCGGGAGCGCCGCTACTAGCGGTCGCCCACGGGATCGACCGGCCGACGTCAGGCACGGATGGACGACCAGGGCCTTAATTTCGAAAATCAAGCCCGGCGCAACGGCGCCCGACACGTGGCCGGTGTCGACGAAGTCGGGCGCGGGCCGTTGGCCGGTCCGGTGGTCGCCGCCGCCGTGCTGCTGCCGGCGGGGTTTTCCTCCGTGGGCATCAACGATTCCAAAAAACTGTCGGCCCGGCAACGAATGGTGGCCTTCGAGCGGATCTGCCGGCAGGCCGCCGGGATTGGTGTGGGCGTCATCGATGCCGAAGTGATCGACCGGATCAATATTCTGGAGGCGTCGCTACTGGCCATGGCCACGGCCATCGACCGGCTCGATCCCGCACCGGACTATCTACTGGTGGACGGCAAACAACCGGTCAAACGCGCCATTCCCCAGCTAACCCTTACCCGGGGCGACAGCCGCAGCCTTTCCATCGCGGCGGCCTCGATTGTGGCCAAGGTGACGCGGGACCGCCTGATGGAAGACTACCACCGGCTCTATCCCGCCTACGGATTTGACCAACACAAGGGTTATCCCACCCGGGCCCACCGCGAAGCCGTCGCGGTTTACGGCGGCTGCCCGATTCACCGCCGGAGTTTCAAAGGTGTTCCCGCCGCCTGAAGAACCATGACGAAGGTTCACGAGAGGAGCTGACGCCGGGGCATGCTAAACGCGCCGCAACGATTCGGAAAAAAAGCGGAGGACCTGGCCGCCCGTCATCTCAAGCGCCACGGCTACAAGCTTATCAAACGCAACTACCGCACCAAAGTGGGCGAGATCGACATCATCGCGCGCGAGGGGCGCACCCTTGTATTTATCGAGGTCAAGGCACGCCGCTCGCTGCGCTTCGGCAGCCCCAAGGCCGCGGTCACCATCCGCAAGCAGCATCAAATTGCCAAGGTGGCCCTCTGGTACCTGAAGGAAACCGACCAGCTGCAGGCCAAAGCCCGCTTCGACGTCGTGGCGGTCAGCCGCCAGGACGGAGAGGCCAACATCGAAATCGTGCGCAATGCCTTCGAACTCTCCCATGCCGGCCGCGACTGAAGCCCTCCCGGGCGGGCTCTATGTGGTGGCCACACCGATCGGCCATCATGACGACATCACGCTCCGGGCCCTGAATGTGCTGCGCACCGTCGACTGCATTGCCGCCGAGGACACCCGCTTAACCGGGCGCCTGCTGGCCCATCACGGTATCCAGGCCCATCTGATTTCCTACCACGAACACAACGAACACCAGCGCACACCCCTACTCCTGGCCCGCCTGCAAGACGGCCAGCGCGTAGCCCTGGTCTCCGATGCCGGCACCCCGTCGCTTTCCGATCCCGGCTTTATTCTGGTGCGCGAAGCGGCCGCCGCCGGCCTCCGGATTTGCCCCGTTCCCGGCCCATCGGCGGCCCTGGCCGCGCTTTCCGTATCCGGGCTGGCCACCGACGCGTTTATTTTTCTGGGATTTCCGCCGCGCAAGCCGCGCCGGCGCGAACAGCACCTGCGCGCTCTGCAAAACGAACCCCGCACCCTGATCTGGTATGAATCGCCCCGTCGCCTTGCGGGGCTGCTCGAGGCCTTGCTGAAGGTCATGGGCGATCGCGCCGCGGTGGTGGGCCGCGAAATGACCAAACGCTACGAAGAATTCCTGCGCGGCTCTGTGTCGCAACTGGCCGCCCGCGTGAAAGCGCGCCCTGAAATCAAGGGCGAGATCACCCTGCTGGTGGCCGGATGCCCCAAGTCCGGCGAAGTGGACCGTGGAGCGCTAGTGGACGTTATCCGCGAGCGCCTGGCCGCCGATCGTCCGCCCGCATCCGCCTTGGCCCGTGAACTCGCCGCCCAATTCGATTTGCCCCGCAGCCAGATTTACGACATGATCATGGACATCAAGCAAACCTGAAAACACCGCGGCCAAACCGTCGCTGACGTCATGCGGCGGAAGGCGCGGCCGTTAGCGAAGGACAAGCGTATGCCGGAATCTGCAAACGCCAGGCGCCAATGTCTGAATCCGGTATTACTTCAAGTACCGCCAACTGTTGCGCATCTACCCGGACGCCCCAAAGTTCTAATTCTGAGTCGGCTGGCCCGGGTCGCCGTGCGCATTTCCGCCCGTCTGACCGGATTGGCCCCGGTCAGCTGTGAAAAAGACGCCCAGGGCGTCCCGCAGCCCAGCAACGGGATCTACTGGTCGGTGGCCCACAAGCCGGAGTGGGTGGCTGGTGTTGTGGCCACGGCCCCGGTGGGTATCGATATCGAAAAAATTCGCCCCCAAACGGATCGCCTTTATCAGCGCATCGCCGGCGCGGAGGAATGGCGACTGGGGGTGGGTATGGCCCAGACGCACTTGTTCTATCGGGTATGGACCGCCAAGGAAGCCGTATTGAAAGCGGAAGGGCTCGGTCTGCGCGGTCTGGCCCGCTGCCGGCTCATTGCCATTGCCGGTCAGGACCGGATGCGGCTCCGATTCGACCAGCGCCACTGGTCGATCGTCCATTATGATCTGCCCACCCATGTGGCGGCCCTGACCCTGGTGGCGGACCGCATCCGCTGGCAGATCAACCCCGGGTGGTCCTAGTGGCCGTTTCTACACCTCATCGATAGCATCTGCCCGAATACCGTTCGGTTTGAAAAACCATTCGGGATCGGTATGCCCCTATTTTTCAATTCATACCCAAAGCGCTGCTTCGATACCGAAACCGCCAGCGACCGTTGTTCCGATTGCAGATCCGCAATGATCCGGGAAGCTTTGAGGGGCGCAGGGCCCATGTCGTTAATGTCCGCCGGGCGGGGACAAATCAGGGCGCTATGGTGGGCAGCGACTCGATTTTAAATATCGAGCTGCATTTTTTGCAGCGGGTGGTGATGCCGATCTGATCGTTTCGAATTTTAAAACGCTGCCCGCAGTGAGGGCAGGCGGTTTTGGCGTAAACCGGCGCCGGTGGGGCCTGCCGGTTGGCTTCGGCAGCCATCTGGACCGTTTCCGGGTCGAGAAGACCGTTGGTGGTCGCATTGGTTTCTTCGACGGCCTTGCGCTTCTTTTCCAGATAAGCTTCATACTTATCGAAGATAATCCCACAGCGAAGACATTCGGGCGCCTGGGCCTGGTTTTGAAATCCGCATTTGGGGCAGGGTTTGGGTTCGGCCTCGGTCGTGTCCGACGAAGACGCCTTTTCTTCGGCCTCTGGTGCTCCTGCCGCTGGCGCTTCCACCGCTGGTGGTTCGGCCGGCGCTTCGATGACTTCGACATCAACTGGCGGGTCGGGGGGGGAAGCGCTTTCCTGTGGTGCGGGGGCTGCTGTTCCGGAAGCCCGCGCCATTTTCTTTTCGACGTAATGAAAGTCGATACCGCATTGGGAACATTCACGTTCCTCGGGCCGGCGGGGATGATCACATCGCGGACATTTCATGCAAAACTCCGGACCTGGATACACGCTCAAACCAATAAAATCGATGGGTACCTACAAAGCCGATGCCTGTTCCAACGAATGCGACGAGAATAACAGAAAAAGAAAACGGTGTCAAAAACAGATCGGCATAAAATCGGGGGCTTAGGTGGTGACGCCGGGCCTTGGCCGGGGCGGTCCGGATCTTCACTTGCAAGCGCGGCAGGCTTTGCGTATAGTAGATGGGCTCATATTCATAGCGTAAAATCAACAGCTTAGAAGTTCGGATCTTGAAACGGGCACAATCCCGGAAAGGAGATTCCATGCGCGACCTGAATCTTTACGATCTATTCCAGCGCAATGCGGCCCTGTACGGAAACCGCCCCGCGCTGGTGGACGAGAAAGGCACCCTGAACTTCAGGGATCTGCGCCGGCGGGTCGCCTGTATGGCAGCGGCGTTGACGCATCAGGGGGTTCAGCCGGGTGACCGTGTTGCGGTGCTGGCCTATAACAGCCGCCGCTATTTTTATCTTCTGGGGGTTGCGGCCCGCCTCGGAGCGATCCTTGTACCGTTGAACTGGCGCCTGACCGAGGAGGAGCTGTTGTTCATCTTGAAGGACGCCGAACCTGGTCTTCTGTTTTACGACCCGCCGCATGCCCCGGTGGCTACCCAGCTGGCGCAGAGCTATGGCCGCACCTTGGTGGCGGTCGATCTAGAAACCATGGCGGCACCGCCCGAAGATCCTGGATCGGAGGCGGGTGAGGGCGTTGATCTTCAGGCCGACGGCGATACACCCTTTTGCATTATTTACACCGCGGCAATGGGGGGCACGCCGCGCGGCGCGGTCCTGAGCCATGCCAATTTCATTTTCAGCAATTTGCAGACCATTGCCACCTTGCAGCTGGACCATCGCGATGCCTATCTGAACATGCTGCCCCTTTTTCACATCACGGGCCTCAACCTGGCCCTCTCCGTGATGCACGCCGGCGGACAAAACGCCATCATCGAACGCTTCAACGCCCCGCAGGTACTCCAATGGACCGAGGAGGCCCAAATCTCTGTGCTGGGAAGCTTCCCGCCCATCTTGAGCAATCTCATGGAAGAACTCGACCGCCAGCCCAGGGACATGTCTTCGTTGAAACATGTTCTGGGCCTCGATCATCCCGACACGATCGCGGCCTTCGAGCAGCGGACGGCCAGCACGTTTTGGACGCTCTACGGCCAGACCGAAACCTCCGGCTTCGTCACCCTGGCACCGGTGGCCGATAAGCCCGGATCTGCCGGACGCCAGGGGCTGCTGACCAAGTTTCGCATCGTGGACGACGACGACCAGGACGTGGCCCCCGGCGCCCAGGGTGAAATCGTGGTGCAGGGCCCGCTGGTATTTCATGGCTTTTGGCGGCATGCGGAACTCAACCGCCAGCTCTTTCGCCACGGATGGCACCACACCGGTGATCTGGGCCATCTGGACGAGGAGGGCTTCCTCTGGTTCGGGGGCCGCAAACCCGAGAAAGAACTGATCAAACCGGGTGGCGAGAATGTCTACCCGGCCGAGGTGGAGGCCGTCATCCAGACGCATGCGGCGGTGGTCGAAGTCGCGGTGATCGGTGTCCCCGATGCCAAGTTCGGCGAGGGGATCAAGGCCGTATGCGTGCTCGCGGCGGGCCAATCGCTGACGGCCGAGGAACTGGCGGCCTTCGTGGCCGCCCGCATTGCGAGCTACAAGAAACCGCGCTATGTCGAATTTGTCGCGGAATTGCCGAAAACCGCCGACGGTTCCGTCGACCGCGCTCAGGTCAAAGCCCTTTACGGCCAATCCTGACAAGGGTTGCCCGGCGGCAACCGCTAACATAATCGACACGGGTGCCGGCAGGTCCGGGAGGTGCGATCATACTAGAAGGCATCTCAAAAAATAGGATTTTGGTTTCAGCGCCAGGCGGCCGTGAGAATTGAACCGGAGGAATACACCGGTATTTCGAGGATTCAATTCGATCGCCCAACACAGCGATGGGGCCAAAAGGCCTTTTTGAGATGCCTTCTAAACAATTGGGCGGTAGTCAGCAATGTAGGATAACGCTGTTCGGCCACCTGGACGCTTCAGCAAAAGGAATCCCTATGCACGTCACGTTTCACGGTGCCGTCCGCGAGGTCACGGGCTCGGCCCATCTGTTGGAAAACGGCGAAGACCGCCTGCTAATGGACTGCGGCCTGGTTCAGGGCCGCCGCAAGGAAACCAACGCCCGAAACCGTGAACTGCCCTTCGACGCCGCCCGTATCACGAACGTGGTCCTCTCCCACGCCCATATCGATCATTCCGGCCGTCTGCCCTTGCTGGCGCGCAATGCCTTCCCGGGCCGCATTTTAGCGACGCGCGCCACCCGGGATGCCTGCCAATACCTGCTCCGGGACGCGGCCCATATCCAGGAGTCGGATGCCAACTACTTGAATTACAAGCAGGTCCGCAACTACCTTGCCCGCGAACGCCAGGGGGGCCAGGCGGATGTGCGCCGTCTCCTGAAGAAGAACCGCCATGATCTTGACACCGGCGCCATCAGCGATTTGATTCGCCAACACGATCTGGAGGCCGTCACGCCGCTTTACGCCACGGCCGACGCCGAACAGGCCTTATCCCTTTTCGACGCCTATCCCTACCGTCACCCCATGACGGTCGGCCGGGACATGGTCTGCACCTTCTACGAAGCCGGCCACATCCTCGGATCGGCCATCAGCATCGTTCGCACCCGGGTCAACGGCCGCCGCCTAGTTGTCGGCTACACCGGTGATATCGGCCGCTTTGACAAACCCATCCTGCGGGATCCCTGCCTGGTTTTTGAAGAACCGGACCGCAAACTGGATCTGTTGATCATGGAAAGCACCTACGGCGATCGCCGTCATGAACCGGTCATCGACCTGAAGCCGCGGTTACAGACCGTGATTCAGGAGGCCTGCGGGCGCGGCGGCACGATTCTGATTCCCTCATTTGCCTTTGGCCGAACCCAGGAACTTCTCTATGTCCTGCATGAGCTTTACATGGCGCAGGCCGTTCCCCGGCTGCCGGTTTATGTGGACAGTCCGCTGGCCACCCAGATCACCCAAGTGTTCGGCGAACATCCGGAGGTATACGATCAGGACGCCCATGAGACCTTCCTGCAAAATGGTCGCAATCCCTTCCGTTTCGATCAGATCCATTTCGTGCAATCGGTGGATGAGTCCATTGCCCTGACCCGCAGCGAGAAGCCCCACATCGTGATCTCGGCATCGGGCATGTGCGAAGCCGGACGCATCCTGCATCATCTGCGCTACCGAATCCACAACCCCCGCAACACGATCCTGATCGTGGGTTTCATGGCCCAGCACACCCTGGGCCGACGGATCCTGGAACAGGGCGAGGCCTATACCGCCGCCGGACGCCAGGGTCCGGCCCCGGAGGTCAAATTTATGAACAAGACCTATTCACTGGCAGCCCATGTGGTCAAAATTGGAGGCTTCAGCGCCCACGCCGATCGGGAGGAGCTCATGCGCTTTTTGACGCGCTCCAATCTGGAGGTGAAGAAAATCGCCGTGGTTCACGGCGAGGAAGAGCAGTCGCTGGCGTTGACCCAACATCTCAACCAAAAGGGCTTTAATGCCCAGACGCCCAAGCCGGGGGAACAAATTGGCGTGGGTTGAACCGTTATCGCCATCCGATGGCGCCACCGGCCCCATCGTCGCAATTCCGCCGCCATAACGGCCTGGAGAGACACATGTCGATCCGCCTTATCGCCAAAGACCTTTATCGGGTCATGCACGCCATCGAGAGCCTCGAAGAACAAATCGCAAAGGCGCCCTTCCAAAAACGTCACGCCCTCGAGGCCGAGCTTCGCAAGCTACGCGCCGAATACACTGATCTGCGCCGGGCCTTGGATGGGGCCAAAGGCTGACGGATCGCAACACTGGCCATGACACCTCCCAGGGTACCCTCCTTATCCTTCGGTGATGGTCGTCTCGCCATATGGACACCAGGTTAGCCGTTTCGTCAAGGTCAGCCGGCGACCTTGACGCCGATCGGTCATGATCCTATTTTTATAATAAATATTTTAAGATATTGCATTCCCTTCAGGATCTGGTCGATAGAGGCGATCTCGCCCCCCGGTGACTGTCTGTCTGGCTGCCGCTTTCGCATTCGACGCTCCTGACATCTCCTGTTGCACCGCCATCACCTTCGAAATCGATCCACCGATCGACGGCAATCGCCAATCAACGTTTCCTATCGACCCTCATCGGGGACTCTCCGATGGCCCGGGCGACCCGTTGGATATCGTCGATGATGCCGCCAGCGCGGGCTTCGGGCACGGCCGGCCCGGCGACCTCGCCGGCATCACGGGAGCCATCGATAACGTGGCGTGCCCTGGTTTGTATCCAGGGATGATGCTTAAAGGCCCAACAGGAGGTGCAGCATGAAATTTCAGGATATCTTTGTGCCCCGCTGGCAGCATTCCAACCCCGAAGTCCGCATCAAAGCCGTGAATCGCATGAAGGATAAAAGCTTGCTGCTGCAAATCGCGGAGAAGGATGAAGACGAGATGGTAATTATGGCGGCACGTGACCGGTTGGCAGAACTTGGGGAGGAAAAGGTCCGGGTTGAAGCCTGACGAATCGTCACGCCCCCGTGGCGGACGAAATCGGATGGTATCCGTACCTAATGCGGAACAATAAACCTCCGGTCCGGAGCGCGACCGAAAATGGCCGAGGGGGAAGTAATCGCTTCATGCATGGTTAACACCAGACGGCCCCCTCGAACCATCCCTTACGGCCGCTTAACCGCAAATGCGGCAATCGGTCAAACACTGCTCATAAGATCGATCCCGGGATTCCGGATCGACCCGATTGTCACGCTCGCCCCAGAACCGGCGGATACAATCACTGATACAACGCTGTTCGCTGGGTTTGATGGGTCTGCTATCGCCCATATCGACCTCCCTTGCGCATTGAATGCGAATTCATCTTATTCCCCCTGAGCAGAAATCCTGGACAACGCTCCAGGGGCTCACCCGTTGTCGTCCATGTCGTAGGCTAATGCCGATGTAAATTTTCGCAACCCACTATCCAAACGACCCTTTATTTGCTTTTGGTCAGCGGTTGGGTTATTTTACCAAATTGTTTTTGTTGTTTTATCCATAAATAATTTGGTACATGAGGCGCCCTCGCGCGCCGGACACCCGGGCCGGATTTCCCGGCCCTTCAATGAAAGTCAAATTGGATGTCTAAATTTAAGATTGGCCTCGTAGTGGGATTATTCGTCTTAAGCGGACTGCTGTTTGGTCCGAAGGTCGCGGAGGTTTCATCGGCAAAGCAGATAAACTGGTATACCTATCAGGAAGGTGTCGACCAGGCCCGCCGGCAGAAAAAAAATATGGTGATCTATTTCCATGCGGAGTGGTGCGCCTTTTGTGTGCAGATGGAACAGGAAACCTTTAGCGATGCGGCGGTCATCGATTTTCTGAACAACAACGCGATTGCCGTCAAGGTGGATGTGGATCACGAAAAACGCATCGCACGCCAGTTCGGCATCAGGGGCTTGCCGGCCACCTTTCTGCTACTCAAAAACGGCCACCAAATCGGTCCCATGCCGGGCTTCATCCCCCCCCGCAACTATGTGGCCATGCTGTCCAAGATATTTTCGCAGTCCTGATGAACACCGCTGACTGGATCAAGCAAATGACAGCGCTGTTGGGCAGCGCCATCATCCTGGCCTTCGTGGTGAATGCCATCTCACCCCGTGGTATTCCCTGGCAGGGCCAGTGGGACGAATCCCAGGGGGTGGTGACCGCCGATCAGGGCACCTTGCAACCGACACTGGATTTTGAAATTCCGGATGCACCCACCGCTCAGCGCCTGCTGGCCGCCGGGCAGGTGACCTTCGTGGACGCACGCCCTGTCGCCGACTACCGGGAGGGACATTTACCCGGGGCCGTCTCGCTGCCCGTTGGCGATTTCGACCGCCTAATCGAAGATTTTCGTCGTCGCTTTGGTCGCGATGACCCCATCGCCACCTACTGCTCGGGGCGCAGCTGCCAGGACAGTCATATCCTGGCCCAGCGACTTTTTGCAGAAGGCTACACCAACGTGTCCGTTTTTATCGACGGTTACCCTGGATGGGCAGCGGAGGGATATCCCATTGAAACCCCCTGAGATGTATGGGCTAATGGCG
>JASJED010000240.1 GCA_030065585.1 Desulfobacterales bacterium | reverse complement strand
CCTGTCGCGGGCCGCCTACTACGTGTTTCTGCCGGCCTTCGTCTTCGAGGCCATCAGCACGGCCGACTTCCAACTGGCCCAGGCCCTGCGGGCGGTGGGTTACATTGCTGCCGTGCATCTGGTCAGTGCGGTTGTCGGTTTTACGCTGGCCCGCTTGATGCGCTGCTCCTGGGAGATCACGATCGCCTACGTGCTCATCGCGCTTCTGGGCAATGTCGGCAATTTCGGCGTGGCCATCATCAGCTTCAAGATGGGCCCCGCAGCCGTTCCCGTGGCAACCCTCTATTTCGTGGCCATCAATATCACGGCGTTTGTCATCGGGGTCGGCTTGGCGTCCTGGCGGCGCAAGGGGCGGGGTTGGTTTTCGGCGGTGTTGGCCGTTTTCAAAACCCCGGCCATCATCGTCATGCTACCGGCCCTGCTGTTTCAGGCCGGCGACGTGGCGGTACCATTGATGCCGGCGCGGGTCATCGGGCTTCTGGCCGGTGCCATGATTCCCATTCTGCTGTTTGTCCTCGGGCAAAACCTGGCTGCAGCGGTGCCGTTGCAGATGAACCGGGACGTTTACGTGGCCAGTTTCCTGCGCCTGATCGTTACCCCGCTGCTAGCGCTGGCTCTGGCCGCGCCGCTTCAGGTCGCGGGGCTGGATCGGGGGGCGGGCATCCTGCAGGCCGGTATGCCGGTGGCGGCCCTGGCCCTGATCATTGCCATGGAATACGATTTGGCACCGAAGTTTGTGACGACCGTGTGTTTTTTCTCGACCCTGGCCAGTCTTTTCACGATAACGCTGATGCTCTACCTGCTCTGATATTTCCCATCGTGAACAGCGGATCGCCGTAACGGCGTCATCCGGGCGCTTGCCGCGGATCGGCGTCTGGCGTTGATTGCGTTTAACGGCAATCCGCTTCGATGGGTGCCAAACCGGCCTTGCCGGCCAGGGCTTGGAAGCGTTGGATACCCTGGCCGGCCGCATCGGCTTGAATGCGGACCCAGGCCGATAATTTACGCAATGCCTGGCCCTCGCGGATCAGGGCCCGGGCCTTTTGGACGCCGTCGGCCAGAGAGCATTCCGGATCGACGAGGTAGAAAATCGCGCCGGCGTTCAGACAGGTAATCTCTTCACAGGCGCTTTGTTCCACGCCGGCCACCGTCCGCATAAATCGAACCGCTTCGGTCGGCCTATCACCGGCGGCGGCGATCTCGTCATACCGGCGGCGCGGGAGCCCGACGTCTTCCGGGGTCAGGGTGAAGGTGTTCTCCGTCCCATCAGGGAAAATCTCCCGCACGCGGCTTGCGCCGATATTGGAGAGTTCATCCATGCCTTGGCGTCCCGTATTGTCAAAACCGTGCACGATCAAGGCCCGCTGATAACCGATGGCTTTCATGACCGCGGCGGCCGGCCCGATCATGTCTTCCGCGTAGACCCCGCGCAGACCGTGGGTGGGCCGGCAGGGACTGGCCAGTGAGGCGGCGATATTGAGGGTCGATCCGAAGCGGATCTGGGAGAGAATCCGGGCCAGGGAGCGGGGATGGATCCGGGGACTCATGCCGTTGAACAGTCCGATGCCCACCTGGCGGATACTCTTTTCCACCGTGGACACATCGCATTCGACATCGATCCCCACGGCTTCGAGCAGGTCGACGGTGCCGCAGGTCGAGGTCAGGGCCCGTGCCCCATGGCGCGCCATGCGGACGCCCCCGGCGGCCGCCACCACGGCGGCGGCTGAACTGACGTTGAAGGTCTTGAGGGGATCCATGCCGGTACCCGAGTTTTCTACCAGCGGTGTCCCCAGATCCGTCTGGGTCTGAATCGTATCCAACTCGAAAATGGCCTGCCAGGCCCCGGCAATTTCCTGCGGGGTCTCGCCCTTGGCGGCCAGAGCGGCCAGAAAGGCGCCCTGCTGCAGATCGGGTTGTTCATCGTCGAGCAACTGGCGGAACATGGCATAGCTCTCCGCCCGCGTTAAATCCTGCCGGTTGATCAATTTCTGGATTTGTCGGCCAAAGGCTTGAAGGGCATCGTTGTTGTTCATCCGGCGGTCTCCTCCTGCCAGGGGTAAAGCAAGATTTTCATTCCCGCCCGTTGCGCCACGAGGGTCAGGGCGGCGTCCAGTTGGCTGAGCGGCAGGCGGTGCGACACCATATCGGCCACGGGCACGCGGCCATCGGCAATCATCGCCAGGGCCTCCTGGCCATGTCGATGGCAGCACCCGTATGCGCCGACCAGGGTCTGTTCCATGTAATGGAGTTGGTTGAAACTGACTTCAGGGCGGTCATCCTGGGGCGCCAGACCGGAGAACACCACCAGGCGTCCGCGCGGGGCCATATGCGCCAGGGCTTCCCGATAAGCGTCCCGATCGCCGACGGCCACAACGGCGACATCAAAGAGGCGTCCGGCCGCCGTTGCGACGCCGCCGATCAACTCCCGCCGGCGCTGGTCGGGTTCGATGTTGAGCGGCCGGGCGTTGCGTGCGTGCGCGGCCCGCGCCAGCAGGGTGCCGGCCGGGCCGGCCCCCCAGATGCCGACTTGCTCGCCGCCCTTAAGGCTTGCCCGTTCGAGGGCGTTGAGGCAGCATGAAAGCGGTTCCGCAAATATGGCCGCGTCGGCCGCTAGCCCCTCGGGCACCGGGATCACACTCTGGGCCGGAACGGTAACATGGGGGGCGAAGCCGCCGTCGCGGTGAAAGCCCATGATTTGCATCTGGCGGCAGAGGTTTTCGGCGCCCGCCCGGCAGGCGGGGCACTGGCCGCACCACATGCCCGGGTAGACGTAGACACGCTCGCCGGGCTTGCATTGCCGGACGCCGCTGCCCACCGCCTCGACGGTGCCGACAACTTCTTCGCCGGGTACCCGGGGCAGGACCAGGTCGCGATGGCCAACCTGCACGATTTTTAGATCGGTCCGGCATAAGCCGGTCACGTCCACCCGGATCAAAACTTCATCTTCGCCCGGCGCCTGAAGAGGCATTTCCTGAAATTCGAACCGACCGATTTCGACCACGCGCACGGATGGCAAGGGCATGGCGATATCTCCCTCTTTTAATTTCGAAATGACGATGGGCTCGGAAAAAGTTCGATAGCAAGGCTTGCGAAGTCCGAGGAGTGAGGCGTACTTAAGTACGCTGCAGTGACGAGGGGTGAAGCGTAACGCCGCTATCGGACTTTTTACGAGCCCATCAAAAAAAGAAAAGGGTTTCCTGGGCGCAGAGCAGCCCAAGGAACCCTTTACCGTCAGGTCCTATCCATGCCGAACGGTCGTCTTCTGACTTCCGGATTATCCGCGGGCGGCTGTCTTCCCACGCAGCTACTGTCCATGTCCACCCTTAAATGGCATCTTTCGGCCCAGCTCGGCGTTCTCGCTCACTTTTGCCTGGGCCTGTAACTAAATCTGCCGTTTATGAGTGGACCCTACGTAGCGCCACGCAGTGACCAAATTGCAGCCCGGCGTCCCCGGTCACAGCGGCGGGTCCGTCACGGTTTCGCACCGTGTTCCGTTACCGGTCGGCTCGGCGAGTTTTCTACCAACGCGTCGGAGGAAAGTCAAACCATCCGCCGATCTAAGTTGATCATCGTTGGCGGCACTTCTTGACATGAGGGTCAAGACGCCTATATTCATCAAAAATATTCATGTTGAGCGGCGCGAGGGATCTGGCCTGATGACCGCCCGGCAACCTGACCAAAAGGTGCCAAATCCAGCCCTTCATGGGGAACATGAGGTGACATTGCAAATGGATCGAACCTCTCCTGTGCGAGAGGTTTTCGTTGTTCAGGCCGACAAACCCAATGGAGGTCAGATATATGAATGATCAACCGCAAGGATTCGGAACCCGCAGCATCCACGCCGGGCACGCGCCCGATCGCCAGACCCTCGCCCGTGCGATTCCCATTTACCAGACTTCTTCCTATGTATTCGAAGACACGCAGCATGCGGCGGATCTTTTCGGTCTGCGCAAATTCGGCAATATCTATACACGTATCATGAACCCCACCACCGATGTCCTGGAACAGCGCATTGCAGCCCTCGAAGGCGGCACCGCGGCCTTGGCGGTGGCCTCCGGCCAGGCCGCCGAAACCCTGACCGTCCTGACGCTGGCCAAGGCCGGTGACGAAATCGTGGCCTCCACCGATCTCTACGGTGGCACGGTCAGTTTGTTCACCCACACCTTCAGTCGGCTGGGCATCAAGGTCAACTATGTACCGCCCAACGATATCGACGCCTGGGAGCGCGCCGTGACCGATAAGACCCGGGCGTTTTTCGTCGAAACCATCGGCAACCCCAAGCTCGACATCATCGATATCGGCGCCATTGCCGAAGCCGGCCGGCGCCACGGTGTGCCGCTGGTGGTCGACAACACGGTGACGACGCCCTATCTATGCCGGCCGATCGAACACGGGGCGGCCGTGGTGGTCCATTCGGCCACCAAATTTATCGGGGGGCACGGCACCTCGATCGGCGGGCTGATCGTGGACGCCGGCAATTTCGACTGGCTGGGCTCGGGGCGTTTTCCGGATTTCGACGCGCCCGATCCGGCCTACCATGGTTTGAAGTTCGTGGAGACTTTCGGCGATCTGGCTTTCATCCTGCGGGCCCGCGTGCTGGGTCTGCGCGATATGGGCGCGGCCATGAGCCCCTTCAACGCCTGGCTTTTTCTGCAAGGGCTCGAAACGCTTCATCTGCGTATGGAACGCCATGCGGCCAATGCCCTCGAGGTGGCCCAGTTCCTGGAGAATCACGACTGCGTGAACTGGGTGCGCTATCCGGGCCTGGCCTCGGCGCCCACGATCCATCTGAAGGATAAATATTTGCCCCAGGGCCAGGGGGCGCTGGTGGGATTCGGCATACGGGGCGGCCAGGAGACGGCCGTCAAGTTCATCGAAAGCCTCAAGCTCTTCAGCCATCTGGCCAACATCGGCGACGCCAAGAGCCTGGTCATTCATCCGGCCTCCACCACCCATGAGCAGTTGACGGAAGAAGAACAACGGGCCGCCGGCGTAACGCCTGATTTTATCCGCCTGAGCATCGGCATCGAAGACGTCGAAGACATTATTGCCGATCTTGACCAGGCCCTCGAAGCCGGGGTGGCCTGCACCGCTTAGCCCGGTGCTTGAACGCGGCGGACACATTGCCTGCGAGGAAGAAAACGATGTTCATCGAACGCCATTCGGTCGGCCTGGTCGATTCCCAAAGCTATGTTTTCGGCAGTCCGGAAGATCCGCTGGTCCTCGATTCCGGCCATACGCTGGGGCCGGTCGAACTGGTCTACGAGACCTATGGCACCCCCAACGAGGCGCGCACCAATGCCATCCTGATCTGCCACGCCCTGTCCGGCGACGCCCACGCGGCCGGCATTCATGACCCGCATGACAAGCGGGTGGGATGGTGGGACGTCATGATCGGGCCGGGCAAGGCTTTCGATACCGAGCGCTACTGGGTGATCTGCGCCAACGTGATCGGTGGCTGCAAAGGCTCCTCCGGCCCACGTACGACCAATCCGGCCACCGGACGGCCTTATGGCAGCGATTTCCCGCTGATCACGATCGGAGATATGGTCGAGGCCCAGAAACGGCTGGTGGCGCATCTGGGTATCGAACGTTTGTTCTGTGTGGTGGGCGGCTCCATGGGCGGCTTCCAAGCCCTGGAGTGGTCCCTGCGTTATCCGGACCAAGTTCACTCTGTCATCTGTATTGCGGCCGGGGCCCAACTCTCCACCCAGGCCATTGCTTTCAATGCCGTCGGGCGGCATGCCATCACCTCCGATCCCGACTGGCAGGGGGGCCATTACTACGATACGGGCGGACCGGTTCGCGGGCTGGCCATCGCCCGCATGGTGGCCCATATCACCTACCTGTCCGAGATGGCGTTGAACGACAAATTCGGTCGTCGGCTGCAGTCCGCCGACCGGCTGAGCTACGACATCCATAACGAGTTCGCGGTGGAGTCCTACCTGAACTACCAAGGCACCCGTTTTACCGAACGCTTCGACGCCAACAGCTACATCTACATTACCAAGGCCATGGACTATTTCGATATCCGGCGGACCTACGGACCGCTCAAAGATGCCCTGGCGGCAACGACGGCCCGTTTTCTGGTGGTGTCTTACAGTTCGGACTGGCTCTTTCCCAAAATCCAGTCCCAGGAGATCGTGCGCGCGATGATTGCCGGCGACCGGGATGTGTCTTTCGTTGAAATCGATTCGCCCCACGGGCACGATGCTTTTTTGATCGATACCGATCGTCTCACGCGGATCACGTCCGCCTTTCTCGACGGCAGCCAAAGGAGTAAGCCTTTTGCAACATGACCGCCAGCGCGTCAACTACGTCAACACGCTGACCCAGACCGACTGGGACATGATCACCTCGATCATTCCCGAAGGTTCGCGCGTGCTGGATCTGGGGTGCGGGGACTGCGCCCTGTTGGGAGAGCTGGTGACCCGTAAGAAGGTCCGCGGGCGGGGGGTGGATATCGACGGATTGCGTCTGGTGGACGGCATGGCTTTAGGACTACCGGTCTACCAGGGCGATCTGGATGACGGTCTGGCGGATTTTGCCGATGATGCCTACGACTATGTGATTCTGAACCAAACCCTTCAGGTGGTCAAACATCCGCAAATCGTTCTGCGGGAAATGATGCGCATCGGTCGGTTCGGCATCGTCGGGTTTCCCAATTTCGGCCACTGGTCTTTGCGGACCGGCCTTTTCTTCGGCGGCCGGGCGCCCAAATCACCGGCCCTGCCGTTCGAGTGGTACAACACGCCCAACATCCGGGTGCTGACGATTCGGGACTTCCGGGCCTTCTGCCGCGAAGAAAACCTACGTATCGTGGCCGAGCACTATCTGATCCTCAACCAGTGGCGACGACATTTTCTGGCACGCCACAGCGCCAATCTGATGGCCCATATCGGCTTGTTCGTCGTGGCCCGAAACGATGAAGGCCAACATTAATGCCCATGTATAATATTGTTTTCTGATTGGTCTGCTTAAACTTGATCATTTCTATCACAACAATGGATCAAAACACATGCCCCTCAAAACCTACCACCTGCCGGTCCAGGTTTACTACGAAGACACCGACCACTCCGGCGTGGTCTACCACGCCAATTATTTAAAATACTTCGAACGGGCCCGGGAAGGGGTGATCGGGCCGGCGGCCCTGGTGGCCTTGTGGAAGGAGCAGGGCCTGGGTTTTGCCGTCTACAAGGCGGACGTCAACTTCCTGGATGGGGCCGAGTTCGGCGACACCCTGGATATCGTTTCCACCGTGCGCAAAGACAGCGACTACCGGCTGGTCTGGCAACAGGAGGCCTGGCGCCCGGGAGCGGCCAAGGCCGCCGTGCGGGCCGAGATCCATCTGGTCTGCGTGGACCGGGAGAAGAACTTGAAACCGATTCCCGATGTGGGCATCGACTTCGATCGTTAGCACGTCTAAAAAAGGCCGTGGGGCAAGTCGACTTCCAGAAGCGGTGTCGGGCGCTGTTCCGTTGATACGTTGATTTTACGGCCCTTCGGATCGAAGGCGGCGGTTTCCTTCTGTTTGAGCGGGGCCAGCCGAAGCGTCAGCGGTTTACGCCTCAAGGCGTCCGGCCAGGATTCACCGGTAGCGCGGGGAAACAGGTAGGCATCCTTGTAAGTCAGCACAACGGCGAGGCGATTGTCGCTGCTAATATCCAGGGCCGTGGGCTGGGATTGCACAGCGTCCCAGCGCGGATCGGTGATCAGGTCCGAAATGTCGGGCGGTGGTATCCGGGGCACCTCACCCTTGCGGCGGGCGGTTACCACGACGCCCGCAACCGGTCGCAGCGGCAGGGTGTAGATTTGCGGGGGTGTCGTGCGCTTGGTGATCAATAGAATTTGCTCTTTGTGAGGGTCGACCCCGGCGGCTTCGCAATCCCGCGGACCGTCT
>JASJED010000239.1 GCA_030065585.1 Desulfobacterales bacterium | reverse complement strand
AAAGCATTCATGGGGTTTTTGCCGGCACAATTACATATGATTATTTGGAAAATAACCTGTGGGTATGGAACACGCATCTACCGAATATTGGGTTGGTGTATCCTCTTTAATCTATTTTTCACCACAATTTACTTTATGAAAGGTCAACTGCAACCCGCAGCCCAAAAAGATGACACTTTCAAAATGAGGCTGTTTGATTTTCCCCGTCTGTATCTTGGACAGTATACGGCGGAACAAAGAAACTATTCCCTTAGCGCGTATTTAAGTGCCCTAAAGTTGAGTTCCGTAATTCTATTCAAAATTGGCTCCAGAGATACCACTATATCGGGCAATATTTTGGGGATCGATTACAAATACATCGTTTGGATCGAATGGCTTCTTGGATTCTACTTACTGGCGGCTTTGGTGGTTACCTTATCAAACACGGTGCCTCTCATACATCGACTTATAAGTGGCATTCTCTAAATTAATCATAAGTCATTATTAGGGCGGCGGTATCTGTAATTTGAGATAGACAAAAGCTTTACCCGATATGCTCTGCTGGTCTGGATCTATCGCCCTGTAATTATGGGTGGTAATAATCGGGTATCGGTAGACTGTCCGTACAGGCATATGCTCTAACCGACATATAATATTGACAATTCAAGTGCCCCCCTGTTAAACATTTGTTGTCTTGCTTTATCCTGGCAGAATTACCCTCGGACCCCATCCGATCTGGCTAACGAACCGACCGCTGGCCTCCTGGTGAATCCCGATTCTGCCACGCTTTTCCTCGTTTCCATATTTCCGTTTTGAATCAAATACCAGGGACCTGCCGATGCAATCCCCGAAATGCGAATCTGACAATGTAGGCGGTATGAAATGTTGTGGTGCATGCGGAAGCGCCCATCAATTGATTTGCAGCCAATGCAATTTCATCAACCCTTCCGACTTTAAGGTTAGCGGCGAGTGCGGTGGCAAGCTTCAATCGATAGCTGAAGGAGACGATATCTAAAGGGCTTACGTGCCATGCCTAAAGACTGCGGCAGGCCTCTGCCGCGCAAAGGGGGAGGAGACGCTATGGAGTTTGTTAATTATTCCAACATTTACGCCATGCTTACCGAAACGGTCGACCGCTATGGCGAGAGCAGTGCCTACCGGTGGTTTAAGGAACCTGGGCTAACCGATTCGGTGACCTGGAACCAATTTTACGGCCAGGTCCGACAGGTTGGTAAATCGCTTATGGCACTGGGGGTGGAAAAAGGCGACAAGGTCAGCATTCTCAGCTATTCGCGCTATCAATGGGTGCTCTGCGATATGGGCATCACCAGCATCGGATCAGTGACTGTTGGCATCTACCAGTCCAACCTGCCAAAGGATGTCCTTTATATCGTCGATCACTCGGATGCGGTGGTGATTTTTGCCGAGGACAATGCACAACTGGATAAGTTGATGGGAATCCGAGCCGAGATTCCCGAAATCCGCAAGGTGATTTTGTTTGCCGGAGACGTACCGACTGACGATTGGGTCATCAGCTTCGAAGACTTTCTGGCATTGGGCAAAGATGTCACCGATGCTGATTTCGACTCAAGGACAGACGCCGTTACGCCGTCAGACCCGGCGGGCATCGTTTACACTTCGGGTACAACAGGGATTCCCAAAGGTGCGGTGCTGACCCACGACAACATCACTTTTACGGCCCAGTCGGTGAAAGGCAGCTCCAATCTCTACGAAGGGGATGAGGCCTTTTTATTCCTGCCGCTGGCCCACGTTTTCGCCCGCATCTGTGTCTATGCCTCCTTGCTCACCGGGTGTGCAACGACATTCACGCGCAGCATGGAAACCATCGTCGAAGATATCGGCGTGGCGCGTCCTCACTGGTTTGCCAGCGTGCCCCGTATCTACGAAAAGGTCTACTCAAAGGTCATTAGCGGCGCAGAAGCCAAGGGCGGCGCCGCATTGAAAATATTTCGGTGGGCCTGTCAAGTCGGAGAAGCAGTCAGTGATTGCAAACTAAATAAACAGCCTATTTCCTTGGGGCTAGGAATCAAGTATGCATTAGCCACTAAGCTGGTCTTCAGCAAGGTCCAGGCCGCTCTGGGCGGAAGGGTCAAATGGTGCATCAGCGGGGCAGCACCTTTGAATCCCTCCATTGCCAAATTCTTCCACGCCGCCGGCATTCTGATTCTTGAGGGCATCGGTATGACGGAAAACACATCTTTTACAAATGTCAACCGGCACGACAACTATCGTTTCGGCTGGGTCGGCCCTCCAGGCCCCGGTATCGAGCAGAAAACCGCTGACGATGGAGAGGTGATGTATCGCGGCCGAAACGTTATGAAGGAATACTACAAAATGCCGGAAAAGACGGCTGAAACGATAACACCTGACGGTTGGCAGTACACCGGTGATCTGGGTGAGATCGGTAACGAAAATTTCCTGAAAATCACTGGTCGCAAAAAGGATCTTATTATCACTGCCGGCGGTAAAAACATTGCACCGTCCGCCATAGAAGGGGTCATCGCCACCTCCAAGTACATCAATCAGATATGCATCATTGGCGATAAGCGGAATTTCCTCAGTGCGCTCGTCACCCTCGATCCTGTCAATGTGCCGGCATGGGCACAAGCCCAGGGTATCTCTTTCAACTCGCCGGAAGAGTTGATTGCCAACGATAAGGTGCAGGCCATGATCGAAAATGAAGTAGCCGAGAAGAATAAGGCATTTGCCAGGTTCGAAAAGATAAAGAAGATTACCATTGTGCCAGAGTTCACCATCGAAAACGGCCTACTGACGCCAACGTTGAAACTCAAGAAAAATGTGGCAATCGCTCAATACGAGGAAGCGATCAACGCGATGTACACGGATGATTAGGTAGAAGGGTCAGGGTGGGTGTCCGAAGGTTAGGAACTGAGGTGCCATGATTAAAGTCTGAGACGGCCCCGTCTTTGCCGCGCGCGCCACCGGCAGCGATCAATGTCCGGGTTTCGGCCTCCACCAAAGAAGCCTGAAGCCTTGTCACGCCCAATGCGCGTGTGCCTATATAAGAGAAATCATAAAGATTATTGAGAATCGCCAGAAGGCGCCAAAGCATGCCATCCTAGCATGATACGTCGAACAGCCCTTGAATCATGCAGCGACCGCTTTTGGTCGAACGTGCAAGCCACTCCCCGTTCTTCAGAGACCACCTTCCCTTGAAGCTCATGGTTGCCAAGTCGAAAACAGAGGCAACCTGCTTCTCCGGGTTCTACCAGCAATAGGACATTTCCCCGTCAATTACTTCCTTGGCAAAAAAAACAACGGAAGTGGTTTCTTCACCATTGGCAACGGATTCCCATTCGGCCTGAGTTCCGACGTCAGGTGCTCTAAATTCAACCTGTCTTGTGTTTTTAGGTGGCTGTCCAGGGTCTGTCGTGGCACATCCTGAAAACATGAGCCCCATGATCGCGAATACCAATTTCGTTAGCCGTGGGAGTTTCAAATCAGCCTCCCCGTTTTGGTGGCATTAAAGTTAGGGGCGGGCCTAGACTGTTGGGTTGGGCGGGTAAAGATTTGGGATGCATCAAAGACGGTCCCGTAAAAAGTCCGATATCGGCGTTACGCTTCAGCCCTCGTCAGTCAGCGTACCGCGAGTACGCCTCATTCCTCGGGCATTTCATGCCGTATCTCGAACTTTTTTCGGAACCGTCTAAAAGATGACTTTTTACGAATCCTTCATCAAATTAGCTTTAGGGGCGTACCTTGTAAACTTGATTGATAATACGGGAATTGGTATGATCAGAGCACTGGATTGACAGGCGGCCTTCTCATACGTAATCGGACCGACATCAAAAGCCGCCTAAATTTCAAACGGTAAGGTTTTCAATAGTGGGTATGCAAAAACATGAAGACCAGATGGCCTATTTAATCCCCTATCCCATCGAGTCCTTTGCCAAACCGGTCTTGATCGAGGCGGCCCATACCGTTATCGGACGTAGCCCTGAAGCGGGTATCCATATCCAGATTGCCGAAAAGTCCATTTCGCGCAAACATGCCTGTATTCATTCAACCGACGGCCTTTACGCAATCGAAGACCTGGGTTCGCAGAATGGAACTTTTCTGAACGGCGAGCGCATCCGGAAAGCCCCCCTGAATAGCCACGATAAAATCGCCATTGGCAATCGAACCTTTTTGTTTTTGGTGCAAGCGGAACCGGCGGTTGATTTGCCGGTCGAACCTTCGATTGACACTTCGGAAACCATCGCCATCAGTCCGGAAGAGATGGATCTGTCCGATGTCTGGGCGCAAAACGCCGATGATGCGGCCCGAGGCTTTTTAAATCCGGTTGCCGACGACCATACCGATACCCCGTCTCCCGATCCATTAGCCCTGCCCAGGCTGGCCTTGCTCTATCAGTTGAGCGAAAACCTGCGCAACACTTCTCGAATCAAAGATGTCTATGATGAGGGTATCGCGCTTATCATGGAGGCGATCCCCGCCGCCGAAAAAGCGCTGGTGGTCAAACGGTCGGTGCCCGATGAGACGTACAACGTCGTTGCCTTCAAGTTACGCGATCCACAGCAATTGGTTGGCGATGCCATACCCGTCAGCCACACGGTCTTTGAATGGGTTCTAACCGAGAGGGTTACTTTGGTCAGCCAGAATATCAGTGCGGATCAGCGCTTTCAGAATTCGGATTCGATCCGCATCCAAGATCTGCGCTCGATCATCTGTGTGCCGATTACCGGGAAGAACAACGTTATTGGTTTGCTGTATGCCCAGTCCAATAGTCTGCTCAACCCGTTTACCAAAGACGACGCGGTATTTGCATCGGCGGTGGGCAACGAAATGGCCCTGAATATCGACAACATCCGTCTGCAAAAAAAATTGCTTCGCAATGAACGCATGGCGGCGATCGGTTTGACGGTCAGCAATCTGGCGCACAATATCAAGAATTTGATGGCCGTCCATTCGGGCGCCGCCCAATTGATGGATATCCATATCAAAGAAAAGGACTATCCCCAGATTGTCGATAAATGGCGGTGGATCGCGCAGAGTTTTTCGGGTCTCGGTCGACTGGCCAACGACATGTTGGAATACGCCAAGGGAGACGAGCTGTATGTCAAGCATGTCGACGTCAACAAGCTGATCCGCGCCAATCGTCAAGTGTTTGAAGACAGTTTTTCCCGTGACGGTCTGCAACTGAAATACGCCCTGACCAGCCAAAATCCTCTCTGGCCCCTCGATGAGGTCCATTTCCAGCGGGCGTTGCTCAACCTCGTTCTGAATGCCGCCGACGCGGTGCGGGACAAAAAGAAAGGCCGCATCCGAATCAGAACCACCGTGCGCAAGGATCGCCAGCTGATCGTCAGTGTCGCCGATAACGGCTGCGGGATTCCCAACAAGAAAAAAGGCAAGGTCCTGGAATTGTTCTTTACCACAAAAGGATCGTTAGGCACGGGCCTCGGCTTGCCCATGGTTCAGAAATTCATCGAAAAATCAGGCGGCCAATTAAAGTTCCAGTCCAAAGAAGGTGCCGGCTCGGTTTTCAAGATGATCTTTCCTAAAAAGACGGGCTGAGGCGCTCTGCCGGGCTAGAGGCCGGATGGGGGGGGACATCCAATCCTACCGGTTGCTGGTTAAGGGGGCCTGGCTCTGGGCACAGGTGTCAGGTTCCGCGCCTTGGCTGTCGGATGGTAAATACTGAAATCTATCTAAAAAAAAATCGAAGTGCCCTGGCGGTGTTGTGAACCGGCTCAAAGACGGCCGCACATGGGCAACGCATTCACAGCGATCCCGTGTTTGCGCAGGTGAAACAATTGAAGATGCGTGACGGTGGCCGCACTACCGCCTGTCTTAGATCGCTAACGTTCACATGCCATCATGACTTGGTGAATGGTGGCAAAAATATCCGTCAGTCGTAAGATGCCCACGATGCGCTCATCCCGGAACACCAGAAGGGACTGGTGTTGCCCCAAAACCATCTGATGAATGGCTTCATCCAGCGAAGCCGTCGCGGCGATGATTTCTTCCTCGGCGGGCCAATGCATGAACTTTTTAACATTTTGGGCACCGGCTTTGCGACAGATATCCTGCATGGGCCCATCGAAGAGGTGATAGTCCTTAAGCATTGACTTCATAAACTCCGCCGTAAATCCGTAAGTCCACAAATGGCGGCGATCCAGCATCTCGTGGTATTTGGGCTCAAGGGCTTTGAGCACGTCCAACTGGCTCAATTTGCCGATGACCTGTTGCGCTTTATCCAATACCAAAATGGCCCGGTGGCGATACCGCGCTTTATCAAAACTTTGTTGGGCTTCTTCCAGTGCCGCCACCGCCTCGAACAGGGTTGCCTCCTCGGACACGGTGGCATATTCCGAAAGCGGGACCATGATATCTTGCAAGTTGTATGTTTTCATTTGACCCCCTTTAAGCGAACGTTGTTAGGGCGGGTCGGTCCTGCAACCTAGGACCATGGACAATCACCTTTGACCCGGTGTTATGAGGATGACCCCTGACGCAAGGCTTATTCCGGATATCGTTACGCGCACCGGCGTTCGGAAACGGCCGCGCCGGATACGACCTGCGAATTCATATCTCAGAAACCGATTGCATGCCGATTGGGCCTCAAATTTAGCCCCCTGGTCTATACATTGTATGGCACCACGAGGACCGCGCACGGCGCGTGGCCGATAACATTCTGTGCCACGCTGCCCAAAATCACCCGGTCCAGTCCCGTCAGGCCCTTGGTTCCCATGATAATCAGATCCACAGATCGCTCCCGGGCTTCCTGAACAATGAATTCGTGGGGTTTGCCGCCCATATGGACAATCGTTTCGCAGGCGATATTGGCCCTTTCAACTTTTTCGGCGGCATGGTCGAGATGCTCACGGACCTCTTGCGACATCTTCTCCACCAGGGCCGGTGCCACGGCCATCTGCTCCGGATAGAGATCGACCACGCTGATGATGAAAATTTGACTGTTGCAGATACCGCCCAGGCTGACGGCCTGTTCAACGGCCGCGTCACTGAATTTGGAGCCGTCGACCGCCACGAGAATGCGTTCGCCCCGGGTCAGGGGGCAATCGTTATAATCCTGCACCATATTCATACCCTCCGATACTTGGCCTGCCGTGCGCCCACGCAGCGGCAGGAATGATCAGCTTCGATTTGGATGCTCATCACTAAACATAGAACATCAAGCCCGAAAATGAGCGGTCCTTGTGTTTGTCAATGCATGCCGACAATGCCCACCATGGACAAGGCCACCAAGCCGGCCACCCAAAGCGAAAGCGCCGTGTAAAAATAGATCTTGTCGGCGGCGTAGGAAATAGCTGAGGCAATCAAGGCCCACAAGGCGACACTGCAGCCCAAGGCCAGCCCGACTTGGGTTAGACCGTCACCGTAGGTCATGTGTTTCAGGTAAAAATGACCTCCGGGAAAATCCCCCCCCACCTCCTGCCATACGGTTTCGGCGTCTTTACCTTCGAAGATGGCGTTGAATAGTTTGTAGGGATCGAGGACATTGTTGTCTGGCGAGGCCACCGATACAACCGGACCGATCATGCAGATGATGCACGACAGTATGGTGACCCAGTACACGATAGCGCCGTAGATGGTTTGGGCGCGCGGCATTTTGGGAAGCTCGGGTGTGTTCATGCGATTACCTCCTTAGGACCCGGACCGGGTAAATTTAATGATCGAGCGGGTAACGCCGGCAAAAATGACCACGAAGACCAGGCCGTTCAACCACGCCGGCACGGCCCCGATGATCCCCAGCATACCGAGGCCTTTGGTCAGCAAACCAAAGCAGGCAAAGAACATAAACCCGATCAATAGGTACC
>JASJED010000238.1 GCA_030065585.1 Desulfobacterales bacterium | reverse complement strand
TGAGGCCCTGGGGCATGGTCTTGGCGCACAGTTCAGTGAAATAGCGCTGCAGGTCGAAGATCACATAGACATACGCCTTGCGCTCATAGGGTTTCAGAATGCGTTCGGCCTGGAAAAAGTATTGTTCGATTTCGTCGCGCGAACGGTTGCGTATAGGGCGAAAGATCTTGGCCGGCACCCGGCCGATGTAGCCCTGGTCCATCTGGCCAAAGCGCAGAAAGTGTATTCGGCGCTTGTCGAAGAGATGGACCGCTAGGCGTTTATCACGATCAATCTTCCGTTCGGGGGGCTGCCGCCGCCGGCGGAATGACCCGACGGCATAGCGCACGTCTTCATCCACAAACGGCCAGAAAAGATCTTCCAGCTCGTCGGCGTCAAAGGTGCCGCCTTGATCCAGAATCAGGTCCTCCAGCTCCGGATCGACGTAGTACGCCCGCCCCCCGGGATAAACGATGTGCTCGGTTGGGTCGCAGCCCAAGTCGACGAGGTCGCGACTGCGATAGCAGTTCCGATCCCAGTAGGATTCGCGGATCACGAAACGGAACCATTGTTTTTCAGGGAGGGCCGCCAGGTACATAAATCACGTTCCACGTGATGCCGGGCTGGTGCAGGCTGATGGCCTGGTGAACCAGCCGTCCGTAAACATTAAATTCCGCCAATCTGCGCTTGGTCCCCCTACAGGGCCCCAAGGGCGGCGTCATAGTCGGGTTCTTCGGCGATTTCGGAAACGAGTTGGTTGTAGACGACTTTGCCATTTTCGTCCACCACCACCACGGCCCGGGCGAACAGCCCCTGGAGGGGACCGTCCGTGATGCCCACGCCGTAGTCTTCGCCGAACGCGGTGTTACGGAAGGCTGAGCCCGAAACCACTTTCTCGAGACCTTCGGCACCACAGAAGCGGGCATGGGCGAAAGGCAGGTCCATCGAGACGCAGACTGCCACGGCATTGTCGCGTTTTCCGATTTCGGCGTTGAAACGGCGAACCGACATGGCGCAGGTGGGCGTGTCCACGCTGGGAAAGATATTCAGCACGACCTTTTGGCCGGCGTAGTCTTTGAGGGAGATTTCCTGGAGCTCTTTGTTGACCAGCGTGAATCCGGGGGCTTGTTCGCCGACGGCGGGCAGGTTGCCGATGGTTTGCACGGGATTACCCTTCAGGGTTACTTGGGCCATGTTTTCCTCCTTGGTTAAAGTTGCGGAATACTGCACAAGATCATAAGTCTTTTTGAGCGGAAATAAAGCGCCAAGTGACGCTCGCCGGTGGTCCCTTGTCGATAACCTGATGGTGCCTGGCCGGCGCGGCGCCAGGCGAAGGGCGCGCGACCCGTCTCCATCGCTGTTTTTCAGGGGCCGGCCTACTGTGGGGTTGCGCGGCGTGCCGTTTATGGTTGTCGGCCGTCAGGGTGTGCAGTCATCCGGATCCTTGTCGCAGGCGGCTTCCCGTTTTTTCTCGGCCAGGCGGGCTTTGCGCCGGGCCTGGGCCATGCGGTGACGTTTGATCCGTTTGTCATCGCTGAGGCGCAATGCCGGGACATGGGTGGGGTGCCCATTGGTGTCCAGGGCCACAAAGGTTAGATAGGCTGAGGCCACGTGCCGGATCTGGCCGCTCAACAGATCTTCGGATTCCGCCCGCACGCCCACTTCCATAGAGGTGCGGCCCGCCAGATTGACGCTGGCTTTTAAGATCAAGAGATTGCCCACGAAGACCGGCTGGACGAAATCCAGCCGGTCGATGGAGGCCGTGACCACGTTGCGGCGGGCATGGCGAAAGGCCGCCACGCCGGCAGCGCTGTCGATGTGTTTCATGATGACCCCGCCGTGGACATTGCCGGCCGGGTTGGCATCTTCGGGCAGCAGAAAATGGGTCAGGATGGCGGTGCCTTGATCAGTCGGTTGGGCGGACATCGGGTCTCTCCTTGCTGGAAGTGGTAGTGGTATCGCCGTGGGATACCGGGTCTGGTTTTAGTTGACAGAAAGTATCGAAATAGGCGGCATTCGCGCCCATCGTCGACAAGCTGTCGACGGTCAGGGTATTGACGGCGCCGCTGTGCGGCCACCAGCCCTGGTAGATGTGCACCACGCCGGTGGGGACCCGGGACGTCACCATGGCCGTGGCGGCGAGCCGGCCCTGGGGGCTTTCGAGGGAAATCCGCTCTCCGGCGGTGATGCCCCGTTGGGCGGCGTCCTGTGGATTGAGGTAAACCGCGGGGCGATCGTGGCGGTCCATGAATTGCTGGGAATGCATGGCGTGCCGGTAGTGGGTGGTGAGCAACCGTAGCGGATACACCCGGCTCGGTTCGGCCGGCGGGACAAACACGGGCAGGGGGGCGTGCCCATCCGCCTCGGCCTTTGCCGAGTAGAACTCAAATTTTCCGGAGGGGGTCGCAAAGTCGCCGTCTTCCCAGGGAATATCATCCTGCGGGATGCGGATGGCCCCTTTTTTGAGGTCATCCCAGTCCAAATCGAGTTCCTCCAGAAGCGGCTGGGCCGTCTGCTGCAGAAAGGCGGAGGGCGGCATGATCGGGTAGCCCCCGAGCCCCATCCGGCGGGCCAGGCGCTGGAAAAGATCATACTCGCCGATGATCCCCGGCGGCGGTTGTACCACCCGGCGGGAGTAGTTCAGATAAGGCGAGAACATGGAGGAGAAAACCAGGTCCTCCTCCTCCAGCACATGGGTCGCGGGCAGCACCAGGTCCGCGGCCCGGGCCGTATCGGTCATGAAAAGATCCACGACGACTTTGAAGGGCACACCCTCAAAAGCCCGCCGCAGGCGATTGAGGTCGGGCATCTGGACCAGCGGGTTGGCCTTGGCGATCATCATCATCGCCACCGGTGGATCCTGGGCGGCTTCAAGGAAGCTTCTCATCTGCGGCAGGGCGAAGGTCCGTCGCCGGACGGCATGGGATTCGCTGGCCAGGGCGTCGGGGTGCATGCGCCGGCGGATCGAGCGGTTGGCAAAATTGGCCCCGCCCCCGGAGATGCCGATCTGGCCTGTAAGGGCGGCCAGGGCGTCGATGGCGCGTACGGTCTCACCACCGTTGGTATAGCGCTGCAAACCGTAGCCGATGATGATGCTGGCCGGACGGTCGTCGGCATAGGCCTGGGCCAGCGAAATGATGGCGTCCACCGGGATGCCGGTGGCGGCCGAGGCCGTCTCGAGGTCGAATCCCCGCAGACTTTCGCGGAAACGCCTGAAACCGATTGTGTGCCGATCGATATAGGATCGGTCGATGCGGCCGGTGGTGATCAAATACCGGGCGATTGCCAGGGCCAGGGCACCGTCGCTACCGGGTCTTAGGCGAATATGGCGGTCCCCCCAGGCGGCGGTGGCGGTGTGCAGCGGATCGATGACCACCAGTTGCCCGCCGCGTTGGCGCACGGTTTCCAGGAAGGGGATCAGGTGGGGGCTGGTGTCCAGGGGGTTGCGCCCCCAGATCAGGACAGTGCGCGCCTGGGCGATGTCATGGGGGGCATGCCCGCGCACATCGCCGAAATCATAGCGTTGGGCGGCAATGCCGGCCGCCCAGCACAGGCTGCCGCGTGGTACCGAAACGCCGCCCAGATGATTGAAGAACATGTGGTCCACGGATTTGACGACCCCGCCATAGCCGCTGTCGGCATAGTAGAGAATGGCGCGGCTGTCCCATCGACGGCAGACCCGTTCGATTTGGCGGGCGATCTCGTCGATGGCCGCCTTCCAGGAAACGGGTTTCCAGCCGTTGTCCGTGCGCCGCAGCGGCTGGCGCAGCCGCTCGGGGTGATTAAGGCGTTCCAGGAGTTGCTTGCCTTTGGTGCAGGCTTTGCCCCGGGTGAGCGGATGGGCCTTGTCGCCCTGGATGGCGGTTACCCGGCCATTTTCGACGATCGCCAGCAGGCCGCAGGCGTCGAAACAGTCCAGGGGACAGGCAAAAGGGATTTTGGTTTTCATAGCGGTATGGTTCCCACCAGTACATGGACGGGCTGGCCGCCATGCGACATTGTGAAACGGCGGGCCCTGAAACCGAGAAGGTCGGCCAGACGCCGGTTGGGGGCCAGCACGGCCGCTCGCCAGCCCCTGAAATGGGATTGCAGTCGACGGCCGATCGCCCTGTAGGTCTCCTCGGCCATGCGGCGCGAACCGAGGCGTTTGCCATAAGGCGGGTTGAGCACGACGATGCCGCCGGCCGGACTGAGGGATTCTCCCTTGAGATCGTCGAAATCCTGCTGCGCGGCCCGAACGACATCGTCCATCCCGTAAGCGGCCAGGGTTTGCTGCAGCTTGCGGATGGCCGCGGCGTTGCGGTCCGAGGCCAAGATCGTGGGCTGCGCAAAGGCCATGTCCGGCGGTGCGGCCGTGCGGCGGATGTGGCGCCAGCGCCCTGGCCGGAAGGCCGGCCAATCCTGGAAGGCAAATTCACGGAACCACCCCGGCGGGATATTTTTGGCCATCAGGGCTCCCTCGAGCGCGAAGGTACCACTGCCGCACAGGGGGTCGCAGAGAATTTCCCGTCCTCGGTAGCCGGCCCGCATGAGTACGGCGGCCGCCAGGGTTTCGCGCAACGGGGCTTGGCCGCCTTGCCGCTTGAGGCCCCTTTTGTGCAGATTGGCGCCGCTGCTGTCGATGGAAAGCAGGCAGTGATCGTGGGTCAGACGGGCATGAATGCGCGCCACGGCCTTGCCCGTCGTGCCCTGAGAATCGGACGTTGTCAAGGCGGCCAATCGTGTCTGGATGCCCTGCTGGATGCGCTCGGCCACGGCGGCCGAATGATAGAGGCGTGATTGGCGGGCACTGACGTTGATCTCGGGGGCGCAGCCCGGTTGCAGATAGAGCTCCCAGGGAAGGGCCGCGGTTTGGCGGACCAGGGTTTCAAAGTTCGCGGCCCGAAACGCCTTGATCCGCATCAGGATGCGGTGGGCGGTGCGGCAGCGCAGGTTGGCTTCGTAGACCTCGTGGAGCCGGCCCTCGAAAGCCACCCCGCCTTTCTCGATGCCGGTGACCAGCAAGGCACCCGGCAGGGTGAGCAGTTCATGACGGCAAAGCGTTTCCAGGCCAGGGGCCGTGACGGCGAAAAAGCGCTGTGGCCGCCCAATCACCTGCTGTTTGATGCGCCGCTCGAGAGCGGCGGCCGTTTGTGGGAGTGTAGTGGTTTTCATGGCAAGTATCGAGCCCGAATATTTCATGAATATTTTCTTTGATGGTAAAAAATATACTTGAAATATCCGGGATAGGGCACCGGTGGTTTGGCGATTACGGTGAATCGGATGCGTTCATTCGCGGGCCTATGGTTTTAATAGGTGATTACCACGCAGCAGGCAAGTGGGACGCCGAGGTGCTTGCTGCGCAAAATAAAAAAAGGGCAGCGCTTTATGGCGCTGCCCTCGCTTGACAGTTGATCATTGGGTTGCGATCACCATGGACGGAGGGACTTCATTCCGCCTGATCGCGGGTTTTAAAAAAATTATTGTTTGCGGTTCATCACAAAACCCAGGAACTTTTCCTGGGGAATCATTTGAAGGGCCGTTTTGATCTGGTGATTGGACGTCTTGCCGTCTTCGACCACGATCAGGATGGCGTCCACAATCGGGGCAAAGGCCACGGCATCGGCCACATTGATCAGCGGCGGGACATCGAAGAGCACATAACGGTCGTCGTAGCGGGTTTTCATTTCGTGCACGAGCTCACCCATGCGGCTGCTGCCCAGCAGTTCGGTACTATTGTCAATGGTACGACCACCGGAGATGATGGTCAATTTTTCAATGCCGGGCCAAACGATCAAATCGTTCATGGGAGTGTCGTAGAGGAGATAATCGCTCAAGCCGGCCGGACTGGTGTAGCCCAGCTTCTTGTGGATGGCCTGCTGCTTGAGATCGGCGTCCACCAGTAGGGCCGTGTTGCTGAATTCACGGGCGAAGGTCAGGGCCAGATTGATGGCCGTCGTGGTCTTGCCCTCGCCCGGGTTGGGGCTGGTAATCATGATCGTGTTCCAGCCCTTGGCCCGCGTGCGCTGCAGGATCTGCGTGCGCAGCAATTTATAGTGCTCCACGATCGGCGAGCCGGGATCGATGCAGATTAAGCGGTTGGCGGTCAGCACGGCCGGATTCAACTTAATCTTTTCGGACTGGGTGTAGGCCGGTGAATTCCATCCTAGCGTATGGCCGTCCGACCCATCAGCCGTATCGGTTGTTTGGCCTCTCTGGGGGGGCGATTCGACTTTCTTCAGTTTTTTAAGCACTTTGGTCACCATTTGCTTCTTTTCCGATATCTGCAGGTTGGTCCGCATTTCACCGATCGTTTTGTTTCGCATTCCCGTGGCCCGATCTTAGAGTGCAAGTCGCCGCATCAATTTTACCCAGAAAATATCCAGATCCATCACCAGGAAATGAAAAATGATCACGCCAAGGGGAATGGCCGCAACAGCTGATATGATTTTAATCCGGCGCATCTTGATCAGGCGGGCGATCTCCGTCGGTGTCACGATGGCTGGGATCCCCGAGAGGACCGGAAAACCAGTCTGGCGCGTCAGCATTTCAGCGTTGCGCACGGCATCGTCGGTAAATTCGCGCAGCGCGGCCCATCCCGTACCAACGCCGATGCCCAACACCAGGCCGATCAAAACGATGGCCAGGCGGTTGGGTTTGAAGGGCTTTTCCGGCAGCCGGGCCGGGTCGATCAGGGTGAAGCGCTCACCCTTCTGGCCCTTTTCGAGTCCGTGGGCCACCTCGGCCTCCATGGTCTTTTGCAGCAGGTCGTTGTATTTTGCCCGAATATTGGTCTGCCGGGACAGAAGTTCCGTATACACCTCCTCGACGGTGGGCGTGGCGGCGATGCGTTGGCGATATTTCTCGGCCGTTGCCTCGTTGATAACGATCATCCGCTGGACGGTCTCGATTTCAGACCTTGTCCCGCTGAGCTGGGCCGACAGATTGATGTAGGCCGGGTTTTCTGGCTTATCCTCTTCCCTTTTGCGCGAATAGTCGATGCCTGCGGCGTCGAGGCGCTGCTTGATTTTTTCGATTTCCTGCCCCGTTTTGATAACATCCGGGTATTCATCCGAATAGCGGGTTTTGAGTGTGATCAATTGAACTTCGAGATACTCGAGGCGTTTGACATCTTCATCCTTCTGCGCGATCCAATTCTGGTACCATTCCCGGGGGGTCGTGGCCAATTCAGACTGCAGATAACCCTCCTTTTCTTTCAAGGCGCGCAGGTTTTCCTGAAGTCTTTCGATATTGCGTTCGGTGTCGCTGAGTTTTTGAATGTTCAACTGCAGCATTTCAGGTAGTTCGTTAATGTGCCCCTCTTTGAATGCGGCGATTTCGGCCTCGGTGGTCTCTAATTGCGATTTGACCCTTTCCGTTTCATCCTTCAAGAATTGGGAAGTCTCCATGGTCTGGCGTTCACGGACCATCAGATTTTCTTCCAAGAAGAGCGAGGTCAACTGGGTGGCGACCCGCTGGACAGTGGCTGGATCTTCCTTGGCTTCGTAGGAGAGGGTGAAGGCGATCGTGGCGGTCATGTCCCGCCCCGTGCGCTTGTCGACCACATCGGTGCTGATGGGTTCCAGCATGACGTCTTCGCGCATTTCAGCCACAATCTCTTCGGTGGTACGCTTGTCACGCAGATCCGCATAAAGGTTGAAACGGTCGATGATCTCCAGCAGTCGCGTGGTGCTCATGATGCGTTGATTGATGGTTTGGAGCCGTTGTTCCACATAGCTGGTTACGGTGGTGATGACGTAGTCGGCCGGAATTTCCTGCTCCTCGATCAGGATCGTGGAAGTGGCCTTGTAAACCGGCGGCAGGGCCAGGGCCACGATCAGGGCCAGCAAGAATACCGCTCCG